>CAKZMC010000092.1 GCA_937128055.1 uncultured Actinomycetes bacterium | reverse complement strand
CGGGGACTGCGTCGACGACCGCGAATACCAGGAAGGCCAGGTCTCCACGCGCCTGGAGGCGTTCCTCGAGTCGCTGAAACAGGGGGAGGGGCTATCTTCGTAGACGGCCGGTGCCCGGGACCTCCGTGCCGGTTTCGCGACAGAAGGCGTCCTTTGGCTGTACACTATCATGAGGGGGATCATGGATCCCCGGGGACCGCAAGGCGACATTGCCGATAGGGGCAAGCGCCGGGAAATACGGAGGTGACAGCAACATGGCTTTTGGGCTCCCCGCCGCATACGAGGAGGTACGCAGGTACAACATCCATCCCGATTACCTCGCCTCGGCCGTCAGCCAGACGCTGGCGAGCCTGGGCTGGAGGGCTTTCGCGTACTCCCCCTATCAGGTCGAGGTGAAGTTCCCTTTCAGCCTGCTCTCTTACGGGGAACGGATGAGCATAACCATCTTCCAGGATGGGAGCATCCACGCCGGCAGCAAGTGCGTCTTCGTCCTCCAGTGGTATGACTACGGGAAGAACAAGAAGCATGTAACCCAATTCTTCAGCCAGCTCACCGCGGTAAGCGGCTATCAACCGCTCGCCTGATCGCAGCACGAGCGCGGGAGCGCATACGTTCTCTTGGGAGCGGAAAGCTCTCTTCGAGGAGAATCCAAGCCGCGGAAAGACAGGAGGTAGCATGAGACCGCTGGAACCACCGCCGGAAATAATGGAGATGGCGGAGTCGGGAGAAGCGAGAGTGAAGACGGTGCCCGCGCAAGAGGTGGCCTACCTGGTGCACAAGGGTTCCCATTCCGGGGTGCAGGACTCCTTCCTCAAGCTGATGCGCTGGATCTCCCAGAACGGCTACGAACTCATGGGGGGCGGTGTCGCGGTCTTCCACAACGACCTCGTCATGGTGAAGTCGGAGGAGGACCTCGTCACCGAGCTGCAGTTCCCGGTGCGCAAGAAATAGGCCGCCCGGGAGCGCCGCGGAGGGGCGGAAGTGAAAAGCGCGGGAACGCCGGCAGGCATCATTTCAGGGATAATATCGGCATTTTTTCTGCTGGCCGTTCTTCTCTCGCCTGTCCAGGGATGCGGCGGGGCAGGCGGGCGTGCAGACCAGGAGGAACGGCCGCAGCGAGGGGAGATGGCCGAGGTCCCCCTGAATACGAGGACATCTACGGGGAGCTCGCGTCAAAGCTGGAGGAGATAGGCTCCCGTCTCGACAGGAGCTGGGACGGCGAGAAACACGGTACCGTGTTCAGCGTGGAGCTGACTATCGCCAACGGCAATCGCGGCGAGATCCTCCTCGAAGAGCAGACCTTCGCGGCCATCGAGACCGCCCTCGCCAGCCTTAAGGGCCTGGGAGTCGGAGGCATCACCCTGAGCGTCCTGTATCCCACGCTCAACCCCGAGTTCCCGCGCAGCGGCGAATACCTGGAGTTCTACCGTAAGGTGGCCGCGCGAGCGAAAGCAATGGGATTCACCCTCATAGTGGGGACGACGACCGTCTTCCCCAATCCCGAGATCTCGCCCTTCGGTGTGGATTACGGCGGGCTCACCCTCCAGGAGTACATAAGCGAGAAGAGGGCCATGGTCGAGAAGGTGTTGCGGGAACTCGCGCCCCATTTCCTAACCGTAGAAAACGAACCCGCGACCCAACGGGCCAACACGGGCCTCGCCTTCTCGGTGGCCGACCAGCCGGCCATCGTCAACGGGATTCTCTCCGGCCTGGACCGGGCAGGGACGAAGATCGGCGCCGGCGCGGGGAGCTGGGACGACCTCGCCTATTTCGAGAGCCTGGCCGCCAACACGGACCTTGATTACCTGGACATACACTTCTACCCCATTCAGGGTGACCTCTTGATCGACCGCGCGGAGCGCATAGCGCAAATGGCGCGCTCTGCGGGGAAAGGCGTCTCCGTAAGCGAGGCCTGGCTTTACAAGACGTCCACCTCGGAGCTCAGCCGCTACCAGGACCCCGCCACGGCGATCGCCATCTTCGCCCGCAACGCCTACAGTTTCTGGGCGCCACTGGACCAGGCCTTCCTCGAGGTCATGGTGAAGTCGTCTCACTACCTGGAGCTTCAGTTCCTCTCGCCCTTCTGGTTGCAGTACCTCTACGCCTACCTGGATTACGACGAATCGACCCGCAACATGGGCTACGAGGAGATCCAGAAGATGTCCGGTGCCGCGGCCTGGCCGAACATCCAGGCCGGTTCCCTATCATCTACTGGAAAATATTACCAGTCACTCATTACAGATCCCTGATAGGGGCGGACTTTTTCCGGTGAAAATAAGCCCCTACCGCTATCATGAATCCTCGCAACGGGTTGCTCAGTGACTTTCCGCGCCGGGATGGGAGATGAAGAGCTCGACCCCCTTGCGCTTGAAAGCGCCGCCCAAGATCCCCTGCCGCACCCTCTCCAGCACCCCGATGCCCGCCATCAATTCGTTGTAGCTCCCCCTTGAACCGCATTCCCTGGAGAAGGCCTGCGCGAACTCGCTGTGGGCACCCGTCTGTATCTGCACGAACCTCAGCGCCCTTCCCCTCCAGGAGGTAAATAATATTCGTATGTTGGTGTCGGGCGGCGCCTCAAGTTCCTTCATATCGGACGGGCCGTATTTCTCCGCCAGGACCTCACCCTCCCTGATGAAGGACTCGACCTCCGCCAGGTCATGTTCCATGGCCATCTCTTCGCCCCCTAACGCTCGTCTTCCGCCCCGTTCCTTAACGTGATTATATTGCCGCCCGCTCAGGCGTGCAAACGGAGGATCCGGGGATGCGTTCAGGAAAGGCCGCTTCAGCGATGCGCCGTTATGGGGAGGCGCCAGTCGCGGCCGAAGGCGCGCGGGGTGACCTTGATGCCCACGGGAGCCTGCCGGCGCTTGTACTCGTTGGCGTCCACGCGGCGCACAACCTGCTCCACCAGCGCCCGGTCATGCCCCTTGCGTACCATCTCTTCGCAGGTGAGGCCGTTCTCGATGTAATCCTCCAGGATGGGATCGAGCTCGCCGTAAGGCGGGAGGAAATCCGCGTCCCGCTGGCCCTCCCGCAGCTCCGCCGTGGGTTCCCTCTCCAGCACCGAGCGCGGGATAATCTCCTTCCCCTCGCGGCTGTTGATATGCTCGCAGAGGCGGTATACCTCGCTTTTCAGCAGGTCCTTGATGAGCGCGAACCCGCCGGCCATGTCGCCGTAGAGGGTGCAGTACCCCATGGAGAGCTCGCTCTTGTTCCCGGTTGCCAGCACCAGCCATCCCCGCGCGTTGGAGATGCCCATGAGGATATTCCCCCGTATGCGGGCCTGGATGTTTTCCAGCGCGAGTGACTCGCCGGGACCGCGCAGCGCCGCTCCCACGCCGCCGCGGTAGCAGGCGACGATATCGTCTATGGGATATTCTTCCAGATCAATACCCAGGGCGGCCACCAGTCTCTCCACCCCTTCCCGCGACAGCTCGGAGGTAAAGCGCGACGGCATGAAGACGCCGTGCACGTGCTGCTCCCCCAGGGCCATGGTTGCCAGGGCAACCACCAGGGAGGAATCGACGCCTCCGGAGAGGCCGATCACCACCTCACGGAACGCGTTCTTGCGCACGTAGTCCCGCAGGCCGAGAAGCAACGCCCGCAGAACCTCCTCCTCGCCGGTCACGTCCATGCTATCCTGGTGAGAAGGAAGAGGGCGCTCTCCCGCCGGGGGACATCTTCGTCCCTCCACGGCGATGACCCTCGTTGGCCCCTGGAGAGCGCCCCGTCTTGCATAGCGTTGGAGAGGTGTGGCCATCCGACGCCCCCACAGTCCCGAGGTATCCACGTCGTGCATGAGCAGGTGTTCCTCGAAGCGCGGCGCCGAGGCTATCTTTCCCTTCTCAGGGTGGATGATCATGGACCCGCCGTCAAACACCAACTCGTCCTGCCCCCCCACCCCGTTGACGTAGGCAAGGACTGCGGTGCCGTCCGCCGCGCGCGCGCAGAGCATGCGCTCGCGCAGGGACTGCTTCCCGCGCTGGAAAGGGGAGGAAGAGAGGTTTACCACCAGCTCCGCGCCCCCCAGGGCAACCTCGTTCTCCAGGGGGCCTCCCGCAAACCAGATGTCCTCGCAAACGGTTATCCCGACACGCACACCAGAAATTTCCAGCACAAGCCCTTCCCCGCCGGGGGCGAAGTAGCGGTTCTCGTCGAAGACCCCGTAGTTGGGCAGGAGGTTCTTGTGATACCAGGCCAGTATGCGCCCCCGGTGCAGCACGGCCGCGGCGTTGAAGAGATCGCCATCGAAATGGACCGTTCCCACCAGGGCGGCGGTCTCCCCCGTTTCCCGCGCCAGCTCGTCCAGCGAGCTCTCGCAATCCTCCAGGAAGTCACGCTTGAGGAGCAGGTCCTCGGGGGGATACCCGCAGAGGGAGAGCTCGGGAAAGCATACCAGGTCCGCTCCCGCCTCCTCGGCTTCGCGCAGGCGTCCCAGGATAACGGCACGGTTGCCCTCGAGGTCGCCCACCACGGTGTTCACCTGAGCAAGTGCGATCCTCATCCCTAACCTCCTCGCACATAGGAGTCCGGGCCCGCCCGGTGCCTTGCGGAAGGGCGCGCCGCCGCGGCTCCTCGTGACCTCACCCCGACCTCGCGGCGGACCCCTTCAAGGCGACGGCGAGCGAGGCGCAGCTATCCCGCTCGGACTGCCCTTCTCGCCCGTCACCCTTCCCGTCCTTCTTCCCTGCGAGGTCGCCAAGCCGGCACCGCCGAGTCCCTTCGCGAAGACGTCTTCCCGCGTGCCGCACCGCGATGATGCCGCTCGGAGGGATGCCGCACGCGCGAACCGCTTCTCGCTGCGCGCCTCCCTCCGTATCCCTTCCCGTCACAGGACCGGCAGGTACTGGCCGAGCTCCCACTCGGTCACCTGGGCCCGGTAGCGCTCCCACTCGATCCTCTTGTTCTCGATGAGGGAGTGGTAGACGGGCTCACCCAGTGTCCTGCGCAGCAGCTCGCTCCCCTCGGCGAAATGGATGGCCTCGAAGAGGTCCTCCGGCAGCTGGCCGATGTTCAGCTCTTTCCTCTCCTCCTCCGTCATCTCGTAGACGTTGCGGTCCACCATGGGAACGATCTCGTAGTCGTTGATGATGCCCTCCAGCCCCGCGGCCAGCATGCAGGCGAAGGCCAGGTAGGGATTGCAGGCCGGGTCAGGGGAGCGGAACTCTATGCGGGTGGCCTTCTCCTTGCCGGGCTTATACTCAGGCACCCGTATGAGATCGGAACGGTTGCGCACCGCCCAGGTGAGGTAGACGGGGGCCTCATAGCCCGGCACCAGCCGCTTATAGGAATTCACCCACTGGTTGCAGACCAGGGTTATCTCCGGCGCGTGCCGCAGCAGGCCGGCGATGAACTTCTTGGCCACCTCCGACAGGTGATGCTCGTCGTCCGGGTCGTAGAAGGCGTTCCTCTCCCCCTGGAAAAGAGACATGTGGGTGTGCATGCCGCTCCCGTTGACCCCGAAGAGGGGTTTCGGCATGAAGGTGGCGTAGACCCCGTTGTGCAGGGCTATCTCCTTGACCACCAGGCGGAATGTCATGGCGTTGTCCGCCATGGTGAGGGCGTCCGTATAGCGCATGTCGATCTCGTGCTGGCTGGGCCCCACCTCGTGGTGGCTGTACTCCACCCCGATGCCCAGTTCCTCCAGGGCGATGACCGTGTCCCTCCTAAGGTCGCTGGCCACGTCCATGGGAGTAAGGTCGAAGTAGCCACCGCGGTCCAGCACCTCCGGGACCTC
This sequence comes from uncultured Actinomycetes bacterium, assembly GCA_937128055.1. Lineage (GTDB taxonomy): Bacteria > Actinomycetota > Geothermincolia > Geothermincolales > RBG-13-55-18 > JACIXC01. The sequence continues at coordinate 7,918 of CAKZMC010000092.1, read as the reverse complement.
AGGCGTCCTGAAGTAAAAATATTCCAGCTCTGGGCCCACGTAGAAGGTGTAACCCATCTCCGCCGCACGCGCCAGGTTCCTCTTCAGGATGTAACGGGGGTCCCGGTCATAAGGTTCCCCGCCCGGCCGCAGGATGTCGCAGAACATGCGCCCCACCGCGTTGTGCTCCCGGGGCCTCCAGGGCAATATGGCGAAGGTGGAGGGGTCGGGCATGGCGATCATGTCGCTCTCGTCGATGCGCGCGTATCCCTCGATGGACGAGCCGTCGAACCCCATGCCGTCCTCCATGGCCTCCTCCAGCTCGCCGACGGTGATGGCGAAGCTCTTGAGGAAGCCGAGTATATCCGTGAACCACAGGCGGATGAAACGCACGTCGTTCTCTCTCGCCATCTTCAGCACGTATTCCTTGTCCTTGCTCATCCCTCATCCTCCTTTTTCTCTCCGCGCCCTCCCGGGCAGCGCCCTCGTCAACGGACCGTCGATATTATCTTCGCTGACCCTTGTTTCACGCCTTTTTCGCCCGTGTTAAATCCTCGTTAAATCGCCTCCCTTCCCGGCAAGCCCCTGCTGGCCGGCGGCGGCTGCGCCCGGAGGCATCAGCCCCGCCCGCCGTCCGCCCGCATCCTTGCCGCGGCGTCGAAGTAACGGGGCATGAACGGCGCACCTCCTTCCCTCCGGCGTTGAGCGGCGAAGCGGGCTTCCGTGGCGTGCACGGGAGACAGGCAACAGGCCAGGACGTCGTCTCCCACCCTTCGCCCGATCCCGCCGCGCTGTCCATGAGCCGCCTCCCCTGCCCGGTTCATATGGCCTGGAAGCCGGACTCCCCGGTGCGGATGCGCACCGCATCGGCAACCTCGTAGACGAAGATCTTGCCGTCCCCGATGGCGCCCGTCCTCGCGGCCTTGACCACCGCGTTTATCACCCTCTGCAGGTCCTCGTCCAACACCACCACCTCCAGCTTCACCTTGGGGAGGAACTCCAAGCGGTAACCCGCGCCCCTCCACATGTGAGTCACGCCCTTCTGCTTCCCGTGGCCCTTGACCTCGGTGATGGTTGCCCCCGGGTATCCCAGGGAACGCAGCCCTTCCATCACCGGCTCAAGGCGTTCCGGCCTGATCAGCGCCTCCAGTTTCTTCACCTCACATCCCTCCTTTCTCGGCCACGGCCGGCTGGAAATCGGGGTAGGCTTCCAGGTTATGCTCGCTGACGTCAAGGCCGACCCTCTGGCTCTCCTCGCTCACCCTGATGCCCACGGTCTTCTTGAGCGCGAGGAACATCAGCGTGGCGGTGACGGCGACCCAGGCCGACACGGAGACGATGCCCAGCAACTGCTTGCCCAGCTGAGCGACGCCCCCGCCGAAGAAAAGACCGTTGACCGCCGCTACCCCGTTGGCCTCCCCGTAGGAGGCCTGGGCGAAAAGCCCCACGGCGATGGTGCCCCAGATGCCGTTCACGGCATGGACCGAAACCGCGCCTACGGGGTCGTCGACCCTGAGCCTGCGGTCGACGAACTCCACCGCGAAAACCACCAGCACTCCAGCCACGAGGCCGATGGCGAAAGCGCTGACCATGCTCACGTAGGCGCAACCCGCGGTGACCGCCACCAGGCCGGCCAGGATCCCGTTCATGGACATGCTCACGTCCGGTTTGCCGTAACGTGCCCAGGTGAGGAACATGGCCACCGCGCCTCCCGCGGACGCCGCCAGGGTGGTGGTCATGGCGACGGTGGCGATGGCGGGCGAGGCCTTGAGGGTGCTGCCGGGGTTAAAGCCGTACCATCCCAGCCACAGGATGAAGGTGCCGAGGGCGGCCATGGGGATGTTGTGACCGGGGATGGCCCTGGGAGTGCCGTCGGGGTCGTACTTCCCCGCGCGGGGGCCCACCATCCACGCGCCCACCAGGGCACAGATGCCGCCCACGGTGTGCACCACCGTGGAGCCGGCGAAATCAAGCATGCCCAGGCGGTAAAGCCAGCCTCCCTCCGCCCATATCCAGTGGCCCACCACCGGGTAGATGAGGCCGGTGATGGTGACGGTGGCGATACAGTAAGCGCCGAACTTGAAACGCTCCGCAATGCCTCCCGCGAGGATGGTGGCGGCGGCCCCCGCGAAAGCGATCTGGAAGAAGAGGAAGACGTAGAGGGGAAGCCCGTTCCACTGCGGATCCGCCATGTTCGCGAAGAAACCGCCGGTACCCAGGAAGCCGCCCCTGTCCGCCCCGAACATCAGGGCAAAACCGACAGCCCAGAAGATGAGCGCCCCCAGGCAGAAGTCCATGGCTCCCTTAAGCATGGCGTTGGACACGTTCTTCGCGCGCGTGAGGCCGCCTTCCAGAAAGAAGAAGCCGGCTTGCATGAAGAAGACAAGCGCCGCGGCTATCAACACCCAGACGGTGTCCAGAGAGGTCTCGATGCCCTGGGGCGTCTTGGCTTCACCCGCTTCCTCCGCGAGGGCCGGCGTCACCATCAACACCATCATCAAGAGCAGGAACATGGCTAAGACGATGAACCTCCTCAAGCGCCCTCACCCCCCTTCGCGCCCGTCCCGCCGCCTTCGCCTGAAAAGTCAGCAACGCTCTTCATCTTGTCCCGCCTTTCTCCTCGCCTACCGTCATCTTCCGCTTACCAAGGAGGATAAGGCGGCCTTGTTGCTCCCGTATTACCGCGCCTTTAACACTCCGTTAATTTCCTGTTTCCAGCCGGTTAAACGGCCGGGTACTCCGCGGACCGCGAGCCTTGCGCGGGGGGGGCGGAGCATGGCGGGCGGCACGGCGTGGATGGCACGGGACGGATAAAGGGGTGGACCACCCGCGCGAGGCGGCTTATGCCGGCGCAGTCCCGCAAAGGGGCTCAGGCGGGTTCCGGCGCGCGGGTAAGCCCGGAAGCGGCGGCGGCTCAGGAGGGGGGAACATGCTCGAAGATGTAGCCGACGCCGCGCACGGTACGGATGTAGGTGCGGCCTTCACGCTCTATCTTGGAGCGGATGCGCCGCACGTGCACGTCCACGGTGCGCGATCCGCCGAAGTAGTCATATCCCCATACCTGTTCCAGGAGCACCTCGCGGGTGAAGACCTTTCCCGGCCGGGCGGCCAGGAAGCGCAGCAGCTCGAACTCCTTGTAGGTGAGCTCCACGGGGGCTCCGTCCACCCTCACCTCGTAGCGTTCCTCGTCAATCTCCAGGCCGCTCGCCCGCGCCTCACCGGCCTCCCTCCCGCCCAGCAGGCGGCGCACGCGCGTCCTTACCTCCTCCCCCGTGGAGCCCTCGAGGACGAAGTCGTCCAGGGTGCCGCTCTCCGCCAGCCTCTTCATCTGCTCGTAGCGCAGCACGCCCAGGATCTTCACCCCTTCCTGCAGGGTACTCCTCAGCGCGGCCAGCTCCTCCTTCCAGTTGCCCGCATGGTCCGCGAGGTCCGCGAGGATGAGGTCACCGGGGGAGGGGAGGCAGCCGGACGCCATGTCATGCATCTCCAACTGGAAATCATCCCCAAGGATGTCCGCAAAATAGCGGGCTCTCTCTCCCCCGCACAGCAGGTAGACTCCCATCCGCGACGACTCCTCCTCGCCACCGGACCCCTCGCGCGGTTTCCGGCTCAGCCTTCCGCGTCAAAGCCAGAAGGCGCGTCGAGGCATGCCCGCCGCAGCCGCACGCCTTACCGGCATGACACCATTATCATAAACCATCGGCGGTGGGCTTTCCGACCTTCCGCGCGGCCTTTCCGCGAGGCCTGGCCGCGCCGAAAGGCGTACCCATCCCGCTCGTCCACCCCGCCCTTATCGCGCCCCTCCCGCCATGATCGCGGGGTTGCACGTCCGTGAGGGGAACCGCCGCTTGCGGGTCAACGCCACGCGCGCGGCTCGCACGTGCGGTCCCGCCACGAAAAGGGGGCTCGACGCGACGCCCTGGCCGCTGGCCGGAAGGGTGGAACTGCGAGGCGGAACCGGCCTTATCCCGGCCGTCATCAATAAGCGTAGAGGCCGCCGAAAGGCCGGTGAGACTTTGCGAAGAGCTTTAGGAAACCGGAACGCATTATCTCCCGGGGATCCCCACCGAAATAGCCCGCGTATTCCTCCACGAAGGGCCTTATCAGCTCCTTGTCCTCGTCGCTTGCCTGCACCGCCGCCGCCTCCTTGCCCAGCTGGTGCTCCTCCACCATGCCGCGCATGAAAATGAGGCCTCCGTGCATGCCCGTCCCTATGTGCCTCGCGGCGAAGCTGGCTTTCCCTTTCTTCCCCAGCCCCAGCACGATGACCAGCCCTCCCGCCATGTACTCGCCGAGAAAGTCCTGCGTCTCGCCGCCGATCACGAGCACGGGGCGAAACTTGCGGTACTCCTTCATGTGTATGGCGGCGCGGTATCCTACGCCCTCCCGGATGAAGATCCTGCCGCCCCTCATCCCCATGGCCACGATGTCCCCCGCCCGGCCGTGCACCACGATCACCCCGCTGTTCATGGTGTTGCCCACGCCGTCCTGGGCGTTGCGGTCCACGGTGATGCGCGGGCCGTCCATGAAGGCGCCGAGATCGTTCCCGGGCACCCCGTGCACGGTGATGTTCACCGCCCTGCGGATACCGGAACCGATGTAGCGCTGCCCGTAGACGTTGTCCACCACGATCTCTTCCGCGCCCTCCGCGGCTGCGCCCTTTATCATGTTGTTCAGCTCGCGGTAATGGAGCTGGCGGGCGTTGATCCTCACCTTGCCGTCCACCCGCACGAAAACACCCGGCAGTCCGGAGTGGTGATCGACCTCGATCTTCATTCAGCTATCACCCTTTTCGTTCCCGAGCTCGTCGTCTCTATTTTTCTTCTCCGCCTTACTTTAATCTCCTTTTATCTTACCGCTTTGACCCCCCCGCAAGGAAATCTGTTCCCTACCCTACCTTCTCATCCCCCCGCCCCCGCCATCTTTCCCCGGAAGACTCCGTTAAAAGGGCCCTGCTCTTACAGCCCATCCTGCGGCCGATATGTCCGGATAAGGCCGCGCGGCCCGAACGGCCTCGGGGGAATCCGGCATGCGCCAGGCCCGCCCTGGCCCTCAGGCGCCGGCGTGCTTGATGCCCAGGATGTCCAGCTCCTCCTGGGAGAGCCCCACGCCCCGCAGGCGCAGGCGGTTGCCGCGCAGGCTCTCGACGGCGTTGATGCCCATGCCTCCCAGCATCTCCATGATCTCGTGGGACCAGGCGGTGAGCAGGTTCACCAGCCTGCGCGCGCCCACCTCCGGGTTGAGGCGCTTGGAGAGGTAGGGGTCCTGGGTGGCGATGCCCCAGTTGCACTTCCCGGTATAGCACTTCTGGCAGACGTGGCAGCCCATGGCCACCAGGGCCGCCGTCCCGATGTACACGGCGTCCGCCCCCAGGGCGATGGCCTTGATGACGTCCGCGGAGGAGCGTATGCCCCCCGCCACCACGATGGAGGCGCGGTTGCGTATGCCCTCCTGGCGCAGGCGGTCGTCCACCGCCGCCAGGGCCAGCTCGATGGGGATGCCCACGTTGTCGCGGATCATGGTGGGCGCCGCTCCCGTCCCTCCCCGGATGCCGTCCAGGGCGATGATGTCCGCCCCCGCCCTCACCATGCCCGAGGCGATGGCGGCGGAGTTGTGCACGGCGGCTATCTTCACCGATACCGGTTTCTTCCAGTGGGTGGCCTCCTTCAGGGCGTAGATGAGCTGGGCCAGGTCCTCGATGGAATAGATGTCGTGATGGGGGGCGGGAGACAGGGCGTCCGTCCCCTTGGGGATCATGCGCGTGCGGGAGATCTCGGCGCTGACCTTCTCGCCCGGGAGGTGGCCGCCGATGCCCGGCTTGGCCCCCTGCCCTATCTTTATCTCCAGCGCCGCCGCCACCTCCAGGTAATCGGCGTGCACCCCGAAGCGGCCCGATGCCACCTGGCAGATGGTGTGGTCACCGTACTTATAGAGGTCGCGATGCAGGCCGCCCTCGCCGGTGTTGTAATAGGTCCCCATCTCGGCGGCGGCGCGGGCCAGGGATTCGCAGGCGTTGAAGCTTATGGCCCCGTAGGAGATGGCCGAGAACATGATGGGCGTTTCCAGGCGCAGTTGCGGGGTGATCCTGGTCCGCAGGGAGACCTTCTTCCCCTTTCCCTCCACCTGGAGGGCGTCGGGCTTGGCGCCCAGATAGGTGCGCAACTCCATGGGCTCGCGCAAGGGGTCGATGGAGGGGTTGGTCACCTGGCTGGCGTCGAGGACGATGCGGTCCCAGTAGATGGGATAGTCGCGGTCGCATCCCATGCCGGTGAGCAGCACGCCTCCCGTCTCCGCCTGCTTGTAGATGTTCTGCAGGACGTCCCTGGTCCAGTTGGCGTTGGGCGGGTGCTCGGTGGGGTTGTGCCGCACCACCAGTGCGTTGGTGGGGCACAGGGTGGCGCAGCGCAGGCAGCCCACGCACTTGCTCTCGTCGGCGAAGACGGCGTCCTCCTCCTCGTCGTACCAGTGCACGTCGAAGGCGCACTGGCGCACGCACACCTCGCAGCGTATGCAGCGGTAATCGTCCCTTTCCACCAGGTACTGCGGCAAGATGTAGCTCTTCAAGCGGGCGACCTCCCTGGTTTCAAGCGGAATCCGGTCCTCGCAGGGAGAGCACCTTCGCGCCCTCTTCCTCTTCCTTCCTGGTACTTTCTTCCAATTCAGCCACGATGGGCGCTCCCCCTTGCGGGATCCACGTCTCGCGCAGGGTGTCGTCGACCAGGTGCATGGGAGCCTCCTCCGAGGATATGTACATGAAATCGCCGTTGCGCCCGGCCACCAGGGGCCGCAAGCGGATGCGGTCGGTGAGGCCGATCATCTGCCCGCGGTTGGAGATGATGACGCTGAAGGGCCCGTTGAGCAAGAGGGATCCGTAGGTCTGCCGCAGGGCGACGTGCAGCTCCCTCTCGCGCTCCGGCATGCGGTCTATCTCCGTCCACAGCGGGGCGGCGAGCACCCTGGCCATGTCCTCAACGGAAAGCCCGTGCCGGCGCACCAGGAGATCCACGGCGTAGGCAATGACCTCGGTATCGGTATGCAGGGTGCAGATGTACCCGAACATCTCCAGGTAGCGGCGGTTGATCCCGTAGGAGGAGATCTCCCCGTTGTGCACCACCGACCAGTCCAGGATGTTGAAGGGGTGGGCGCCTCCCCACCACCCCTGCGTATTGGTGGGGAACCTGCCGTGGGCCACCCAGATGTATCCCTCGTACTCCTCCAGGCGGAAGAAGCGCCCGATGTCCTCGGGGAAGCCCACCCCCTTGAAGACCCCCATGTTCTTGCCGCTGGAGAAGACGAAGGCGCCGTCTATTCTCACGTTGATGTGCATGACCGCGCGCACCACGAAATCGTCCACGTCGGCCACCTCGCAGGCGAGGTTCTCGCGCGGCTGCAGGAAATACCTCCATAGCAGCGGCGGGTCGTCCACGCCCTCGCATGGGCGGGTGGGGATGACCTCCGCGCCCTCCACGGAGAAGGAGCCCTTGAGGAACTCCTCCGTCTCCTCCTTGGCGCCCTCGTCGTCGTACATCAACTGGAAGCAGTAGAGGTCCGCGTACTGCGGGTAGATGCCGTAGGCGGCGAAGCCGCCTCCCAGCCCGTTGCTCCTCTCCTTCATGTTGGCGATGGCGGTGATCACGGGCCCGCCGTCGAACTTCTCGCCGCGCATGTTCATCATGCCGAAGATGGAACACGCGGAAAAATCCTTGTCGTCGCGGCAGAAAGCGCTCCTTAGCATCTCACCTTCCCTTCCCCTCACCCCTGCCCGCCTTGCCCTTGCCCGTCCCGCCGGCGCCCGGCTTCTCCCTACCGGCTTTCGGCAGTCCCGCCACGGCCTCGACGACACGTTCCTCCCTCACCGAGCGCGGGAAATGGATGTGCCCGAAACCCTCCTCGAGGAGGAAGTTCTTCACCCTCCTCACGTTGGCCCTCTCCTGGATGA
>CAKZMC010000091.1 GCA_937128055.1 uncultured Actinomycetes bacterium | reverse complement strand
GCGCCCGGAAGGACTCGAACCTTCAACCTTGGGATTAAGAGTCCCCTGCTCTGCCAAATTGAGCTACGGGCGCACGCCAATATATTATGGAGTCGAGGCGGTAAAAAGGCAAGGGAATATTGCGGGCTGTCATCTAAAATCCAAAAGTAGACACTTTAAGCTTTAAAACTGGACACTAAGATATTCCAATAGGTGATTCACTTTTCTATGGCCCACCCTCCTTCTCTCAGCCGGGTTTAATCGAAGCACGGGAAACGAACAGACCGAGAGGAGGAGGCATGGAGCAAATCCACAGGAGATTCACCACCGAACAGGTAAGGGCCTTGCTCAGAGGATATCTGGAGAAAAACCTGGAGCGCAGGGAGGTGGAGGAGATCTTAGGAATAGGCAAGGCCAGGTTCTTCTCTCTTCTCCGGGAGTACAGGGATGACCCGGAAGGCTTCAGCATGGAGTACCGCAGGTCATCATCGGCAAGAATCCCTGAGCTTTGGGAGAAGGGAATCGCTGATGCCCTGCTCGAGGAAAAAGAACTCATAGACAACCCCGCCCTCCCCATCACCAGCTACAACTATTCGGCCCTGAAGGACCGCCTGGCCGGACAGGGAATAGAGGTATCCCTTCCCACCCTCATCGCCCGGGCCAAGAATCTGGGGTGCTACAAGCCGCGCAAGGCCAAGAAGTCACATGAGCGGGAGGTGGTGACCGCCGCGGTGGGCTCCCTCATCCAGCACGACGCTTCCCACCATCTCTGGTCGCCCTATGCTCCAGAACGGTGGGCCCTGCTCACCTCCATAGACGACTTTTCCCGCCTGCTCCTCTATGCCGATTTCTGGGGCGCGGAGAGCAGCTGGGCCCATATCCGGGCCGCAGAGGACCTAACGCGCAAGTTCGGCATCCCCTTTCGCTACTACGTTGATTCTCTCTCCGTATTCCGCTACGTGAAGACCAGGGACAGCGTGTGGAGAAGGCACGTGGCCCTGACCGACGATGTGGATCCCCAGCGGAAGAAGGTGATGCGCGTACTGGGGGTGGAGGTGGTCTATGCCCTTTCTCCCCAGGCCAAGGGGAAGGTGGAGAGGCCCTACCGCTGGTTGCAGGACCGCATCGTGAGGACCTGCGCCCGGGAGAAACTCTCCACCATGGAGGAGGTGCGGGCGGTCCTCAAAGAAGAGGTTGATCGCTACAACAACCGGCAAGTCCATTCCACCACCGGTGAGATACCCGCCTTGCGCTTCAAGAAGGCGATCTCCGAGGGAAACAGCCTGTTCGGACCCTTTATCGTTCCAAAACCCTATTCCCTTCCCAAAGACGTATTCTGTCTGCGGGAGACCAGGATGGTCAACAGCTACCGCAAGATAGAGATCCATAAACATGAGATCTTGGTGCCTGGTGTGCCCTTGCGCGAGGAGGTCGATGTACATCTCATCCCCAATGCGAAGAGAGGCGCCATGGAGATCAGGATATGGTGGAAGGATAGGATGGTCAAATCTATAGTCTATCCATTGGGAGAGTTTCCCAGAGGTCAAGTCCCAGAACGTCTGTAAAAGCGGTCTGGCCCGTACCATATCGATTATCTATCCTGTAAATATATGTTCAACCCTGTCAAGGGTGGTCTTCTGTATATATCACGATGCCGAGACCGACATTCCCCCTCAAGCGAAACCATTGGCGGAGCGCTCCCGGCCGCTCCTGAGCCCTCTCGGGAGCCCGGCCCTGTTGACGATGTTGCCTATGTTCCTGTTGTTGGTGCTCGCCCGCCGGCGGCTCAGGCGGAGCCAGCGAGATCGGTGCTCTCGGCCCTCTTGCGTTGCTCCTCTTCCTTCCTCTTCATCTCGATATATTTATCGAAGTGCCTGCGCTCGATATCCGTAAAGCGCACCCTCTGCCAGCGCTCGGACGCCCGCCAAAGCACCGCGAAGACCAGCTTCAAACATTCCCTCTCCCCCCGGAAGCGCGGGATGACCTTGGCCCGCCTGCGCTCCTCCGAAAAGCTGCGCTCCACCAGGTTGGTGGTGCGGATGTTCTTGCGGTGCACGGAGGGAAGCTTGAGGTGGGAAAGGGAGGCCTCCAGGTCCTCTGAAAAGCTCTTCATGGCCGAGGGGTAGTCATGCGAGAACTTCTCGATAACGGCTTGGGCCATCATCTTCCCGGCCTCGTAGTCGGGGGCGTCCCGCACCGCCTCCAGCCAGGGCTTGAGGATGGCCCGGACGTCGTCGGGCACCTTGTCTAGAACGTTACGCATCTTGTGCACCCAGCAGCGTATTCTCTCTGCCTTCGGCCACATGGCCTCCGCCGCCTTGGTGAGGCCGGGAGCGCCGTCGGTGGTTATGGTCAGCGGGGGCTTGAGGCCCCGCAAGACCATGTCCCGGTAGTGGGAGAGCCAGTCCTCGTATGATTCCTTGTTGCCCAGGGTCATGGAGAGGAGAACCTTGGCGCCGCAGGAGAGGATGGCCCAGGATACCAGGATCCCCTCCTTCAGCCCCGCCTGGGCTCTGAGCGATTCGTAGACGGCGTCGGAGAACAGATAGACGATATCGAAGCCGGAGAGGTCCCGCCCCTGGAACTCCTCGTATTCCTCCCACAGGATTTCGGTCAGGCGGCTCACACTGGAGCGGGAGAGAAGCGCTGATCCGTCCTGAGATATCTCACATAGAGCGGCCTCGATGTCCCGGGTGGAGAGCCCGCCGGCGTACATCTCGACCACCAGCCTCTCCAGGACGTCGGTACGCCGCTTGAGCGCCTCCCACAGCTCCAGACTGAAGGGCTCCTCCGTCCCCCTCACCTGGGGCAGGTCTATCTCGAGCCTGCCCTCGGCGCAGTCTATGCGCCTCTGCTTGTAGCCGTTGCGCCAGCCGGGCGATTCCCC
>CAKZMC010000090.1 GCA_937128055.1 uncultured Actinomycetes bacterium | reverse complement strand
GGATAAGGTCAAGGTTTCTATAACAAAGGGCAAGGGGGTCGAGAAAGGCTAAATGCTTGCTCCGCTATGTACAAAATTAAACCGCCAGAACCTGTACAATTTTATCCCGCCCTTGACAACACCGCATCCTCGTAACGGCAATGATCTTGGTGTCGCTCTTCGCCGTGTCAATGGTAATACCAATTTCATGTATAGCAGAGCGGAGCGCCTCCGCACTCATCAGTGCGAAATTGCTGGAGAGGGCGGAAACCACAGCAAGCGTTTCCTTCAGGTACCATATCGAGAATACGGGGGTGGAGCCGTACCCTATAATCGAAGGCGAAGTCAATTTCCTCCTTCCCGACCACTACCTGAACATTTACCGGACCACTCTCGAACCGGGCCAGCCGCCAATACCCGGTATCATGCTGCAAAAAGGCAGGGAGTTCACTACCGTAGAACTCGTTTTCGGCTCATACGTGGAATCCGCCGTCATCAAACGGTACTGCAACCTTCCTCCTATGCGTGGGGAGGGATTTTATCTTGCCGGCTCCTTGTTTTTCGGCAACGGATCGTTCGCCCACGGCCTCAATTCTTTCCTGAAGAAAGGAAAGGGGAAGATAACGGGAAGGCAGGTAGTCCAGGATAAGGCTTGTATCAACGTGGAACTGAGCAGTGACCAACCGGGTGGAGCCCAAGCGCAGATATCGCTCGATGAGCAATCTGCGTTTCCCAGACAGATAACGGAGAAGAGCTTCGAAAAAGGGTTGGTGACAACGATCACCTCGCTCACGGTCAATCCGGACCTCAAGGTCGAGGACTTCGACGTTGACATTCCTTCGACCCTCGGCATCGAACCTTCACTCTGTCAGGAAACATGCGTCGACTACGGGTGCGTCGAGGTTAAGCTGGACGAGGTGAAATCGCTCGCCGGTTTTGAGGCTGTTTGCCCAAGGATAAAGGGCTACAAGCTGTATGGCGTTTACTGGACTGACCCCAAGGCTTACGGGCCTGGAGCTGACGATCCCGCCTACCACGCCTTCTACAAGGAATGCTACCTCGTTCTCAGGAATGATAAGGGCAACCGGCAGATAGAGGTCTGCGAAGCGAAGGAATACCAGGGATACGATGAGAAGGCGGGAAGTGTGGGCTTAACGATCGAAGGCGACATATGCGTATCTCCATGTCTTAACGAGGAGATCTCGGTCGGAGGCAAGACGGTGTTCATGACGACCCACGTCCACTCCATCAAGGCAGCGGCAAGAAAAGGTGGGCTGAAGATTAAGGTGAGCGGCGATATAGATCGGCAAGGGATGCTGGACCTCATGTCGGACATCTTGCGATGAGACCAAGGAGCAAGAAAGATAAGGGCCCCGGCCGCGCTTTCATAGAATATATCGTTACGCCGGCAATCGTTTTGGCTGCAGTCTTCCCCATGTTTGTCTCCGCGTGCAGGGAGCCGGTGCGGAAGGGCGGCGGAGGCGTGCCGGAAGCGGGACACTCCGCCTATGCTGGTAAAAGATGGTAGTGCCTCCGTGCTTTACGGACAGCCTGGCTGCATTCTCCGCAGGCGACCTCTGGGCTTCCGTGTGCCAGGAACCGCTCTATTGCTACCTCTACCGTTTCGACGGCCACGCCTGGTCGCGCGAGGAAGAGCTCTGCGTGCAGGTCACGGCCCGCGCGGGCGACGCGCGGCCGTGGGAATCGGCTACGGCCGGAAAAGCCGCGCGTCTACGGGCCGCCGCGACCGCGTCCTCCGGCCGGTTTCAGCCCTCATAACGCAGGGCATGATATCCTCATGGGAGCGGGCCCCCGGAGAAACCGGGGCCGGTCCGGGTGCTCCCGGGGGAACCGGCCCGCTCGTGCCCGCCCCATGTGAAGAGCAAGGAGGTGAGGGGGTTGGAGTACCGCAACCTGCTTGTGGAACGCGCGCAACACCTGGCCGTGGTCACCCTCAACCGTCCGGAGCGCGGGAACGCACTCAGCGTGGAGATGATGCGGGAACTGGAGGAGGTCGCCCTCTCCTTCCGGGAGGACACGGAGACCCGCGCGGTGGTCTTATCCGTGGCGGGCGAAGACTTCTGCGTGGGCATCGACCTCCGGGACCCGGAACATGCGGATTCCCTTTCCGCCCCCCTCCTCCGACGCCAGCGCCTCTTCCACCTCGGACCCCGCATGATACGGGCCCTGCGGGGAATGGACCAGGTGACCATCGCCGCCGTGAACGGGGCGGCCATGGGGGGCGGGGCCTGCATAGCCTCCGCCCTGGACTTCCGCCTGGGAGCCGCAGACTGCCGGGTGGGCTATCCGGAGAGCAGCCTGGCCATCCCCCTGAGCTGGGTGAGCCTGCCCCTTTGCGTGCACCTGGTGGGAGCGGCCCGTGCCAAGCGCTGGCTCATGCTGGGGGAGAGGCTGGGCGCGGAGACCCTCCGGGAGTGGGGTTTTCTCGACGAGGTGGTCCCCGCGGAAGGGCTGCTCGCCAGGGCACGGGAGCTGGCGGAGGCCTACGCCTCCCGACCCCCGGTGGCCGTGCAGATGATCAAGCGCAGCGTGAACACCGTGGTCAGCGCCCTGGACGAGGCGGTGATGCACATGGACAGCGACCAGGTGCTCCTGGCGGAGACCACCCGCGACTTCCGCGAGGCGGTCCAGGCCTTTCTGGAGAAGCGCCGTCCCCACTTCACGGGGGAATGAGCCCCGCCAACCCACCCCCGCGGAACCGGTGCGTCCACCGAGGGCTCCGGACCATCGGCGCGCCCATTGGGAGAACCTCTTCCGCGAGGTGCCCTGTTCCACATGAAGTGCGGCGAGGCCCCGCCGGGCCAAAAAAGGAAGGCGGGCGCGCTCTCCAGCGCCCGCCTTTTTCACCACGCGTCCGGTTACGCCGTCCCCCGAACCCCCGGCGATGCCGGCGCCGGGCCCTCGCCCGGTCCGACCCGCGCCGGTCAGTCCACGCCGAAGATGGCCACCGAGCACACGTTCTGGGTGGGCACGCCGCCCAGGTTGTGGGTGAGCCCGAACTTGGGGTTCTTCACCGCCCGGTCCTCGGGCCAGCGCCCCAGGAGCTGGTTGTAGATCTCGTAGATCATGCGCAGCCCCGAAGCGCCTATGGGGTGTCCGAAGCACTTCAGTCCCCCGTCGGGCTGGCAGGGTATCTGGCCGTCCAGGTCGAAGAAGCCGCTCAGGATGTCCTCCGGCGCCCCGCCGGGAGGGGAGATGCCAAGGTCTTCCATGGTCACCAGCTCGGTTATGGAGAAGCAGTCATGCACCTCCATCATGGATATCTCCTCGCGGGGGTTCTTGATGCCCGCCTCCTTGTACGCCTTGCGCGAGGCGGTCCGGGTGGTGATGACGCTCGCCCCATCCCAGCGGTCGAACATGGCCTCCTCGCCCGAGCTTACCGAGATCTGCAGGGCCTTGACCTTGACCAAGGGATCGTTGGGCTTGATCTTCTTGGCCACCGCCGGGGTGCACACGATGGCCGCCGCGGACCCGTCGCTCACCCCGCAGCAGTCGAAGAGCCCCAGGGGATAGGCCACCATGGGTGCGCCCATGATCTGCTCCTTGCTCACCTCCCGCCTCAGGTGCGCGCGGGGGTTCTTGGCACCGTTCTGGTGGCTCTTCCAGGAGACGTGGGTGATGGCCTCCTTGAGCTTATCCATGGGTATCTTGTTCTTGGCGGAGTAGGCCGTGGCCAGTTGCGCGAACATGCCGGGGGCGGTGGCGTTGGGTCCCACCATCACCACCTCCTGACCGAAGGCGGGGCTGTCGGGAAGGCCGCCGTAGCCGGTGTCCTTGAGCTTCTCCACCCCGATGGCCAGGGCGATGTCGCAGGCCCCGGAGGCCACGGCGTAGGCGGCCCCCCGGAAGGCCTCCGTCCCGGAGGCGCAGAAGTTGTCCACGCGCGTGAAGGGGATGAACTGGGTGTGCAGGGCTATGCTGGCGTAGGTGGCGCCCTTGCCGATGTTCACCTCGTCGATGTGGATGCCCACCCATGCCGCCTGGATGTCCTTCTTCTCGATGCCCGCGTCCTGCAGGGCTTCCGTGAAGGACTCCACCAGCAGGTCGTCCGAGCCGGCGTCCCAGCGCTCCCCGAACTTGGTGCATCCCATGCCCAGGATGACCACCTTATCCCTGATTCCCTTGGCCATCTCACTTCACCTCCCCCGTCGCCGGAATCGCTTTCCAGAAATAGTTGGTGATGTCGCGCTTGGGGTCATAGAACTTGACGCGGAAGCTGAAGTCCACGGGCATGCCTACGGAGAGGTCCTCCACGGTGCAGTCGGTGAAGTCCATGAGCATGCGGCCGCCGCCGTTGAACTCCACGTTCCCGTATACGGCGGGGGGGCTCACCGAGGCGGCCAGCATGTCGCCGGTGTAGGTGAAGACCTTCCCTCCCTTGTCCGCCAGGTAGACGGGGTCCATCTCGTCCAGGGCCTGGCAGTCGGGGTTGACGCAGATGCGCTGCATGGGGACCTGCTGCGTCCCGCACTTGCGGCACCTGCCGCCCCACAGCCCCAGGATGGTCTTGTGCTCGCGCCACACCAGGGACCAGCGCGTCTCCTTATCCGTCTCGCCGCGGATGCCCGTCTCCGCCGGGGCCATGCCCCGCCACACCAGGTACTTCTGGTAGTTGTCCAGGTCGGCGCGCCTCGCCAGCCAGCGGGAGACGCCGCGTCCGTCCTGCATGCTGGCGATGTTGTCGGTGACCTCGAACCAGAGGGCGTCGCAGCCGCTTCCATAACTTACCAGGAGGATCTTCTGTCCCGGCTGTGCGGTTTCCAGGGCCGCGGTCAGCATGAGCAGGGGGTGGGCGCTGCCGGAATCCCCCACCGTGGCCAGCATGTCGTCCTGCACCTTTTCCGGCTCCGCCTGCAGAAGGCCGTTGATCTTCTTGCGGGCTCCCCCGTAGATGCAGGGATAGACTATCCTGTCGAAATCGGCGGGGTTGAGCCCGTACTTGTCGCACAGGCCCTGCACCGCCTGCGGGATGAACTTGGCGTAGCCCATGTCCCTGATCCAGCGCTCCTCCCACATGCGGTTGTACTTGGTGTTGGCCCCCCGCAGGTGGTCCACGAAATCGTGGGACACGGAGAAGCAGCCCTTGTACTCCGCGATGACGTCCTGGTCGGAGACCATGACGGAGGCCCCCGCGTCGCCGAAGACCATCTCCTGGGTGGAGGCCATCTTGCCCAGCCGGCTGTCGGCGGCGCACACCACCGCCCGCCCGCCGTTGCAGGCTACGAACTCCAGGGCGGAGAGCAGGGCGCTGGTACCCGACTTGAGCGACCCGGCAAAGTCCGCGGAGCGGATCTCGTCCCGGGCTCCCAGGGCCCCGGCCACGATGTTGGCGTTCTGCCGCTCCCGGTAGGGCGCGGTGGTGGTGGCGAAGTACACGGCGTCGATGCCCGCGCGGTCCACGCCGCGCAGGCAGTCCATGCCCGCCGCCACCGCCATGGTGACGGAATCCTCGTCGAAGTTGGCGACGGCCTTCTCGCCCCGCGCGTTGGTGATGATCACCGGGTTCAGCCAGCCCATGCTGCCGAAGATGATCATGCGGTTCAGGCGATAGCGGGGGACGTAGCCGCCGAAGGAGCTGATACCTACCATCTCGTTCCTCCCTTCCCTCTTCCCTTGCTGCCGATAAAGAGCGACTCGCGCCGCGAAAGCGCCGGTCTAAAACTCAGGCGAACAGGATCTGCTGAAAGCCGGGGTGTTCTCTTTTCAGGATTCCGGTTATCTCCCTGCGTTCCTCGTCATCGCTGATGCGCTCGACCTCCGAGACCCAGAGCCCCTCCTCGTTCCTGCGTCCGCGCAGATTGACGACATAGCCGGGGACCATGATGAATCCCATCCCCGCTCCGCCGCAGCAGGAGGTGTCGGCGGCCGCCGCCTCCACGAGGTAGAGGACTTCGCGGCCATTGTATTGTAACACGGCCTCCTCCAGAACCATATAGTATCCAGCGATACTTCTTATTTCCTCCCCCAGGGGCTGGTGGACGTGTTCTGCCACTCCGCTTCCTCACCTCCCCGCTTCTCTCCACGCTATTATACTATCTCCCCTCCGTCGCTCTCCCTTCTTCTATCGCTCTTCAACCTTCACGGAGTCCCATCCGTCACCCTCAACGGTCCGCCGGGGCCATGACAGCTTTTTCCTTCCGGGGCGCCCGCTTTTCAGGGCACGGTGCAGCCTGATCATGAAACGGTGTGAATAGAGGACGGCCATGGCCACCAGCCACAGGCATTCCTTGAGAGGCCGGTAGCCGCGGTAGATGAGGAAGGGAAACCATGCCCGCAGGATCGCCACCCTCCACTTGGGAAAATCTGGCAGGGAAAGCGCGGGCTTCCTCCTCTCCAGGCTGGGATCCGGGTCCTGCCGCAACAGCCCTTCCTCGCGGCACCTCTCGTAGAGCTCGGTGCCGGGATAGGGGAAGAACACGGCCAGCAGGAACCAGTCCGGCTGGCAGGCCCTGTTGAGCCGCACCGTCTCCCGGAAATCTCGCGGCGTCTCCCCCGGGAGCCCGATGAGGTTGTAGGTGCCCACCTGCAGCCCGTACTTCCGCGCCGTCCTCACCGTGCGCAGGATGTCCTCGTTGGAGTAGATGCGCTTGAGGACCTCCCGGCGTACCCTCTCGCTTCCCGACTCCAGGCCGATGTTGACGAAGCGGAAGTTGCTCTCCGCGAAGGCAGCGAAGAGGCCTTCGTAGTCGGCGTTGGGAGTAACCCGCAGGTTGGCCCCGAAGGCTAGGGGGATCTCCAGCCTCTCGTTGAGCCTGCGCAGCTCCGCGCACAGCTCCAGGGCCCATTCCTGCTTCGCGCCCAGCGTCTCCACCTCCAGGTAGACCTCGGCGAAGTGCGGGTTTTTCTCCTTCATGGAGGCGAGCTCTTCGGTGATGTTGCGCGGGCTGCGCACCCGCACGTACCTCCCCGGGGCCGCCTTCCTGAAGGCATGGTTGCAGCAGTAGGTGCACCGGAAGGGGCATCCCCTCCCCACCAGCACGGAGGGGCGGGAATAGGGGTCGGCCACCCAGGGGTCCCACATATCGCGGTCGGGAAAGGGGAGGGAGTCCAGGTCCTCGAGGAAGGGGCGCGGCGCGTTCCTCTCCACCCCGCCGCCCGGGCGCCTTATATAGAGGTTGGGAATGGCGGAAGGCCAGCCTCCCGCCTCCAGCTGCTCCGCCAGCTCCAGGGCGGGATACTCGCCCTCGCCCACGCATACCGCGTCCAGGGGCGTCTCCTCCATGCACCCGTCTGGATTGAGCGATGCGTGCGCCCCTCCCAGGACGAGGAAAAGCTCCGGGTGCCTCCTCTTCGTCTCTGCGATGACCCGGGATATGAAGCGGTACTCGGCGTATACGGAGGTGAAACAGACCATTGCGGGGTCGAAGGATTCTATGTATTCCTCCAGGAGGTGGGGGGTCTCGCGGCAGAGGACCACCAGGTCGGTGCGGTGCCCCTCCCTCTTCAGCATGGAGGATATGTAGGAGATGCCGAACTGCACGCGCTCCTGTATCTCAAGGGGCTTTTCGGGGGAGAAGGCATCCTCCTCGGAATGGACGAAAAGAACCTTCATGCTGGCCTCGTGTTCCGAAAAGTCGCGCTTCGCGACCGCCGCATTTCTCGCCGCATGTCTTACCTCGCCGCGTCCTGCCGTCATCATGCGCGCCGCTATTCGTCGCCGGCCTCCCGCGGCTGCTGGCTCTAATATTTATATCAGCCCACCGGCCCGGCCGCCACCTGTGGGGTCAACCCATGAGCCCTCGCGCTCCCATTAAGAGGGGCCCCTTCGCGGGGCCCCTCTTCGCATGTCTTTTCTTGTGGCCGCGCAGGTCAAATCGGCTCGGGGTAATAGAAGATGGGTGAATCGCAGTGCCCCCACACCCTGCGGGGCCCGTACATGGAGCGCTCGCAGAACACCACACCTGAGGTGCAGGTCACCACCGACGAGAGGTCATAGCAGTCGGCGAGATAATCGTTGATGCGGATGTCGCGGCGGGAGAGCGGGGACACCACCACGTCGTGCGGCCCCTGCACGCGCCCGCCGGCGGTGTAGAAGTCCACGTCGACGGTGGCGGGCTCCTCCAGCGGGTTCTGCAGCACCAACCAGGTCTCCATGCCCCCCGCGGTGCTCCCCTCTGCGAAGTGCCAGGTGAAAACCTCGTCCTGGCCGACCAACATCATATAGGGCAGGGGAGAGCTGTTGCAGTGCCCCCACACCCTGCCGGGCCCGTACATGGCCCGCTCGCAGAGCACCGCACCCGAGGTTATGGTCACCACCGTGGAGAGGTCGTAACAACCGGCGAGAAAGCTGTTGAGGAGCAGGGAGCGGCGGGAGAGCGGGGACACCACCACGTCGTGCGGGCCCTGCACGCGC
>CAKZMC010000089.1 GCA_937128055.1 uncultured Actinomycetes bacterium | reverse complement strand
TCCAGAGGGCCGAGACGCACTCCATCCCCAGGAACGACCCCTCTCAGACATAAACGCGGTTTGACCCCAAAGTATGTTTGGGGAGGGTCAAGGGAGGGGCGGAGCCTCTCCCTTGGAAACTCACTCATTCCCATTCGATGGTGGCCGGGGGCTTGGAGGAGATGTCCAGCACCACGCGGTTAACGCCCTTGACCTCGTTGATAACGCGGCTGGAAATCCTTTCCATTACATCGTAAGGGAGGCGCGCCCAGTCGGCGGTCATGGCATCCTCGCTGGTCACGGCGCGCACCACTACCGGGTAGGCGTAAGTCCTTTCATCCCCCATCACCCCTACCGTCCTGATGTCCGGGAGGATGGCGAAGGACTGCCATAGTTCGCGGTAGAGCCCCGCCCGCTTCACCTCCTCCACCACTATGGCGTCCGCCTCCCTGAGGATCTCCAGCTTATCGGCCGTCACCTCCCCGATGACGCGGATGGCCAGGCCGGGGCCAGGGAAAGGCTGCCTCCACACTATTTCCTCCGGCAACCCCAGCTCCTCCCCCACCGCC
Organism: uncultured Actinomycetes bacterium; assembly: GCA_937128055.1. GTDB lineage: Bacteria > Actinomycetota > Geothermincolia > Geothermincolales > RBG-13-55-18 > JACIXC01. The sequence goes on along the minus strand of CAKZMC010000089.1, from coordinate 2,671 downwards.
CGCACCTCGTCCTTGAAGAGGTTGCGCAGCGGCTCCACGAGGGTGAAATCCATGTCCTCGGGAAGCCCCCCCACGTTGTGATGTGACTTTATCCTGGCGGCATCGCGGGTGCCGCTTTCGATGATATCCGGGTAAAGGGTCCCCTGCACCAGATAATGAGTGTCCTTGAGCTCCCGGGCCACCTCCTCGAATACACGGATGAATTCCTCGCCGATGGCCTTGCGCTTGACCTCTGGGTCGACGACCCCCCGCAGGCGGGCGAGAAAGCGTTCCTGCGCCTTCACGTGGATGAGGTTGATATGAAAGTGCCGCCGGAAGGTATCCTCCACCTGCTCCGCCTCGCCCTTGCGCAGCAGCCCGTGGTCCACGAAAACGCAGGTCAACTGGTCCCCCACCGCCTTGTGTACAAGGACCGCGGCGGTGGCGGAGTCCACGCCCCCGGAAAGCCCGCAGATGATCTTGTTGTCGCCCACCGCTTCCCTGGTTTCCCGCATGGCCTGCTCGATGATGGATACCATGGTCCACGAGGGGAGCAGGTCGGCGGCGCTATAGAGGAAGTTCTTCAGTATCTCCGTTCCCAAGGGAGTGTGCGCCACCTCCGGGTGGAACTGCACGCCGAAAAACTTCCGCTGCACGTCTTCCATGGCCGCTACCGGGGAAGCGGCAGTGCGCGCGGTTACCCTGAACCCAGGGGGCGCTTCCAGCACGCTGTCCCCGTGGCTCATCCACACCGTCTGGCTAAGGGGGAGCTCCTCGAAGAGCACGCTCCCCGCGGTGACCTCCATCTCCGTCTTGCCGTATTCCCTCACCCCCGTCGGTTCCACCCTCCCGCCCAGCTCTCGCGCCAGCAGCTGGTGTCCGTAGCAGATGCCCAGCACGGGGAGCCCCAGCTCGAGGAATCCGGGGTGGGGTCGCGGCGCGCCCTCCTGGTAAACGCTGGAAGGGCCCCCGGAAAAGATGAGGGCTTTCGCCCCCCTTTTCATTATCTCCTCCGGGTTTATGTCGTAGGGCACGATCTCCGAGTAAACCCTGCATTCCCGCACCCGGCGCGCGATGAGCTGTGCATACTGTGCCCCGAAGTCAATGACGAGGACGCTCTCTTCCGGGTGAGCTTTCAACCATCTGCCCCCTGTTCTTACCTCTTAGATGCCTCCTGCGCCCTACGGCGCCCCACCACAACAAAGCGGACCGTGCACATTACCCGCCGGACAGCCGCGCCCCTTTCAGGCAAACGGCCCCGAACTGCCCCCGCCTCCCTCACCTGATCACTCCCACGCCCTGCTCGAACTGCAGCCCTTTCCCCTCCGTGCGGATGGCGGGTGCGATCATCACCTCGGCTCGCTGGAAGGCCTTGATGTTCTCGTAACCGCAGGTGGCCATGGAAGTGCGCAGCGCCCCGAAGAGGTTGACCGTCCCGTCGTTTTCGTGAGCCGGACCCACCAGTATCTCCTGCAAGCTCCAGCGCTGATGCGTCTTTACCCTGGTTCCCCGGGGCAGCTCGGGGTGGAAGGTGGCCATGCCCCAGTGGTAACCGAGACCCGGGGCCTCTTTTGCGGAAGCTATGGGGGAACCGAGCATCACCGCGTCCGCCCCACAGGCTATGGCCTTGGCGATATCCCCCCCGGTCCGCATGCCGCCATCGGCGATGACGTTGACGTAATTCCCGGTCTCGGTGAGATGGCGGATGCGTGCGGCCGCGGCGTCCGCCAACGCCGTTGCCTGGGGAACGCCCACGCCCAGCACGCCCCGCGTGGTGCAGGCCGCCCCCGGACCCACTCCCACCAGGACCGCCACCGCCCCTGTACGCATGAGGTGCAGGGCTGTGGAATAGGAGGCGCATCCGCCCACGATGGCCGGGATGGGCAGTTCGGCGATGAACTTCTTGAGATTTAAAGGCTCCGTTCGGGTGGATACATGTTCGGCGCTGATCACCGTCCCCTGAATTACCAGGATATCCAGCCCAGCCTCCAGGGCCACCCGGTAGTATGCCTCTACCCTTTGGGGGGTGAGGGATGCCGCCGCTACCACCCCGCCTTCCTTGATCTCCTTTATGCGCCGGAATATGAGCTCCTCTTTTATGGGCTCCTGGTAGATGCGCTGCATGCCCCGCGTGGCCTCTTCCTTGGGAAAGGAGGCGATCTCCTCGAAAGCCGGCCTGGGGTCCTCGTACCTCGCCTGCAATCCCTCCAGGTTGAGCACGGCCAACCCTCCCAGCTTGCCCACGGCAACGGCTATGGGGACATCCACAACCGCGTCCATAGCCGCCGCCAACAGGGGAAGCTCGAACTTATGGCCTGCCAGCTCCCAGCTTATGTCCACGTCATCAGCGTCCCTCGTGCGCCGGGATGGCACTATGGAAACGTCGTCAAGCCCGTATCCCCTTCTCCCAAATTTTCCCAATCCTATCTCTATCTCCATCTCTCCCTCCAGGTATGCTTAACCAGCTTTTCTTGACTGATCTTGACCTTGCCCCTTCCTTTACCAGGTGATAAGGGCCTATACCGGATGCGAGTACGGTTTTATCGATTCCTGGTTATCCGAAATTTCGGCTCTTACAATTATTAGATATCAAATACTATACTCCCTTCCTCCCATGTCAAGAAACCTGCTTCTTTTCGTTGCTGTCCAGAAAAAGTAGGCACCCCATCCCGACAAAACCTCAACATGCCAT
>CAKZMC010000088.1 GCA_937128055.1 uncultured Actinomycetes bacterium | reverse complement strand
CCATCGCGCCGCTGCCGGCAAGCCTGACCGAGTTTGCCACCGGCTTTCTCGGCCCAACCCCGGCCATCGCCCTCATCCTGGGGAGCCAGGCCAAAAAGGAGATCGCCGCCAGCGGCGGCATGATGTCCGGGGACTCGGCCGCTACCGCGGGCATCGTCCTCGGCTGGGTGGGCATCGTCCTGGCCCTTATCGGCATGATAGTATGGGCCATCATCGCAGCTATCGCGGTATCGGAGTCGACCCTGCTCCCCGTGGTGCTCTCCGCCCTGTAGGGAGAAGCGGGGAATGAGGGATTGCGGCGATAGCCCGCGATGCCTCTCCGCCGCAAAGGTGCACCATCAATGGTGAAAGGCTCGTCATGGACTCCGTAAATGCGGCGCCCTTCGGTAAGCAGGCATGAGGCAGGTAGTAATATGGGCGAGAAGGTCGTGGTGGGAGCGGGGCTCGCGGGGCTCACGGCCGCCATCAACCTGCGCCGGCGCGGCCACGAGGTCAGGGTGCTGGAAAGGCGCGACGGCGTGGGCGGTCCGGCGCGGGACTTGCCCGCGGGGGACTTCAGTTACGTCATGGCCGACGGCACGCCCATGGAGCTGGAAGAACTCTGCAGTTACACGGGCTTGGACATTGCGCCGGCCTGCGACCCCATACCCGGCATACGCGTGTACAGCTTCGGGAAACGCCACGACATCACCCTGCCCTCCAACGTGCCCGCCTTCCTGGTGGAGAGGGGCCCGCGCGATTCCTCACTGGACATGCGGCTCTACCGCATAGCCGAGGAGGAGGGGGTGAGCTTCGAGTTCAACCACCCATTGAAGACGCGCAAGGACTTTGCGGGCCTCCCGCCCGGGACCATCCTGGCCACCGGACTCTTCCCCGACACCTACCGCGTATTGGGCTTGCCCCACGTGCCGGTCTACGGCCTCATCGGCCAGGGCATGGGAGCGGAGGGCTACGACGGCCCCCGGGTGATCATCTACATGGACCGGCACACCTGGGATTACGGTTTTTTCTCCACCGTAAACGGTACGGCGGGGGCGCTGCTCTTCCAGCGCAAGCGCCCCCTCAGCAGCGAGGCCAAGCAGTGGTTCCGGGCCACGCTGGCGGAGGTCGAGGGTATCGAATTTCCCGCGTGGCATGAGCCGGAGGTGGGAGTCCTTCCTATGGCATCTTTTTCCAACCCGCGGCTGTTCCACGAGAAGTTCATCCTGGCGGGAACCCTGGCCGGGGCCCAGGATCCCGTGTTCCTCTTCGGCGTCCACGGGGCCCTGGTCTCGGGAACCATCGCGGCCATGGCCGCGGAGCAGCCCGAGAAGGCGCGGCATGAATTCCAACGCATCAACCGTTTCTGGAAATTGAACTATATCAACCGCCGCCTCATCGAACTGACGCATCCCTGGGGCATGCTGGCGGGGAGCCGCCTGGGCTTGGCGCTCTATCCTTTCTATGCGCCTTTCGCGCTGCGCTACGCCTTCCTCATCGTGCCGGGATGGATCCGTTTAAGGCAAAGGGCGGGGTGACGGGCGGCAGCGGCGGGCGCAAGGACGCGGGCAGTGATGGGTTATCACGGTGGGGGTTTGGGTTGGGATTAGGGTGGAGCGACCACGCGGGGAGGGTCCTGGCGTGGTTATGGCAAGGCCTAGAGAAACATATATAGGAGAGAGAGGGTGAGCGTGGAAGATAACGGGAGCGGAGGGAAGGGCATGCATTTTGCCAGGCTATATCGTTCGATCCTGCCGGTCTTGGCTATCTTCCTGGTGCTCTCGCTCGCGGCATGCAGCGCCTCGCGGGGAAGCCTGACGGAAACGGAGAAGGCGGAGGCGGAGGAGGCGCAGGCGGAGGAGGCCGCGCAGGAGGAGGAGGCCGTGCAGGAGGAGATCCCGGCCTTCGCCACGGGACCCGTAACCGCCCTGCGGCCCCTCACCACGCTGTACGTGGAGGCCGGCCCCAAGTCGGTGGAACTCATGCCCGGCGGAGGACGTATCTTCGTCAACGATCTCTACGCCCACAAGAACTTTATCTTCGATGCCATAACTTACCAGAAGCTCATGGTGATCCCCCTGCCGGACGAGCCGGTGGAAACGGACTTCTCGCCCGACGGGCGCTATGCATGGGTTTCCCTCTACAATTCCTCCAAGGTGGTGATAGTGGACACGGAATCCGGGGCGATCGTAGGGTCGGTGCCCACCGGGAGCATCCCCAAGGAGGTTGCGGTGAGCCCCGATGGGAGGTGGGTCTACGTGGCCAACTGGAACTCGAACACGGTGACGGTGATCGACGCTGCGGCCAGGGCCAGGCTTAAGGATATCCCCGTGTACGGCACGCCGCGCGGCATGTGTTTCTCGCCGCAGGGGGATCGGCTCTATATCTGCATTATGGGGGGGAGCGCCCTGACCGAGGTGGATGTCGCCGCGGGCCACGTGGTGGCCCGCCAGATCCCCTGCGGCCAGAACCCGCGCCACTTGGTCCTCTCCCCCGACGGCAACACGCTCTACGTGAGCAACAACGCCCCGGGGACGGTCACCGTTATCGACCGCCTGTCGGGATCCACGCTGGCCACTATCAAGGTGGGCAGGATGGCGCGCACGCTGGACATCACCCCGGACGGTGCCTATCTTTTCGTCTGCAACTACGACGACGGGACGGTGGGGTGCGTGGACATCGCCGCCCGCAAGCAGGTCTTCACCTACGCCACCTCAAAGCCCATAGGCCTGGCCGTGGACGCGAGGGGGGAGCGACTCTTCGTCTCCAACTACGCCCCGCCGCAGATAACCGTCCTGCAGATCGTCCGCTGAAAACCGCGTAGCGAGACCGTTACCCAATGGCTCCGGGCCGGAAGAAGGACGGATCTCCACCCGACTTGCCCGGGAACCGCCGAGTCGGTCGCAGCGCAGCCTGCTGAGCGAGGCCACTGCACGCCGTCCCGGGCCGTAAGAAGAAGGGGTCTCTCCCTTGCGGGGGATGGGTGCGGCGAAGGCCCGTCCAGAGGGCCGAGACGCACTCCATCCCCAGGAACGACCCCTCTCAGACATAAACGCGGTTTGACCCCAAAGTATGTCTGGGGAGGGTCAAGGGAGGGGCGGAGCCTCTCCCTTGGTCTTCTCTCATTTATTCGAGGTAGTCGCGGAGCTTGGCGGAGCGGGTGGGGTGGCGCAGCTTGGCCAGGGTCTTGGACTCGATCTGCCGGATGCGCTCGCGCGTCACGCCGAACTCCCTGCCCACTTCCTCCAGGGTGCGGGGATGGCCGTCGGTGAGGCCGAAGCGGAGGCGGATGACCTCCCTTTCCCGCTCGCTGAGCGAATTAAGCACGTCCTCCAACTGCTCCTGCAGGAGGATGAAGGAGGCGGCGTCCACGGGGACCACCGCGTCGGAGTCCTCGATGAAATCCCCCAGGTGGGAATCCTCCTCCTCGCCTATGGGGGTCTCCAGGGAGACAGGCTCCTGGGAAACCTTGATGATCTCGCGCACCTTCTCCGGGGTAAGCTCCATGCGCTCGGCGATCTCCTCGGGGGTCGGCTCCCTCCCCAGCTCCTGCAGCAGCTGCCGCTGCACGCGTATGAGCTTGTTTATCGTCTCCACCATGTGCACGGGAATGCGGATGGTGCGCGCCTGGTCGGCTATGGCGCGCGTTATGGCCTGCCTGATCCACCAGGTAGCATAGGTGGAGAACTTGTAACCCTTGCGGAAATCGAACTTCTCCACCGCGCGAATGAGGCCGAGGTTCCCTTCCTGGATGAGGTCCAGGAAGAGCATACCCCTTCCCACGTAGCGCTTGGCGATGGAGACCACCAGGCGCAGGTTGGCCTCCACCAGCTTGCGCTTGGCCTCCTGGCCCGACCTCTCCTGGCGCCTCAGGGCCCGCTTCTCCTCGCGGCTGAGCTTGTCCCCCGCCTCGCGCAGCTTTGCGGAGGCCTCCTCGCCGGCCTCGATGCGCTTGGCCAGCTCCACCTCCTCCTGCGCGGTGAGCAGCGGGACCTTGCCGATCTCCTTGAGGTACATGCGCACGGGATCGTTGGTGGGGGCCTTCCCCGCCAGCTCGAGGTCCTTCTCCAGGCTGGCGACCTTGCTCTCCCCTGCCTCTTCCTCCTCCTCCAGCTCGTGCAGGCTCTCGGCGGAAGGGCCGTCCACCACCTCCACGTTCAACTCGTCCAGCAGGACGTAGAGGTGGTCGATCTGTTCCGGGGTAAGGCTCAGCCCCTGCAGGGACTCGCTTATCTCATCCTGCGTGAGGATCCCGCGCCCCTGCCCCTTGGAGAGCAATTCCTTTATCTCGTCGTAGTCGAGATCTTTCCAGTCCTCCACAGCGATCACCTGAAAATAGGGTTTCTCATGAATAATCGAGAAAAAACTTCGTACCCTTTAGCTTCCGGTAAGACAACGCATCCCCTACCTGACCTGCCTTTTCAGGCGCTCAAGCGCGTAAATCTCCTCCGATAGCTCCTGCTCGCGCTCGTGATCCCGGTGGGGAGCGGAGGAGAGTGTTTCCAGCTCTTTTTTCAATCTCCTTATTTGACGCTCGAAATAGAATTCCTTCAGCGATGCCAGCAAATCATTATACATCGCGAAAGCCTCGTCCGCGCCCATATTATCAAGATTCCCACTTTCGTCGAAAATTAACGCGGTCGCCACATTGCGTGCCCGCTCCGACTGCAGGGTATCCACCGCCAAGGAAACCAGGCTCTCGCCACCGCGGCCCGATGACTCCGCCGCGCTGCCCGGTGCCCCTCCCCCGCTGCCACGGCCATCCGCCGCATCGCCCTGAAGATCCGCGGGCGCCTCCAGCAGCGCCTGGAGGATGTTGCGGGAGTCCACGTCCTCGAACAAGGCCGGGTCGAGACCGTCCCTCACGCGGTTGATCATATATGGATGATGCAGGAGGAGGCGCAATAGTTCCCTTTCCGCCCGCAGTTGCGGCGGGACGGCTATGCTTCTCTCGGCGGCGGCCACGCCGGGGCCCCTGCCCCGGGCCCGGTCGTACAACTCATAAACCGCCTGGTAACTCGAGCCGGCCCAGTCGGCTATCTCCTTCACGTAGCGCTCGTGGTCGATATCCCTGCCCAGGCCGGCAACCAGGTGGACGGCCCTTCGCACGCCCCGCAGGCGGGAATTGGTGTCCGCCGGATCGTGCTCCCGCAGCGCCTTCTCCACGCAGAAATCCACCAGCGGCACGCTCTGCTCCACCCTCTCCAGGAATCCCTGAGGCCCCTCCGCAGCCACGAAATCCGCGGGATCCATGCCTTCCGAGAGGAGCATCACCCGCAGATCGAGGTCGAAATCCCCGTAGAAATCCAGCCCCCGCTCGCTGGCGCCGATGCCCGCCCGGTCGGCGTCGAAGGCCAGGATCACCTTCTGCGTGAGGCGGGAGAGAAGCCGCAGGTGCTCTTCCCCCAGCGCGGTGCCCAGGGTAGCAACCGCGTTGCGCACGCCTGCCTGCCAGAGGCAGATGACGTCCGTGTAGCCCTCCACCAGCACGGCGTACCCCCGGCTCACGATCTCTCGGCGGGCGAGGTTGAGGGCGTAAAGGTGGCGGCTCTTGACGTAGATGGCGGTCTCGGGCGAATTGAGGTACTTGGGCTGTGCCTGGCCCATCGCCCTGCCGCCGAAGGCGATCACCCTGTCCTGCAGGTCGTGGATGGGGAAGATGACCCGGTCCCGGAAGCGGTCATAGGTCCCCTTCTCACCCTGCAACCCCAAGCCCACAGCGAGGAAGTCGGCGGCCTCGAAGCCGCTGCGCAAGGCCTGGCGGTAAAGGAAATCCCAGCGTGCGGGGGCGTAACCGAGCCTGAACTGTCGCACGGCCTCCTCGCCGATGCCCCGGGATGCCAGGTACTCCCTCGCGTTCCTCCCCGTCTCTCCCTCGGTGAGAACGCGGTGGTAGGCATCGGCCGCCCACTGGTTGACGCGGTACAGCCGCGTGCGCCGACTCTCCGCCCCCGCGGCTTCCCTGCTCACCCCCTGGTAACGGAGGGTGAAGCCGGCGCGGGAAGCAAGCCTTTCCGCCGCCTCGCGGAACTCCAGGCCTTCCTTCTTGCGCAGGAAGGTAAAGACATTGCCGCCCTCCCCGCACCCGAAGCAGTGGTAGAGCTGCTTGGCGGGATCCACCATGAACGACGGCGTCTTCTCGTCATGGAAGGGGCAGAGGCCCTTGAAGAGGCGCCCCGCCTTCTTCAACTGCACATAATCGGAGATGACCTCGACGATGTCCACCTGCTCCCGCAGGCGCTCGATGTCCTCGTCCCTGATCCTGCCCCTCGCCATTGACCCGCCCCCTAAAGGTCCCCCACCCACACGTGGGGGAGGAAGTGCTCGTGATACTTGCGCATGGCGTAACGGTCGGTCATGCCCGCCACGTAGTCGCAGACCCTCACCCGCAGGTCATCCGGGCCGCGGCGGAATTCCTCGGGCATCTCCTCCGGGTTCTCCAGGTAGAAATGGAAGAGGCTGCGCAGGACCATGACCGCCTTGTCCTCCTCCTGCTTGGCCACCGAACCCACGTAGACCCTCTCGAACAGGAAGTCGCGCAGCTCGTCCAGGGCGGCGGCCACCGCCTCGCTCTGCCGGATGTCGTCCCCGCCGCGGCTCGCATCCACCATGTCCCTCACCAGGGTGTCTATGCGCTGGTTGTGGCGGTCGCCCAGGACCTCAACGCTCGCGCGGGGAAGCTCCGACTCCGTGAGGATGCCGGCCCGCACCGCATCGTCGATGTCGTGGTTCACGTAGGCGATGCGGTCGGCGATGCGCACCACCCTCCCCTCGAGGGTGGCCGGGGGCGGGCTCTTTCCCGTGTGGTTGAGTATGCCGTCTCTCACCTCCCAGGTAAGGTTCAGGCCCTTCCCGTCGTACTCCAGTTTCTCCACCACCCGCAGGCTCTGCTCGTTGTGGCGGAAGGGGGTGGGGGTCAGGTCGCGGAAGGCCTCCTCCCCCATGTGGCCGAAGGGGGTGTGTCCAAGATCGTGGCCCAGGGCGATGGCCTCGGTGAGGTCCTCGTTGAGGCGCAAGGCCCGCGCGATG
>CAKZMC010000087.1 GCA_937128055.1 uncultured Actinomycetes bacterium | reverse complement strand
GGGAGATGATGAAGGGCGGGTGAAGCGGCGCACGCGGCCCTCTCGCCTAAGATTCCCCGCGGGAGGACCGCCCCGCAAAAGGACCGCTCCCCGGGAGGGAGCGAAAGGGTTGCCGCCGCCGCCATCGTCGATTGGCTTCCCCCATGAGGGACGGCTGCACGGCACCCGTGCCGCTCAGCAGATGCGGGGGAAGTGCTCCCCGGAGGGCATGCGCAGCAGCCGCCTCGATCCCAGGGGCGTGATGATGCTCACCTCCCCTTTGCGACCTGCCGCCGCGCGCCCGATAAGCGCGGCTTCCCGTCCCAGGGGATGCCCGCGCATGGCGGAGAGCACTGCGTGCGCTTCCTTCTCGGGCACCGCCGCCAGGAGCTTTCCCTCGTTCGCCAGGAACAGCGGGTCCAGCCCCAGCATCTCGCAGAAAGCCCTCACCCCTTCCCTGACGGGGATATCCTCCTCCGCCACTTCCAGGGAAAGGCCGGAGGAGAAAGCCATCTCCTTGAGGGATGCAGCGAGGCCGCCCCGGGTGGGATCACGCAGGGCGTGCACCTCTCCCGCCTCCAGCATGGCCTCCACCAGCCCGTTAAGGGGCGCGCAGTCCGATTCCACGTCAAGCCGGAAATCGAAATCCTCCCGGCGGCTGATAACGGAGGCCTCGTGGTCTCCCAGGCAGCCGTTCACCAGGAGGACGTCGCCCGGCCGCGCACCCCTTATCGACACCTCCCTCCCCGCGGGGATGAGCCCAACGCCCGAGGTGTTGACGTACATCCCGTCGGCGGCCCCCCTCTCCACCACCTTGGTGTCCCCGGCCACCACGCGCGCGCCTGCTTCCCCCGCCCATCTCCCGATGGACGCCAGCACTTTTTCCAGCATCTGGAATGATAACCCTTCCTCGAGGATGAACCCCAGGGTCAGGTAGAGCGGGCGCGCGCCCCGCATGGCCAGGTCGTTCACCGTCCCGCATACCGCCAGCTTGCCGATGTCCCCGCCGGGAAAGAAAAGCGGCTTGACCACGAAAGAGTCGGTGGTGTAGGCCAGGCGTGAGCCGGGCTCTTGCCCCGGGAAAGCGAGGGCGGCGGCGTCCTCGGCCTCGAGGAGCACCTCCTCTCCAAGGGCGGGGAAGACGGTCTCCCGCAGCAGGTCGAGCATGCGCGAACCACCTCCCCCATGGGCCATGGTGATCACCTTCCCGGCCACCTCACTCCCCCTCTCGCGTCTCGTAGAGGTAATAGGAGGCGCAGGTGCCCTCGCTGGAAACCATGCAGGGCCCCAGGGGGCTTTCCGGGGTGCAGGAGCGGGCGAAGTGGGGGCATTCCGGGGGCTTTGCCCTACCGCACAGGATCTCGCCGCAACGGCAGTCTCTCCGCTCAACCGGCTCCGGAACCTCCACTTCCCAGTTGGCCGCGTCGCGCCCCGAAAACCCCTCCCGCAAGACCAGCCCGCTCCCGGGAATGACGCCCAGCCCCCTCCACTCCGCGTCCGCCTCGCGGAAGACGCGAGCCATGGCCTCGCGCGCCTTGCGGTTGCCCTCCGGGCGGACGGCGCGGGAGTATTCGTTGACCACCGCGGGCTTTCCCTCCTGTTTCATGCGCACCAGGAGGTAGAGGGCGCGCAGTATGTCTGCCGGCTCGAAACCGGCGATGGCGCAGGGCATGCCGTGATCGCGGGGAAGAAACCGGTAGGCCTCCGAACCCAGCACCACGCTGACGTGGCCGGGAAGCAGAAAGCCATCTATGGTAAAATCTTCCATATTAACCAGGGCCCTCAGGGCGGGGGGGATAAGCTTGTGCAGGCTGAGCACGTAGAAGTTTTGCAGCCCCTTTTCTTCCGCCAGGAGCACCGCCGCGGCCACCGTGGGCGCCGTGGTCTCGAACCCCACGCCCAGGAAGACCACCCTGCGACGCGGATGCTCCTCCGCCAGGCGCACCGCATCCAGGGGGGAGTAGACTACCCTCACCTCCGCTCCCCTGGACGCGGCCTCCATGAGGGTCCCCCGCGGGCCCGGCACCCGCATCATGTCCCCGAAGGTGGCGAGGATGGCGCCATCGGCGTGGGCCAGCGCTATGGCCCTCCCCATGTCGCGCTCCGAGGTGACGCATACCGGGCAGCCGGGACCGGACACCAGCTCCACCTGCGGCGAGAGCAGGGGCCTGAGCCCGGCGCGGGAAACTGCCACGGTATGCGTGCCGCACACCTCCATGAAAGTGCCGCCTCCCGCCAGCTCTCTCAACCGGCCGAGCTGGCCCTTTATGAGCTCCGGGGACCTGAACTCGTCGAGGTACTTCACCTTCCCGCCTTTCCCGCCACGGCCGTCGCGCACGCCTCGCAACGCCCCGCGCGGCGCCTGCCTCACTGGAAAAGGGGGCCAGATTCCGCGGCCTCCTCCAAGAGGGCCAACGTTCTTTCGGCCTCCTCGCGGTCCACCTTCTCCAGGGCGAACCCCGCGTGCACCAGGACGAAGTCGCCCTCCTGCACGCCTTCCAGGAGCATGATGCTCACCACCTTGCGGACCCCGCCCGTCTCGACCAGGGCCATCTCTTCCGCCATCAGCTCCACTACCTCAGCGGGCACCGCCAGGCACATGTCGTCCTCCATTCCCGTTTCCCCGCTTCCTCGCCCACCTGCAAACGGCTCCGGGACACCGGCGCTCGTATCCAGGGGGCATACCGTCCACGCCGCCGCGCTCCCGGTGCCGCCGCTTTCCCGGGCCCGCGGGCAATTCCTTCCCGGAAAAGGTCCAGGAGTAGATTTTATTAACGGGGGCTCGCGGTACGCAATGCCCCGCGCGCACGGCGCGTCTCCACGCCGGAGAGCGCCGCTTCCCCGCCGGGTGACCCAGGCTGCCCCGCCGCGGGCATCACCGACGACGCACCGCGCCGGAAACCCTCAATCCGGCGAGAGGAGGCCTCTCTCCCAGCGCCCCGCCGCCACCACCGCCTGGCCTAGGGAAATCCCGCCGTCGTTGCATGGCACGCGCCGATGCAGAAGGCAGGTAAAACCATCGTCCTTCAGCCCCTCCACCACCATGGGGGTGAGCAGGCGGTTCTGGAAAACCCCTCCGCTCAAGGCCACCCTTTCCAGGCCCGTGTCCTCTCTTATGGCCCGGCACATCTCCACGATCCCCCTGGCGAGGGAGAGGTGGAATCCGGCCGCGATGGCGGGCTTGTCCACGCCCTTACCAAGGTCATCGACCACGGCCAGGACCAGCGGCCGCGTGTCCCACACCCTCACCCCACCCCTGTCCAACATCTCCAACGGGTAGCGGAACCTGCCGGCGCTGACGGGCACGCCGGAGGCGAGCGCTTCCAGCTCGCAGGCCGCCTGCCCCTCGTAACGGGCCTGCAACCTCAGGCCCACCAGGGCGGCCACGGCATCGAACAGCCGCCCGGCGCTCGAGGTATAGGGAACGTTAAGGCCGCTCCGCAACTGGGCCTGCAGCTGCCGCGCCCGGGCCCTGTCTTCCGGGAAGATGCGGGAAAAGAGGCCCGCGGCCTCCTCCTCGCTCCCGGCCGCTTCCCGGATGACCCCGAAGGCCATGCGCACCAGGTCCCTCGCGCACAGCTCCCCTCCCGGCATGGGGTAGGGGAAAAGGTGCCCCGCCCTCGCGTATTCCGCCTCGTCACAGACGAGGAACTCGCCCCCCCATACGGTGCCGTCCGGCCCGTACCCCGTCCCGTCCCAGGATACCCCGATCACCTTGCCCCCGACGCCGTTCTCCGCCAGGCAGGCCGCGACGTGGGCGTGGTGGTGCTGCACCGCCACGCGCGGCAGGCCGTACTCCTCCGCCATCTGGGTGGAGAGGTAATCCGGGTGGAGGTCATGGGCCACCAGCCGTGGCCGCAATGAGAAGAGGCGCCGGATGGAATCCATAGCCTCCTCGAAATGGCGCAGGGTCTCCTGGTTGTCCAGGTCGCCGACGTGCTGGCTCAGGAAGGCGTGCCTCCCCCGGAGGAAGCAGAAAGTGTTCTTCAGCTCGGCGCCCAGGGCCAGCACCTCCACCCCGCGGTCTTCCTCCAGGATCACGGGGAAGGGGGCGTAACCCCTCGCCCTCCTTAGGGGGTATTCACGGCCCAGGAGCACGGAGGTGACGGAGTCGTCGTACCTCACCAGGATGTCCCGGTCGTGGAGGAGAAAGTAGTCGGCTATCCCCGCCAACCGGCGGCGGGCTTCCGCGTTTTCCCTGGCGATGGGCTCCTCGCTCACGTTCCCGCTGGTCATGACCAGGGGAATGCCCGCCTCCCGGAGGAGGAGGTGGTGCACGGGCGTATAGGGGAGGAAGATCCCCTGGTCGGAGAGGCCCGGGGCCACCTCCCTGGAGAGAGGGGAGCCCTCCCTTTCGCGCATGAGTACTATGGGGGCGCGCGGGGAGGAAAGCAGCCTCCGTTCCTCGTCCCCGACATGGCAGTATCTCACCGCCTCCTCCACGTCCCTCACCATGACCGCCAGCGGCTTCGCATAACGGCGCTTGCGCTCACGCAGGCGCGAGACCGCCTTGTCCGAGGTGGCGTCGCAGGCCAGCTGGAAGCCGCCCAGGCCCTTGACGGCCACGATCTTTCCCGCGAGCAGGGCCCCGGCTGCCAGGGCGATCGGGTCTCCGGGCAGGACCGCCCCCGCGGCGTCCTCCAGCCACAGGCGAGGCCCGCACGCGGCGCAGGCGTTGGGCTGGGCGTGGAAGCGGCGGTTGGAGGGATTGTGGTATTCCCTTTCGCAATCGGAGCACATGGTAAATTTTGCCATAGTAGTGTGGGGGCGGTCGTAGGGGATATCGGCGATGATGGTGAAGCGGGGGCCGCAGTTGGTGCAGTTGGTGAAGGGGTAGCGGTAACGGCGGTCAGAGGGATCCAGCATCTCCCCGAGGCAGTCCCCGCAGGTGGCAAGGTCGGGCGACACCAGCGCCGACCTTTCCCCCTCGCGAGAGCTCTCCCGTATCTCGAAACCGCCGCGTGGCGGCACTTCCGCGCTGTCCAGCTCCTCCCAGCGGATGCCGTCGATGATCGCGGCGGGGGGAGCCTTCAGGACAACCTCGTCGAGAAACCGGCTCCGCTTCTCCTCGGGCAAGCAGGCGACGATGCGGGCTCCGCCGGAAGTGTTTTCCACCCACCCTGATACCCCGTGCTCCTTCGCCAGGCGGTATACGAAAGGGCGGAAGCCGACTCCCTGCACTATGCCCGTGACCTCTATCCTCAAGCGGGCCAGGCCGTCCGCCTTCACCGGCCGGTTTGCACCTCCTCGCGTACCATTCGGCACACGGTGGGGAGCGCGGCGCGCACTTCCTCGGAGAGCTCGCCTCCCAACTCCACCCCTTTCACCTGCACCGCGATGAAGATGATACTGCGCGGGCACTGTCCCAGGAGTTGAGCGGCGTTAACCAGCTCGTAGAGACCGAGGTCGTGCACGGACAGCGGGGGGCCTGCCGGCCTCTGCTTAACCTGGTCCGGGGAGAAGCGGTAAACGGCCCCCGCATCCTCCCCGATATCCAGGGCATCTATGAAGATGGCCTTTTTCTTTCCCTCGAGGTACGGCAAGAGGTCCAGGCCCAGCACCCCTCCCTCCACCAGCTCCACCTCTTCGGGCAACTTTCCCCGCAGCAAGCGCACGGCGTGGATGCCGAACCCGTCGTCTCCGTGGAGGAGGTTTCCGATGCCTATCACCACGCAACCCGGCATATCCTCCTCCACCTCCCGGTCACGAAGAACTCTACCCGCGCCCGCCTCCTTGCCCGCGGGGGCCGAAGGCAACCTTCCACGGGGCCCCGTTTTCCCCGCGCCCCGTGAACGCCTTATCCCTCCGGGGGCTTGACGGGCTCCGCCGCCGTGCGTATAGCCCGGCAGCAGGCCATCACCGCATGGGCTCTCCCGCCACGCAAGGCACGGGCGCCGGACCATTCCGCGGCGTTCCCCGCCGCCCGATGGCCCACAGGGTACCTTTACCACGGAGCCACAACCCAAATAAGAGGGGGCCCCGCCCGCCTGCGGAGCCCCCTCGCTATACCTATGCCCGCTTCTTGGCCGGCTCGGGGGCCGGTTCTGGAAGGGCGGGGAGCTGGTTGAACACCTTGTTCCCCACCTCGCCGAATCTCGGCACCGCGATGTAGCGGTCTATGACCAGCGTACCGATGTTCCAGAAGAAGATAGCCAGGGCCACTCCCTCGGGGCGCAGGCTCCAGAACCTCAGGATGAACACCGTGGCCCCTATGCCGACGGCGAATATCCACTTCCCCCGCTTGCTCACCGGGCTGGTCACCCAGTCTGTGGCCATGAAGAAGGCGCCCAGGAACAGGCCTCCCGAGAAGAGGTTGTAAACGGGATGGTACCAGGTGACCAGGGTGAGGAGGAACAGGGTACCGATAATCCCCGCCGGGATGCGCCAGTCGATGGTCCCGCGCCACAGGAGGTAAGCCCCGCCGATGATGAGGGCCAGGATGCACACCTCGCCGATGCACCCGCTCTTGGCCCCCAGGAAAAGGGACCAGAAGGAGGGCTTCCCCCCGGAGGTCACCCAGGTGGCGCCCACCGGCGTGGGGCCGGCCACCATGTCCGGGAGCCACTTGCCCGACTTGAGCAGGGAGAGGGGCGTGGCAGCGGTGGCGATATCCACCGGGTTGCCGGCCATGGTCTTGTAAACCACCCTTCCCACCGCGCCCTCGTTGATGCTGGTGGCGATGGGGGTGAAGAACCCGGACGTCTTCCAGAAAAAGGGCTCCACGAACTTGGTGGTGTAGACGGCCAGGGGCGAGAACCAGAGCAGCAACCGGCCGAAGATGGCGGGGTTAAAGGGGTTCTTGCCCAGGCCCCCGAAGAGCTCCTTGCCGATGCCCACCGCCAGGAAGGCCCCTATGGCCACCACCCACAGCGGCGTGGTCGGCGGCAGCAGGAAGGCGAAGAGCACCGCGGTGACCATGGCGCTGTAATCCCTGAGGGTCGCCTTGCGCTTGAGGAGCTTGCGCATGATCACCTCGGAAAGGGCCGCGGTGATGCAGCTCACCGCGAGTATGTAGACCACGTTGAACCCGAATACGACAAGGGCCCAGACCGCGGCCGGGGTGAGCGCGATGAGCACGTCTTTCATCGCGCGCTCTATGGTCTCGTCCTTCTTGTGCAGGTGAGGAGAGACGGTGACCAGCATCTTTTCCGCCACTATCATCACCTCCCCTATCTCCTCTTCAAGGCCGCGATCTCGGTCTTCGCCCTGCGCACGTAATCGACGTGGGGGATGTAGGCGGGGCAGGTGAAGGAGCAGCAGCCGCACTCGAAGCAGTCCAGCGCTCCCCACATCTCCGCCCTGTCCCACTGTCCCTTCTTCACGGACTGCACGATGAAGTTGGGCATGAGGAACATGGGGCAGACGTCCACGCACTTGCCGCAGCGGACGCATTCCTCCTCTGTGCCCACGTCAACCGTCTCCGGGGTAAGCACCACGATCCCCGAAGTGCCCTTGACGATGGGGGCCTTGGTATCCGGTTGCGCCCAACCCGTCATGGGACCACCCATGATCACCTTGCCCGGGCTGCCGACAAAACCGCCGCACGCCTCGATGAGAACGGAGATGGGGGTGCCGATGCGGGCCAGCAGGTTGCCGGGCTCCTTGATCCCGGGGCCGGTCACGGTGAGCACCCGCTCGTAGAGCGGTTTTCCCCAGGCAGCGGCCTCGAAGAGGGCTACCGCCGTGCCCACGTTCTGGACCAGGCACCCCACCTCGGAGGGGAGCTTGCCCGGGGGGACCTTGCGGCCCGTCAGGGCGTAGATGAGCATCTTCTCCGCCCCTTCCGGGTATTTGACCTCGAGGATCTCCACCTCGATGCCGCCTTCCCCCTTGGCCGCATCGCGCACGGCGTCCACGGCGTCCATCTTGTTGGCCTCGATGCCTATGACCCCCTTCTTGGCGTTCACCGCTCTCACGAGGAGTTTCAAGCCCTGCACCAGGTCGTGGGGGCGCTCCAGCATGACGCGGTGGTCGCAGGTGAGGAAGGGCTCGCACTCGCAGGCGTTGATGATAACCGTGTCCACCGGCTTGTCCTTGGGGGGCGTGAGCTTGACGTGGGTGGGAAAAGCGGCGCCTCCCATGCCCACCAGCCCCGCCTCGCGGGCGATGCTGCGTATATCCTCGTCGGAAAGGGCGGTGACATCCCTGTTCTGTTTGGCGAATCCGGGCTGTTCGGCGTCGGGCGTGATCACCACGCACTTCACCTTGGCCTCCGTGAAACCGGCGACATCCGCGATCTCCTTCACCGTCCCCGCCACCGGCGAATGCACGGGAGCCGAGACGAAGGCCTCGTTGGAGCCGATCTTCTGGCCCAGCTCCACGCGGTCGCCGGGACCCACCAGCGGCTCGTTGGGCGCGCCGATGTGCTGCTGCAAGGGGATGAACACCTCGCGCGGCAGGGGAGCGGCCTGGATGGCCTTTCCAGAGGCCAGTTCCTTGTTGTAGGGAGGGTGTATGCCTCCCTTGAAGGTCTTGTAGGTGGCCTTCCCTGACATCTCAGCTCACCCCCTCTCCGCTGCTCGTGGCCCTCAGGCGCGGGAAGCGCTCCGACTTGGCCCAGCGGGCGTACACGTAGATGACGTTGAGGAGCAGCACGATCCACAGGAAGACGGAATAGACCTTCCAGGTGCCGGCTATGCCCCCCAGCCCACCTACCAGGCCGCGCAGCCACCCGTTGGGGTCGTAGACCGCGAAGCTCACCAGGAAGTACCAGATGGCCAGCAGGGCCAGGATGGCCCGGAAGGCCCCCAGCGGCTCGCTCCATCCCTTGGGCCTGCCCAGCGTGGAATAGTAGAGGTATACCCCGGCGGTAAGGGCCACCACCCAGATGGAAGCCAGCCCCAGGTTCTTGGCGATCCCCATCTGCCAGGGATATTTCCATCCCGAGAGGAAGGGGTGGAAATTGTTGAACCCGGCGTAGATGGACACCGCCAGCGCGCTCAGGTAGGCGGCGTACATGGCCTTCGCCGGGCCTGGTACGCTTATCTTCTCCTTCATAGGGATCTCCCCTCCTTACACGACGCGGAATTCCCTGACGCCGTTGTGCTCGGGGTGGATGACATGGATGGCGCAGGCTAGGCAGGGATCGAAGGACCGCACGCAGCGTACCACGTTGATGGGGTTCTCCGCGTCGGGAACCGGCAAGCCCAGGAGGGCCGTCTCGATGGGGCCCCGGTTGCCGTTCTTGTCCCTCGGCGCCGCGTTCCAGGTGGTGGGGACGATGCACTGGTAGTTATCGATGACCTTGCCCTTGATATGGATCCAGTGCCCGAGAGCCCCACGTGGACCTTCCACCAGCCCACGTCCGTAAGACTCGCCCGGGATGTCCTTCTTGTCCCATATCTTCTCCCCGGGCTTGAGCTCATCGAGCCACTTGTCCATCTCATCGGCCAGGAGCTTGCACTCCAGGGCGCGCATGGCGTGGCGGGGCAGGATGCCGAACTTTCCCGCCTTAACGCAGGCGTCAACGGCGCCCCCCAAGCCCAGGCTCTCCACAAGAGGCATGAGCTTCTTCTCCTTCCTCTTGCCGGAGAGCTCCAGCCCGGCCAGGACCAGCATGCGGGCCATGGGGCCTACCTCCATGGGCTTGCCGTCATAGCGTGGGGCTTTGAGGAAAGTGTAAGAGCCTTCCTTGTGTACGTCGGGATCGGTCTTTCCCTCCTTGGGATGCAACCAGTCGGTTTCGTCCTTGTACCACGAGTATTTAACCGACTCGGTGAGCTTCTCCTCGTCGAACTCCCCGACGCCAGCCACGTTGTTGCCGAAGATGACCCCGCGCGGCAGGAATTTCTCGGAACCCTTGGAGTCCTGGTCGAACCCCCCGTACGCCAGGTGGTTTCCGCCGGAATCGCCCCCGGTGAGGAAGGGCGCGTATGCGGAGACGCCGGCCACGGTGACGATGTCCTGCACGTAGACGCTGTCGATCCAGGCGCGCAGCTCGGAGAGGCGAGCCCGGAAGGCGGCGATGTTGGACACCGAAGGGTGCACGGTGACGCCTCCGGGCACGGTACCCACGAAGCTGGGCATGCGGCCGTAGAAGATGGAGAGCATCTCCTGGGCCTTCTTGCGCATCTCCAGGGCCTGCACGTAGTGGCTGACCAGGATGGTGGCCAGCTCGGGGTCGCTCACGTAGTCGTCGGACTCGTAACGCGGCAGGAAGGGGTAGACGTCCCCGGCCTTGACCAGGGCCACGACCTTGTCCTTGAGGGCCAGGAGCGCCGGGTCGTTCCCGGCGTACTGTGCCACCGCGGTGACGTCCACGTAGTCCAGGGCCGCCAGGTGGTAGAAGTGCAGGATGTGGGACTGGATGAAGTTGGCCCCCAGGCACAGGTTGCGGATGAGGCGGGCGTTGTCCGGGAGCTCCACCCCCAGCGCGTCATCCAGGTTGTAGGAGGCCGCTGTGCCGTGCACCAGGGGACAAACGCCGCAGATGCGCTCCGTTACCTGCTGGGCATCGAAGGGGTGCTTGCCCTTGAGGAGCATCTCGATGCCGCGGAACATGGTCCCCGAGGACCAGGCGTCCTTGACCACGCCGCCTTCCACCTCCACGTCGATACGGAGGTGTCCCTCGATGCGGGTTACCGGGTCTACGCTGATGAGCTGGGCCATCAGGACTCACCTCCCTCGGGCTCCTTCTTTCCGAGTTGCTTGTACAGGTAGTGCGCCCCGATGCCCACCGCGGTGGCCGCGGCCCCGATCCAGCCGAGGGTGTCCACCATAGGGGTGAGGCCCGCGAAATGCACCTCCGGCAGGGGCTCGTAGAGGGGCGAGAGGTCCTTGTAGAAGGAGGGCTCGGCGCAGCCGTGGCAGGGGGCGTTGGCCCCCACGCACCAGTTGACCCCCGAGTTCCAGCGGCGGGTGGGGCAGTCCGCGTAGGTCACCGGGCCCTTGCAACCCAGCTTGAAGAGGCAGAGCTTCATGTCCGGGTTGTCATCGTTCCAGTCCTCGAGGAAGAGCCCGGCGTCGAAGGCGGCGCGCCGCTCGCAGTTCTCATGGATGAGCTTGCCGAAGAACATCTTGGGGCGGTTGTACCTGTCGAGCTCGGGCACCCTCTTGTTGATGAGGTAATCGAGGACGGTGCCCACGAACCAGTCGGGGTGGGAAGGGCAGCCGCCGATGTTGATCACCGGCTTGTCCTTGTCGATCTCCTTGACGATCTCCTGTACCGGCTTGGTGCCGGTCACCGAGGCGTTGGCGGCCGGTATGCCGCCGAATGAGGCGCAGTTGCCCAGGGCCACCACCGCCGCGGCGCCGGGAACCAGCTCCTCCATCCAGGCGGTCATGGGCTTGTCCTTGCGGCGCTGGTGGCCGTTGAGGGAGGCCGTCTCCTTCTCCAGGCCGAAGGTGCAGAACTCGCCGCCCTCGGCGGTGGGCACGGGGCCCTCCACCACCAGCACATACTTCCCGGCCAGCCCCTTGGCCGCCTCCTCCAGCACGCCGAAGGCCTTGTCCCCCGCCGCGGCCATCACCGTGGGATGGTAGCGCACGGAGAGCTTGTCCAGCACAATCTCCGCAACCATGGGATAGTTTGTGTTGAGGAAGGAGACGGAGCAACCCGTGCAGTTCTGACCCTGGATCCAGAGCACCGGCGGCTTGCCGGAAACGAGCTCCTCCAGGGCTTGGGCGATCTGCGGGACGAGGGACTCGCTCAGCCCCAGCAGGGCCGCGGTGGCACCGGCGTACTTCAGGAACTGCCGCCTGGTTAAACCCTTCTTTTCCACGTACTTTTCACCTCCTATTCGCGTAACTCGCTACGACAATTAAACGGCGCAGGTGATCTATAAGAAAAAAGCGCCCGAGGAGGCGGAATCGACCTAGGAAAGTGGGGGGTTCCAAGATCTCGCGGTGGTAAGACCGCTTTCCGCTCCTCCCCGGGCACTTAAACACCGCTTCGGCTGCTAACTCCTCACGAGCACTGCTACGTTTCATGCGGCATTCCTCGCTCCGTTCCTTGACCTTTCGGCGACTTCTCCAACCTCTTCATGAATAATTAACCCGCGTTACATCAAGCGAGCGAGGGGGACGCTTCCCCCGCCACCTGCGGTACCAGGCATATTAAAAAGGCCGCGCAACAAGGATAAACGGACCTCTCGATATATCATCCCTTCGATAAATTTCCATATTTTTACATATTTTAATTAAAAATCTCCCTCACCCTTATCCCATGATTTTTACGCCGTCTTCCTCATGCAAGGCCTTCACCGCGAAATGCTGAAAGTCCTACAGATATAGCTCCAAGAGCTTCGCTCTATTCCGACCTCGCCGTTGAGGCGTCGGAGCATCTTCGCTCGGCTGCGTCCCATTTTCCAGATATATCGGATTATTGAAGAAAATATGTATCATGAACCGATTTTTCTGTCAATATCTTGTCCCGGTTCACTACATGGTGAACACATCACCCCTGTCCTTGCATTCCTCCATCCACAGGCTAAAGAACTCCATGGGGGTGAGATACCCCTGGCCCTGGTGGGGCCTCACACGATCGTAAACATAGTTCCACTCGTCGAGTATCTGGTTAAGCTCCTGCACCGCTTCCCCCTCCCGGAAGGCCCAGAGCTCGTACTTGGTGGTCTGGATCTTGCGCTCCACGAAGGCGTTCTCCTTGGGGCATGAGGGATGGGAGAAGAAGTGGGTGATGAGCTTCTCCTCGGTGGCCCGGTCGAAGTGCCTCAAGAATTCCGAGCCGCCTCCCGTCTGCAGCGCCAAAAGCGAGAAGGGCATGTACGCCTTGAGCTCGGAGAGGAAGGCCTCCGCGCAGCGGGAGCCCGCGGAGGAGCAGGCGCGGCAGAAGGCCACGCGGGAGAAGCAGTCTATGGCCGTGAACTGGTAGTACTTCCTTCCCCCGAAACGCAGGTGCTTGGCGTCTATCTGGATGAGGCATCCCGGGAAGGCGTTTTTCATCCAGCGCTGCGAGCGCAGGCGCCTCTTACGCCACCTTGAGGCCTTCCTGCGCCTTTTCGAGAGCCTCCGGTCGTAGAACCCCCTGCGCTTGAGGATCCTTCCCACCGTGGAGGAGGAGAGGGCGATGCCGTGGTCCCTTGCAAGGATCACCGCTATCTTGTGCCTGGACCAGGCGGGGTGCTCCCGACGCAGGTCGCAGACGAGCTGGACGGTATGCCAGGGTATCTGGGAGGCCCTTTTTCTTCTGGGTGTGCGGGGGAGGTCCAGAAGTCCCCGGGGGGCCCTCCTCTCACACCTTCTCAGCCACTTGTAGAGGGTGGTCCGGGAGATGCCGAACCTCCTTGCGGTCACGCTGGCGTTCTTGTACTTCTTGTAGTGGGTCAGCCAGGCAAGCCTCACTTTTGCCTCCCGGGAGAGGTCCAGGCACTTTGCCATTCGCTCTATTCTCCTCTGGTGGGGAAGCCTTGTATGATAGATGCCGGTGGTGGTTCCTATACTGCCTTTCATGGACACCTCCTTGCCCTGCTTTTCTTACTACAAAGCAAGTATAGGGGGTGTCCACCATGTTTCTGAACCCGGGCAGGAGGGCAGAAGGAGGCCCTGTGTTATAATGCCCTCGAAAAACACCCGCAGGCAGGAAAGAAAGGAAGGGGATGATAAGGGCCCTTCTTTCGGGAAATGAGGCGGTGGCCCTGGGGGCTTACCACGCAGGGGTGCGCGTGGCGGCGGCTTACCCGGGAACGCCCTCCACGGAGATTCTGGAAGAACTTTCCAAAAATCCGGGGGTATATTGCGAGTGGTCTCCCAACGAGAAGGTGGCCCTCGAGGTGGGGATCGGTTCCTGCCTGGGCGGTGCGCGCACCCTGGTGGCCATGAAACACGTGGGGCTCAACGTGGCCGCCGATCCCTGGATGACCCTTCCCTATATCGGGGTTAACGCGGGGCTGGTGCTGGCGGTGGCGGACGACCCCGGCATGCACTCTTCACAGAACGAGCAGGACAGCCGCTTCTACGCGCGCATGGCCGGGGTTCCCATCCTCGAGCCCTCGGACAGCGCGGAAACATACGAAATGGTCAAGGCGGCCTTGGAGCTCTCCGAGAGGCACGACACCCCAGTCATGCTGCGCCTGGAGACGAGGGTGAGCCATTCCCGCAGCGTGGTGCGCTACCGCGACGAGAGGGAAGAGGTGGACCTGCCCTACGGGAAGGACGCCGTCAAACGGGTGATGGTCCCCGGGCACGCCCGTCTGCGCCACCCGGTGCTGCTCCGGCGCCTTGAGGGGCTGGCGAGGGAGGCGGAAGGCTCCCCCTACAACCGGGTGGAGATGAGGTCCACCCGCGTGGGGCTGGTGACCTCCGGCGTCTGTTACCAGTACGCGCGGGAGGCGTTCCCGGAGGCCAGCGTACTCAAGCTGGGCTTCGTCTACCCCTTTGCGGAGAGGTTGTTGCACGATTTCGCCTCCCATTTCCACCGCCTCTACGTGGTGGAGGAGCTGGAGCCCTTCCTAGAGGAGGGGCTGAAGGCCATGGGGCTGGACGTGGTGGGCAAGGCAAGGGTGCCCCGGGACGGCGAGCTCGATCCCGACCTGGTGGGCGAGAGCCTCGGCGAGCTCATCGAGATGGACACCGGGGTGAAGGGCGGAGGATGGAGCCCCCCGCAGGCCGGGGAACGGCTTTCCCCCGCGTCCGAACTGCCCCTCCGGCCCCCGGTCATGTGCCCCGGATGCCCGCACCGCGGCCTTTTCTACGTGCTTGCACGGCTGAAGCTGGTCGTCTCGAGCGACATCGGCTGCTACACCCTGAGCGTGCTCCCGCCGCTTTCCGGTATCGACTGCCAGGTGTGCATGGGGGCGAGCGTGGGCATGGCGCTGGGGTTGGAGAAGGCCTTCGCCGCCAGCGAGGCCAACCTCGATAAGAAGGGCAAGGTGGTGGGAGTCCTGGGGGATTCCACCTTCATCCACGGGGGGATAGGGGGCCTCATCGACATGGTCTACAACCGCACCCCCTGCACCATCATCATACTGGACAATCGCACCACGGCCATGACCGGCTTCCAGGACCATCCGGGGACGGGGAAGACCCTCATGGGGGAGACGACCCACGCCCTGGACCTGGAGGAGCTCTGCCGCGCGGTGGGGGTGGAGTCGGTGCGGGTCGTGGACCCCTGGGACCTGGCGGCCACGGAGGAGGCGGTGCGGGAAGAGGTGGCCGCCGACCGCACCTCGGTGATCATCTCCAGGAGGGCGTGCACCCTTCAGGTCCGCGAGGAACGCCCCGCCTTTCGCGTGGAGGAAGAGGAATGCACGGGCTGCAAGAGGTGCCTGCGCCTGGGATGCCCCGCCCTGGTCATGCGGGGGGACAAGGCGTGGGTGGACGAGAGCCTCTGCGCCGGCTGCTCCCTCTGCGCCCAGCTCTGCGGCCCGGGAGCCCTGCGGGAGGTGCGGGCGGATGGCTGACGTGGTCCTGGCAGGCGTGGGGGGGCAGGGAAACGTGCTTTCAGCCCGCATCCTGGCCGAGGTGGCAATGCAGGCGGGGTTCGATGTGAAGACCTCGGAGGTGCACGGCATGGCGCAGCGAGGGGGAAGTGTGGTGTGCATGGTGCGCTGGGGAGATGAGGTACACTCCCCCCTCATACCGCGGGGAAGGGCGGATTTCCTCGTGGCTTTCGAACTCCTCGAGGGGGTGAGGTACCTCGGGTACCTGCGGCCGGGAGGAACGGCGGTGGTCAACGACTACCGGCTGGATCCCCTCCCCGTGTTGCGGGGCGATGCCCGCTACCCCGAGAACACCCTGGAAGTCATGCGTAGCCGCGCCGGCGAATGCGTGGTTCTTGACGCGCGCGAGGTGGCGGCGAGAGCGGGGAGCCCACGAGCCCTGGGCTCCTGCCTCCTGGGGGTCCTCTCCCGCTTCCTCGCCTTCCCCGCAGAGGCCTGGGATGACGCCCTGCGCCGTCTGGTCCCCTCCCGTGCGGTGGAGGCCAACCTGAGGGCCTTCGCCCTGGGGAGAAAGGAAGGCATGTAGCGCCGCGACGGCGCCGCGCCGATATATACGGTAAAAGGCCCGTATCGGAAAAAGGGGTTTCCGATGGGGAGAAGGCTGGAGAAATGCTCCTGGTCGGAGAGCAATACCTTTCACAATTGCGAGTTCGAGGACTTGGAGCGGCTGACACGCTTGAAGAAGGAGGGAGGCAGGACGGTGAGCGTCTGCCTGCCCAGCATGAACGAGGCCTCCACCATCGGCGACATCCTCGAGGTCATCAGGACCCGGCTGATGGACGATACCCCGCTGGTGGACCAGCTCTGCGTGATCGACGGGGGCAGCCACGACGGGACGCGTCGGGTGGCGAGGTCGGCGGGCGCGGAGGTCTACCTGCAGAAAGACATCCTCCCCGGCGTCTTTCAGCCCCTGGGCAAGGGGGACGCCTTGTGGAGAAGCCTCTTCTGCATGCGAGGGGACATCGTGGTGTGGATAGACTCCGATATCCGCAACTTCCACCCCCGTTTCATTTACGGCATCGTGGGGCCGCTCCTCACCCGCCCGCACATCCGCTTCGTTAAGGGATTTTACCAGCGCCCCATCCGGGCGGAGCACCGCCTGCTTCCCAGCGGGGGAGGAAGGGTGACGGAGCTGGTGGCCCGCCCGCTGCTCAGCTTCTTCTACCCGGACTTGACCGCCCTCATTCAGCCCCTCTCGGGGGAATACGGGGGCGTGAGGTCCCTGCTGGAGAGGGTACCCTTTTTCTCCGGCTACGGGGTGGAAATAGGGATGCTCATCGATATCCTCAACCTGTACGGCATGGAGGTGATCGCCCAGGTGGACCTGGAGGAGAGGCAGCACCGCAACCAGACCCTTCCCGCCCTGGGAAGGATGGCCTTCCAGGTGATGCAGGCGGTTTTTAAGCGCCTGCAGGAAGAGGAGAGGGTCGCTTTCCACCGGCATTACAGCGTTGAGATGGCCCAGGTGGATTACCGCGACGGGGAATACATCCTGGACAAGAGGATGCTCCCCGTGGAGGAGAGGCCTCCTGCGGTCGAGCTGCCCGAGTACCGGAAACGCTTCGGGGATTAAGGCGAAAGAGGATCGAGTTGCGGCCTTTGCCTGCGGGATATGACTATGCCGAGCTCGCGCGGGCGGCGGACGCCTACGGCCCCCGCGTGCGCTGGCTGCGCGCGAGGGAATCCCTGAAGGAGATCCGGGTCGTCTACACCGACCTGGACGGTACCATGATGGGCCCCGGAGGCTGCTTTTTTCGTAACCTCGCGGGGGAGTTCACCATGCGTCCGGCGCACGCCCTGGTGGCGTTGTGGGGCAGCGACGTGGTGCCCGTGCAGGCCCTGGGCTTGAAGGCTGGCCGTCAGACCCGGGGTCACCGTTTCGAGGCCCGCGTCGATCCGGTGGTGATCCGCTCGAAGGTCAGCGTCTTCGTCGACCTGTTCACCACGCACCAGCAGCTCGAGGAGAGCGAGAAGCGGCAGGAT
>CAKZMC010000086.1 GCA_937128055.1 uncultured Actinomycetes bacterium | reverse complement strand
AGGGACAGGATATGCGGGAGCTGGAACGGCTGGTCATGCTGCGTGTCATAGACAACCGCTGGCGCGATCACCTCTACGACATGGATCACCTGCGGGACAGCGTGGGGCTGCGCTCCTTCGCCGGGCGCGACCCGCTGGTCGAATACCAGAACGAGGCCTTCCAGACCTTCCAGGAGATGATCTTCGGTGTCCAGGAGGAGTTCCTGCGCTACATGTTTCACGTGCGGGTGGCCAGGGCGGAGGAAAAGCCCACGCTGCGGGTGGTGGAGGGCGCCGGCAAGGGAGGCGGCAAGCAGGGGCAGGAGGTGCGCTCGCAGAAGGTGGGCCGCAATGCGCCCTGCCCCTGCGGCAGCGGCAAGAAGTACAAGCACTGCTGCGGGAAGAGCGCCTGAGGCCTTCTGCGGTAAAGGAAGTATACCGGGGCCGGGATTGGCGGCGAGGCTGGGATTTGCATTCCCGTCAGCGTGGGCTATCATCTGGTGCCGGAAGACCTTGCATGCGGGATGTGAGGATTGATGCCTGCGAGGAGCGATGGATACCCTGCCGGGTATCAAAATTCAAGACCTGACCCTTTAAGGAGAGTGAATTGCTGGAAGAGCTAGGCGAGAGGCTCCGGAAGATAAAGGAGTATCTTTGACATCGAGGGCAAGCGGGCGCGAGCGGCCGAGCTCGAGAAGGAGGCCGCCCGTCCCGATCTCTGGGAAGACCAGGAGAAGGCCCGCCGGCTCCTGGCCGAACTGGCTTCCCTGCGAGGCATGGTGGAGAACTGGGAGCGGCTGGACGCGGAGAGAAGGGAGCTGGAGGAGCTCGCGCAGCTGGCACAGGAGGAAGGCGACCCCAGCCTGGCGGAGGAGATCGAGAGGACAACCGCAGAGCTGCGCCGCCAGCTCGACCGCCTGGAGGAGGAGAGCCTTCTCGGCGGCGAATTCGCTTCCCACGACGCCATCCTAAGCATCCACCCGGGTGCGGGCGGCCTCGAGTCGCAGGACTGGGCGGAAATGCTCCTGCGCATGTACCTGCGCTGGGCGGAGAGCAGGGGTTTCAAGGTGGACCTCAACGACGTCCAGCCCGGGGAGGGCGGGGGCATCAAGAGCGCTACCCTCACGGTGCACGGCCGCAACGCCTACGGCCTCCTCCTACCGGAAAAGGGCGTGCACCGCCTGGTGCGCATATCCCCCTTCGACGCCTCGCGGCGCAGGCACACCTCCTTCGCGTCCCTGGACGTGATCCCCATGCTGCAGGAGGAGGGGAGCATAGAGATCGACCCCAAGGACCTGCGGGTGGAGACCTATCGCTCCAGCGGGGCTGGGGGGCAGCACGTGAACGTCACCGATTCCGCCGTGCGCATCACCCACCTTCCCACCGGCATCGTGGTATCCTGCCAGAACGAGCGTTCCCAGATCCAGAACCGGCAGACCGCCCTGCGCATCCTCGAGGCGCGACTCTTCGAGCTTGCCAGCAGGGAAAGGGAGAAGGAGATAGAGAAGCTGAGGGGAGAGCGCAAGGGCATCGGTTTCGGTAACCAGATCCGCTCCTACGTCCTCCATCCCTACCGCATGGCAAAGGACCATCGCACGGGCATGGAGGTGGGGAACGTGGACGCGGTGCTCGACGGCGACCTCGACGATTTCATAGACGCCTACCTGCGCTGGCGGGCCGGAGGTGCCGGATCATGATAGCTCCCATGGTCGATCTTCACGTGCACACGGTCTCCAGCGGGCACGCCTACTCCACGGTGGAGGAGTGCGCCCGCTGGGCGGCGCAGAAAGGGCTGCAGGCCATCGCCATCACGGACCACGGCCCGGCTATCCCCGGATCTGGCAACCTTTACCATTTTTGGAATCTCAAGGTTCTGCCCCGCCGCATGCACGGCATATGGATACTGCGCTCCGTGGAGGCCAACATCCTGGACGGAGAGGGCGGGCTGGACCTTCCGGACAAGATCCTGGAGTCCCTGGACGTGGTTCACGCCGGCCTGCACCCCTACACCGGGTACCAGGGCGACTCCGTGCAGGAGAACACCGCGGCCCTCATCGCGGCCATACGCCATCCCCTGGTGGACATCATCGTCCACCCCGATAACCCAGCCTTCCCGGTGGACATGGAAGCGGTGGTGGGGGAGGCGGTGCGGGAAGGTAAGGCCCTGGAGATTAACAACAGCTCCTTCGTCCATACTCGCAGCGGCAGCGAGGAGAACTGCCTGCACATGGCACGTCTGCTGGCGGCGAAAGGGGGCTTGGTGGCGGTGGGAAGCGACGCCCACGTGGCCGCCTTTGCAGGAGAATTTACGCATGCGGTCGAAGTATTGCAGGAAACTGACATCACCGAAGAAAGCGTGATAAACTACTCCATCGAGAGGCTGGAGGAATTCCTGGGTTCCAGGGGCAAACCCCTGCGCCTGGAATGAAGGCCGGCCGCGAGCGAGGAAGGTAATGCCCATGAGCGTGGTTTCCCAGGGAAGGGAAGGGGCGGCTTTGAAGGAGACGGAGCCGGAAGAGTTAAGGGAAAAACTGGAAGCTATTTCCAGAGAACTCCGCATCGACATCGTGCGCATGATAAGCGAAGCGGGGAGCGGCCACCCCGGCGGCTCCCTTTCCTGTGTGGAGGTCCTAGTCGCCCTGTATTTTTACAAGATGAACCACCGCCCGGACGAGCCGCACTGGAAGCTGCGCGACCGTTTCGTCCTCTCCAAGGGCCATGCCGCGCCCACCCTCTACGCGGTGCTGGCCCGCTGCGGCTATTTCGACCGCTCGCAGCTGTGGAGGCTGCGACGCCTGGACTCCATGCTGCAGGGGCACCCCGACTGCCGGCGCACGCCAGGGGTGGAGATCTCCACGGGCTCGCTGGGCCAGGGCCTTTCCGCGGCCTGCGGCATGGCGCTCGGCCTGCGCATGGAAGGCATAGGCTCGCGGGTATACGCCCTTATCGGGGACGGCGAGAGCCAGGAGG
>CAKZMC010000085.1 GCA_937128055.1 uncultured Actinomycetes bacterium | reverse complement strand
CTCCTGCCCGGTCATTTTGCGGGGGCAGAGGCAGCGATAAGGCATGCCTCGCGGAAGAGGTAGAGGACCACGCGGTGCCGCGCGTCGCGGAGCGAGCCCGCCGCACGGCGGCACGGGCCGGAAGAAGGAAGCGAAAAGTCGACGAATGAGGAGTGACCCCGGGGTGTTGACGCCGGCCGGCTCTCTCAGCGAGACATCCCGGGCGCGTACCCGCAATTCACGTGCCCCCCCACCCACGAGCCGTTATAGCGGAAATATATGGGCCTCTCCACCACGATCCCCCCCGTGGCATGCACGGACACGGACATCCCCTCCTGGTAGGGCGACATGGCGTTCAGGTAAACGGTGGTGCGGGAGAGCGCGGGCAGGCGCACCTTCTCCATCATCAACTCGCCGCTCTCGAAGTGCAACATCACCTCGGCCAAGAGCTCCGCCGAGCCAGGGTTCTGCAGGCACAGCCAGTTCTCGAAGCCGGGCCCGGTGTAGCCCTCGGCCAGGTACCAGTGGCGCGAGGGCTCCTTCACCCCCACCATCACGTCCCCGCCCTTGCACCACTTGCCGTAATTGTGGTAGATGCTCCTCTCGGCCACGAATGGCTTTTCGCCTTCCAGCTTGACGGAGAGCTCAAGGTTCGCCCCCGCCCGCAGATTCACGTTCACCGTACGCCTGGAGAGGGGGGGCACGATCTCCTCGTCGGCGATGTTAGCCCCGCTCTTGGTCTGGTAAGTGATGCGCACTCGGTTGGGCTCCGGATCGGGGTTGAGCAGGCACAGCCATTCCTCGAAGCCGGCTCCCGTGTAGCCCTCCGCAAAGTACCAGGTGCGCGAGGGCTGGTTGGCGCCGCCCGAGACGTGTCCCCCCGCCCACTGGTTGCGATAGAGGAAGTACATGGGGCGCTCCGCCACCAGCGGGATGCCGTTAGTCGAGGTCACCCGCAGGGAGACATCCTTTCTCGGGCCCACCTTGCCGTTGACGAAGACGCTGTAGCGACGCCTGGGCGCGAGGGTCATGTCCTCCGCGAGGAGCAGGCCCGCGGGGGAGAGGTATTCCACCTTCACCTTCGCCTCCACGTCGCCCGGGTTGAGCAGGCACAGCCATTCCTCGAAACCGTCCCCCGTGTGGCCCTCCGCGAAGTACCAGCTGGTGGAGGGCTGGTTGGCGCCGTCCGAGACGTGTCCCCCCGTCCACTGGTTACGGTAGGAGAAGTACATGGGGCGCTCGACCACGATGGGCCGCGGGGAGTCCACGATCACGCTCACGTCGCGTCCCGCGCCCACTTGCGATGGCACGTCTATGCTCAGCCGCGTCTCCGCCTCCACGTGGTAGGCGCGCGTCATCGCCTCCCGGTCCTGGAAGAGGTAGAGCACGTTGAAATCAACGGCGGTGTTATTGGGATTGAGCACGGTCAGCCACTCCCCGAAACCCGCCCAGGTAGTCCCCTCCGCGAAATACCATTTTTTGGCAGCAGAGGCGACGATCAGGTCCCGCGACATCGAGGCGCTGCCCCCGCCGTTGAAATAGGCGATGGCTTGAAGGCTATGGGTTCCGTCTCCCAGCGCCGCGGTGTCCACCTGCAGGGCGAAGGGCTGCGCGTAGAAGGTCCGCAGCGTCCGGCCATCGAGCAGGACGTCCAGGCGGCTGACGCTTTCCGTGCCCACCACCTGCAGGGAAACGTCGACGATCCCGCTGGAGATGCGGTTCTCCTGCGGTTGAATGAAGCTGACGCGCGAGGGCATGTGAATGCCGCGCAGGATGGCCATGGCCTCGCGCGCCAGGTAGGCGTCGTCGCGCAGCAGTCGTGACTGCGTGGGATTGGACATGAAGGAGGCCTCGGTGAGGATGGCCGGCATGGTGGTGTTGTTGAGCACGCCGCAGTAACTCACCTTCTTCACCCCGCGGTTGGGCAACCCGAATTCCCCCACCAGCTCGGCCTGCACGGAGTTAGCCAGCTCCAGGGAGGCCTGGCTGGCGTTTACGGAGACCAGGGTCTCGGTTCCGTTGACGCTCGGGTCATTCGGATACGCATTGTGATGGATGCTGATGAAGCGGTCAGCCCCCCAGGAGTTGGCCATCTGCCAGCGCTGGGTGATGCTCACTGCCACGTCGCTCTCCCGCGTCATGAGCACCTGGGCGCCGTTGGCCACCAGGAGGTCTCGCAACCTGAAGGCCACCTTCAGGTTGACGTCCTTCTCCTGCAGGCCGTAGTAGTCTGCACCGGGATCAGCACCACCGTGCCCGGCATCCACGCAGAACTTCCACCCGCTCAGGCTTCCGGCGACGGCGCGCGCCTCCCCCGCCGGCCAGCGGATGTCCCCTGTGAAGGAAAGCGCGGCGGCGGCCAGGAGGAGGCAGAGCAGGGCTTTCCCTGCGCGGGATGCCGACCTGCCGCACAAACGCCTTCCGCTACGGTGCACGCAAAAACACCTCCCCCACCGAAATCGCTCACTGGGTTTTTCGACGGTAGATGTTGGAAACCTTTAGCAGAGCGCCTTAGCGAGAGCCAGGAGGCCGCAAACAAGAACGGCTCCCATTTCGCGCGACTTTCCTGGCATCATCTGGTAAAAACTAATATTCTCCTGTCAATTTATCCAGTGTGCGAACACCGCTGTCGAAGTCTCCGGCGCGCCCCGCGCGCACGCTGCCCACACGGAAAAGGCACTGCTCGCTTAACCGTGCCCTCAACCGCCCAGTTCCGAAAGAAAGCGCAGCGCCTCCGGCTCATCCGGGTTGATGCGCAGGACCTCCCGGAAATCATCCAGCGCGCCCACGACGTGGCCCCTTTTCCTCCTCCCCAGCCCGCGAGCGAGGTAGGCGGGGTAATGGTCGGGGTTGAGGATGAGGGCGCGGTCCCAGTCGTCCAGAGCTTCACCCCAGGCGTTGAGCAGCGCGTAACATACCCCGCGTTCGTAATACGCCTCGGTGGACCCGGGGTTCATCCTTATCACCTGGCTGAAATCGCGTATGGCGCGGTTGTAGATGGGGTTGTCGTCGTACTGTATCTTGCGGCGGAAGGCCTTGCCGCGCAGCATGTAGGCCTCGGGGAGATCCTGGCGGAGCTTGATCAGGCGGTTGAGATCCTTGATGGCCGCTCCGTAAAAGCCCCAGTCCAGCAGCAAGCGGGACCGCCGCAGCAAGGCGCCGTCGTCTTCCGGGTCCTCCTCGATAACGCGGTTCAGCTCCCGCAACAAGGCCTGGTCGTCGTCGATCCTGTGGTTTTCGTTCCCCACCCCCGCTTCCTGCGAAAGAAGCTCCGCCAGCAGGCCTATGACCGCGCGCGAGCGCGCCATGCCCATATGCGAGCAGAGCCAGCCGAGCCGGAGGTTCTCGGCTCCCTCAAGGCAACAATTGGTCCAGGGGACCACCACCAGGTCCCAGGGGGTTGATATGGAAACATATGGCATTTCCTGGTCGGGGGATCCTTCCCCGTAAGAGTCCGCCATTTTCCTGAGAAAAGCGCAGCCCGGGAGTGCCTGGCGCGCGGCGGTGAAGGGGAAGAAAAGGTAGAAGGTGTAGGACCCTGCGTTCGGGGTTCCCAGCATGATCAGCTTATGAAGGTAATCCGCGCCGCCCAGCTGCTCCGCCGCGAACCTGGCCACCAGGCCTCCCAGTCCCTGCCCTATGACGGAGACCCTCTTCACGCCAAGGAGGATGCGCAATTCCACCATCTTCTCCAGGAGTATGCGGGCGCCCCAGCGGATATCCCCGGCGCCGAAGTTGGGCAACCGCAGGGTATAAACCTCGAAGTCGAGGTTGCGCAGCCTTCGCCGGATGGCGGCGGAGAGAGCGTAGAAGCGGAAAAAACCCGGCACGTAGAGGACGGGCTCCCTCCTCCTCGCCATGGTAAGGGACTCGGGGCACTTGTCGCATACCGTAGGCCTGTGCTCCTTGCGGGCAACCGTTCTCTGCTCCACGCGAACACCCCGCTTTTCCTGTCCCGCCGCGGGACCGCGTCCCGGCGTCTCACGCCTACGCTTGCCGTCTCTCTTTCCGAGTATATATTCGGCCTGAGGCCCCCCATAACATGAGGCCTTGGGGGCAAGCGCGCCCGTGTGGTT
>CAKZMC010000084.1 GCA_937128055.1 uncultured Actinomycetes bacterium | reverse complement strand
TGATGTGTACTTCCACCCTGGGAATACCTAGAACGGCGAGGGTGTCCCTCAACGAGTAGGAATAGTGTGTCAGCGCACCTGGATTTATCACCAATCCGTCCGCGCGCCCGCGCAGCCCCTGCAGGTAGTCCACGAGAGCGCCCTCGTGGTTGCTCTGGAAAAACTCCAGCCGAAACCCCGTCTCCCGTGCCTTCTTCTCCAGGCCTTCCCTCACTTCCTCCCAGGTCACCGTGCCGTACACCCCGGGATCCCGGCTTCCCAGCAGGTTGAGGTTGGGGCCGTTCACCACGGCTATCAGGGCCGTTTCCCGTTCCCTTCCCCTTCCCCCTCCCTTTCGTCCTCCATCGTTCACCGGGAGCACACCTCCTTCAAGACTTCATCCACTGCGCGCCTCACCAGGTCCAAGGGGGGTGAGTTCACCAGTACGGGTGCCTGCCACCGCATGAGCAGTATGAGGCTCAGCTCACCCCTCTTCTTCTTGTCCCTCTCCATATATTCCATCACGTCGTCGGCGGTCAGGCCCCGGGGCAGCCTCACCTCCTTCAATAACGGGAGAAGTATCCGCAGGTGCCTTTCCGTGAACCCTGTAGCAAAAGACCAGAACAATTCGGCCATCCTCGCCGCCATGATCATGCCCAGCGCCACCGCCTCACCGTGGCGCAGCGCACGGTAACCCGTCGCCGCCTCGAGGGCGTGACCGAAGGTATGGCCGTAATTGAGGCGGGCTCTCCTCCCGGAGAGGTCGCGCTCGTCCTCGGAAACCACGCTCGCCTTTTGCCTGGCACAGGCCATCACCAGGGGAACGAAATCGTAATCCTCGTCCGGTAAACCGTCCTGCCACCTTTCCATCTCGACCAGTATCCCCTCATCGTAGAGGAATCCGTACTTGGCCACCTCGGCAAGGCCGCTGCGCATCTCCCTCGCGGGAAGGGTCGCCAGATAGTCCACGTCCACCAGCACCGCCTCGGGCTGGTAAAAGGCCCCCACCAGGTTCTTTCCCTCGGGCAGGTCAATCCCCACCTTGCCCCCGATGGAGGAGTCTACCATGGCCATGAGGGTGGTGGGAACCTGCAGGTAACGCAGCCCGCG
This sequence comes from uncultured Actinomycetes bacterium, assembly GCA_937128055.1. GTDB lineage: Bacteria > Actinomycetota > Geothermincolia > Geothermincolales > RBG-13-55-18 > JACIXC01. The sequence goes on along the minus strand of CAKZMC010000084.1, from coordinate 2,225 downwards.
CATGTAGGTGGCGGCCACGAAGCCGGCCAGGTCGCCGACCACGCCGCCGCCGAAGGCCAGCAGCACGTCATACCTGGTGATGCCGAAACGCAGGAGCGCGCCATAGGCTTCCTTGAGGGTTTCCAGGTCCTTGTGCTCCTCGCCGTCGGGAAAAGAATAGAACAACGTGCGTACATTCCCCGCGAAGGAAGCCTCTATCAGGAAGCGCAACCTCTCGCCGTACAGCTCAAGCAGGCCCGGGTGGCTGATCACCGCCACGCTGTTCGGCATCAGGCTGGCCAGCAGCGGCGGCAGTGTTACCTCGAGGGTATTCCTTCCCACGCATACGTCGTATCCCCCGCCCGGCGTGTTCACGGGGACCTTTTCAAAATAGGTTGCCTTTTCCATATTTCCTCTATCTCCTCCGCTATTTCCCCGGGGTCCCTGCCCTCCACCTCCACCTCGAAATGGGCCGCTTCCCGGTACCTCTCCTCCCTCGCGGCCATGAGCTCCTCAGCGCGCTCGCGCAACACCCCGCCGCGCAGGAGCGGACGGCCCTCGCCCCCTCGCAACCTCGCCACCGCCGCATCCACCCCCATGCGCAGGTAGAAGACCAGGCTCCCCGCGCGCAACAGTCTCACGTTCTCCTCTTTCAGGACGATCCCCCCGCCGCAGGCGATCACCTTTCCCTCCCCCTGCATCTCCCGCCGCAAGGCCTCGCTCTCGCGCGCCCTGAATCCCGTCTCGCCTTCCCGAGAGAAGATCTCCTCGATGCCCATGCCCGCCTCCGCGGCCACGGAATCGTCGAGATCCACGAAGGACATGCCCAGGCGCGACGCCAGCAGGGGCCCGACGGTGCTTTTCCCCGACCCCATGAAGCCCACCAGCGACAGGTTACCTCTCTTGGCGGGGTGCTTTTCCATGCTTAAAACGCCCTTTGCCTGTCCACCATCTCCCTGAAACGCGACCCCATCTCCTCCAGGCTGTCCCCTCCGATCTTTTCCATGAGCGCGTCCGCGAGCACGAAGGCCACCGCGGACTCCGCCACCACCGCCGCAGCCGGGACGGCGCAGACGTCCGCCCTCTCCACCGTCGCTTGCACCCTTTCCTTGCTCACTATGTCCACGGATTCGAGTGGCCTGTGCAAGGTCGGTATGGGCTTCATGGCCGCCCTCACCACCAGGGGCTCCCCGTTGCTCATGCCGCCCTCCGTCCCCCCAGCGTGGTTTGAAAGCCTGTAGAATCCCCTCTGCGGCGCATGGGCGATGGCGTCCGCCGCCATGCTCCCCCGCATGCCCGCCAAGCGGAAACCGTCGCCAACCTCAACCCCCTTGACTGCCTGGATGCCCATCACCGCGGCCGCCAGCCGGGCGTCCAGGCGTCGGTCCCAGTGCACGTGGCTCCCCAACCCCGCCGGCAGGCCGTACGCGATAACCTCGAACACGCCCCCCAGGGAATCGCCTTCTTCCCGGGCGCGGTCCACCTCCCCGCGCATGCGGTGCGAGGCCTCCCTGAAAAGACAGCGCATGGGATCTTCGTCAGCCGCGGCTATCGCTTCCGGCGTGGGTACGGCGCCGCCCTCGGGCACCTTCGCCTCGCCCACCTGCAAGACGTGAGAATACACCTCGATATCAAAACAGCCCAGAAGCGCCTTCGCCAGGGCTCCCGCACATACCCGGCCCACCGTCTCCCGCGCCGAGGACCGTTCCAGGACTTCCCGCACGTCATGCGTGCCGTACTTCAGCGCCCCTGGCAGGTCGGCATGACCCGGGCGGGGCGCGGTGACCGGTTCCGCCCGCACCTCGCCTTCCACGGGCATGGCATCTTTCCACTTTCCGTACTCAGCGTTCCTCACCAGCACGGAGACGGGGCCGCCCAGCGTCCTGCCCCCGCGCACCCCTCCCAGGATCTCCACCGCGTCATTTTCCAGCTCCATGCGGGCGCCCCGCCCGTATCCCAGCCTTCTCCTTGCCAACTCACTCTCTATGCGCGCCGCAGCAACCGGGACCCCGTGGGGTAGGCCCTCCACGATGGCGACGATGGCGGGGCCGTGCGACTCGCCCGCGTCCAGAAACCTAAGCATTGCCCTCCTCTTTCCCCTCTCGCTCCGTATTGCCGCCGCTTGTGGCCTTCCTTGGACGTTCCTACATGATTGCCAATTTCATTATAAAAAACGATTATGACATCTTCTCAGGAGGTTAGCATATATAGTGTCCGCCAGCCATCGGCCACGGGTGCCTCGAAGC
>CAKZMC010000083.1 GCA_937128055.1 uncultured Actinomycetes bacterium | reverse complement strand
GGAAGCATCTCGTGATGCGCTTCGTACAGCGCCGGCCGGATCAGCTCCGTCATCGAGGCGTCGACGATCAGGAACTCCTTTCCGCCGCCGGTCTTGCGGTAGAGCACGCGCGCCAGCAGGGCGCCGGCGGGTCCGGAAATGAAGCGCCCCGGCTCAAGCAGCAGTTCGACGCCCAGCCGTCCGGCCAGTCCCCGCGCCGCCGCCAGGTAACGTGCCACGTCCGGCTGCCGATCATCTTGCCGGTAAGGCACGCCCAGCCCGCCGCCCAGATCGAGAAACCGCACCGCGATCCCGCGCGCCCGTGCGGCATCCAGGTCGATGTTGTCGACGCCGACGCCGGCGCGGGCGACGACCCGCAGCCGCTCATCGACGGTTACTTGGCGTCGGCGAGGGGGTTGATCGAGCGGGGCGCCGAGGTCATCATCACCGGATGCGCGGCTTTCGCTCCTTTCCTGACCGCGCAGGGGATCACGGAAGTGGACGGCGTGCCGGTGATTGACTGCGTCGTGGCGGAGCTGAAGATGCTCGAGGTGCTGGCCGCCCTCAAGGAGGCGGGATTACGCTGGATAAGCAGGGTGGCCCTCTACAGCCAGCCGCCGCCGGAGCTGGCGGAATACGCGCGGGAGACGTATACGGGGCGGTTTGTCGTGTCGGGCTGACACGTGCTATTTTGGGCATAGTGACGACGAAGCCGGCAAAACGAAAGCGGGAACATGGATGCGGAAGACGGACGCCGTGACCTGAAGGTAGTCTTGGAGGGACAATACAAGGCCGCCTATGAACTGCTCGAGGACTCGATATCGGTCGGGCTCACCCCCATCGTCATCGGGCCACCGGGGGTGGGGAAATCCCTGCTGGTCCGCAAGTTCGCCCTGGATACGGGCAGGGCGTTCCACGAGGTCTTCTTCGACGAGTTGCTGCGCCCGGCGTACCTCATAGGCACCTTCAACCCCGCCATAGTGCTCAAGAAGGGGTACTGCGCGGAGGCTTTCGAGAAGGGGCCTCTCATCACCACCATGGAGGAAGGCGGGGTTTTCCTCGCCCAGGAGCTCAACCGGGCCAGCGAGTTCTGCCAGAACAGCCTGCTGGAGCCCCTGGAGGAGCGCTCCTACTACGTCCCCAGGATAGGTCGCGTCTACGCGGACGAGAGGTTCGTCTTCATAGCCACCGCCAACCCCGCCGAGCTTGCGGGCACGCGCCAGTTCTCCGAGGCCCTGCGGGACCGCCTCAGGGTGTGGATTCCCCTGACCTACCCGGACAGGGAAACGGAGCTCAAGATCATCAGGGTGAATTGCGAGCCGCTCTCCCTGTCCGAGGACATCCTGGAGAAGATATACACCGTCATCGAGATGGCGCGGAGGGAGAAAGAGCTGGAGATGGCGGTATCCATCCGCGCCGGTATTGCCATCGCCCGGCTGTCGGCGCGCCACGTGGATAAGCACGGGGGCATCGAGAACAGGGACATCGCCGATTACGCGCGGAGCGTCTTCCTGGGGGCGTCGAAGGGGAGGGCGTGGCTGGACCTCGAGAAGACGCTGGACGACGTGATAAGGGGTGCCATGCGGGCTTATGGGTGACGGCGGAAAGGACGCGGCGATCTTCCCCTCCGCTTACGTCTCCGAATTCGCCCTGGAGTTCGTGAGGAGGATGCGCGACCACCCCGACGTGCCCCGGCAACTGGAACCCTCCGTCCGGCAGGCGATATCCATACCCTCCTTCCTGTCCGGCAGGTTCATGCGCAAGGGCTGTCTGGGCCTTGAGGACCTGGTAGCTGCAGCCGTGGTCACCTCTTACGCCGATAACCAGGAGATCGCGCGCCGGGTCGCCTTGGAGATAATCGCGGGCAGGTTGAGCAGGAAGCGCGGTCCCCGCGAGGACGAGAAGGCGGGGAGCCCCGACGGCGCGCTGGGCAGGATGGATGCCGGCCTCGGGATAAGGGTCGAGGGAGGCGCCGAGAAGGAAGAGGAGGGAGGCGGATCCGGCGTCGGACCGGGTGACGATCTTTTCAGGGACTGGATCGAGAGGTTCCGCTGCGACAAGGAATACCGGAGAAAGGTCTCCGGGATGGCGGACAAGATATTGCTGAAGTCCCTCTCCAATTGCGGCCATACCTCCCTGCTCAAGGAGGACTTCGGCGTCTTCGAGGGGGAGCGGCTGGATTATTTCCAGGCCGGCGACGACTTCGATCTCATCGATTTCGACGAGAGCATCCAGAACATCGTCACGCACCGCAGGAGAGTATCGGAGGTCACCTACGAGGATTTCATCGTGAGGGAGAGGAGGGGGCAGAAGAAAGCGGTGGTCTTCCTGGAGGACATCAGCGCGAGCATGGGGGAAGCCATCCATTTCTGCAAGCTCTTCTCGGTGGTGCTCCTCTACTGCCTGCGCAAGCACGAGCTTTCCCTCGCCTTTTTCGAGAGCGGCCCCTACGTCATCAAGGAGTTCTTCGAGAAGAAGCCGCTCGACGAGGTCATCGAGAGCGTGCTCGCGACCAGGACCCTCTTCGGCACCATGGGCGGCAACGTCATGAGGTGGGCGCGGGAGCAGTTGGGAAGGGTGGAGGGCAGGTATTTCGAGAGGGTCTGCATCGTCCTCAGCGACATGGGCTTCTTCGACATGGAGAGGGTGGCGGAGGAGATGAGGTCCATGCGGGAGTCCGGCGTCAAGGTCATCCTCCTCCTGCCGCCGACGCTCATCTACAGGTCGAACGTGCAGGCGGCCATGAAGGCGAGGCCGGAGGTCGTTGGGATAGACGGCAGGAGCATGGAAAGCTTCTCTGAGGCGATGAGCGAGGTCCTCTGACGGGACGGGGCGGAAGCCCCCGGGAACGCGCGGCCGCGAGGCCTGTCGCCGGCGGAGCGGCGGTCACAGCAAGCCCTTGCGGGCCATCCACATCATGAGGTCCCTGCCCCGCTTCCTGCAGTTGATCCAGCCCATTACCCGGTAGAAGAGTTCTGGCTGGAAGCGCTTCAGGATCCAGTAGATATGGCCGACCGGGTGGGGCAGGCAGTAGAGCCTGTTCTTCTCCACCGCCCTGAGGCCGGCCGCGGCCACCTTGTCGGCGCCCAGGCGGGCGTTCGCGAAGGCGGTGTGGGCGAGCTCGCTTTCGAAGTCGTCGGTGTAGCGCAGCGTCTCCAGCAGGTTGGTGCGTACCCACATGGGGCAGAGCGCGGTGACGCCGATGCCCGCGGGGGCAAGCTCCGTCCGCAGGGTCTCCGAGACAGCGATCACCGCCGCCTTGGTGCTGTTGTAGGGCGCGATCTCCAGATAGCACAGGAAGCCGAAATTGGAGGCCACGTTGAGGATGTGGCCGCTCCCCTGCTCTTTCATCCTGGGGATGAAGAAATGGCACCCGTGGATGACCCCCCAGAAGTTCACGTCATACTGCCAGTGCCAGTCCTCGAGGGGAATATCTCCCACGCGACCCGCGGAGACCACGCCGGCGTTGTTGACGAGGAGGTCCACCCCGCCCCAGGCGTCGAAGAAATGGACGGCCATGGCCTCCACCGCGGAGGGGTCGGTCACGTCCACCCGCATGGCCTCGCCCTTTCCGCCCCTTTCCTCCACGAGGCGAAGGGTTTCCGCCGCCCTCTCCAGGTCGATGTCCGTGATCCCTATCCTGCAGCCTTTCCCGGCCAGCGCCAGGGCGAACTCCCTACCCAGGCCCGCGCCCGCGCCGGTGATGACGACCCTCTTCCCCTCCAGCTTCATATTTCCAGCACCCCTTCCCTTTCCGCGAAGCAACGGCCCGACGACTACCGTCTGTCGCCGGTTTCCTACAGCTATATGTAAACGCGGGGTAATCATAACTTCATTTTGATGTTGCCGTCAACGAGTTGCTCTGCTCAAACACCGATGTAAACCGGTATTATTGCCTTCCGGGCGGGGAATCGCCTTGCGTGGGATCCCCGGGCATCAGGGAGCGGCGGGGGGCTCCCAACCCGCCGGTAAGGTCTCTTCCCCGGCTTGCCGTGACTCCGCGGCGGTCTGGCGCGGCGAGCGGTTGAGGTCCCGCATGACGAGGAGGAAGGCTCCTCCGCCCACCAGCAGGCCGAGGTAAAAATCGATGAAGCGCCAGATGAGGGTGAGCAATCCCGCCACGCCCAGGTCGGGGAGGATGCTCTTGTAAACGAAGAGGAACCCGATCTCGCCGATGCCGCTCCCCCCGGGAGTGGGAACGAAGGGCATGAGGATGTGCACCACCAGCTGCGCCACCACCGCCCTCCAGAAGTAGGAACCGTATCCAAGCCCCACCACCGCCGCCGGAACGGCCAGGAAACCCGTGAACCAGTACAGAACCGTCAGCACCACCACCGCCGCCATCCTCGCTTTTCCCAGGCGAGCCAGCCGGCGCAGGGATTCTACGAAGGCCTGGATCTCGGCCTCGAGCTTTGCAAGGAAGCGCCGGTACCAGTCGCGCTTGCGGAGGAAGGCCGGGGAGTGCGAGAACAGCGTCTTGCCCACCGCGGTCTGGGGCCGCAGGATGGCCCAGAGCACCAGGGCCAGGTAGAGGAGGCCGACGGCCAGGGCCGAAAAGAGCACCCCCTGCACGGACACGGAGAGGGCGATGTACCTGCGGGCTATCCATATGGCGAAGGGGAAGAAGAGCATGAGCAGCGCGGTGGAGACACAGGCGCCGAAGGAGACCACCGCCACTCCCTCCCCTGCCCCCAGGCCGTAGATGTAGAGAAAGAACATCTCTCCCGTGACCCCTCCCGCCCTCCAGGGGGTGATGAGGCCGGTGAAGTAGCCGGCGTACACCGTCTTGGCGATGTTCGGCACGGGGACGCTCTTCCCCACCGACCTTATAAGGAGGCGCATGCGCGCAATCGACCAGAGCCAGCGCCCGAGGGAGAGGGCGGCGGCGAGGATCAGGAAGCCCGGGGAAAGGTTGGAGATGGCGCTGAAGGTCGCCCGGTCCAGGGTGGCCAGGGAGATGATGATGAGGGTGGCGGCGGAAAGGGAGACGGCCAGGATAAAACCCCGGCGCCTCCGGGAACGATCCAGCGATCGCCCCGCCCTGTGAATCTCTTCTTCGCCCATAAGGGCATTTTACTTGAACCGGCGCGGCTTTTCCCGTGCCGGGAGGAGTGAGGTGGCTCATAACCGGATGTCTCAATTGCGCGCATAATGGTATTGACGATGGGAAAGCGTCTGCGTGCGCTTCCGCCGGAATGCGCGTCCGCTACGCGGAGGAGAGAATGCGCGGGGGCGCCCCAAGGCTTTCCGGCAGCGAGCTGCAGGATGGGATGGAGATGGTGGAGATGTCGGACGTTGAGGTCGGGGAGAAGGAAACGGGCGATGTCGCCGCGGCACGCGGCGAGGCGGGAGAGGGCGAGAAAAGCCGTGACGCCTCCCGGGTGGTTATCAACGTGGGCGGCATGACCTGCGCCTCCTGCGCCGCCAGGGTGGAGAAAGCCCTGAGAGGCCTGCCGGGGGTGGAAGACGCGTCGGTGAATCTGGCCTCGGAAAAAGCTACCATATCCTTCCAGCCGACCAAGGTGAGCGTGGAAACGGTGGCCAAGACCATAGAGGGGCTTGGCTACCGGGCGGGGCTGGAGAAGGCGGTCTTCGGCGTGGAGGGCATGACCTGCGCCTCCTGCGTGGCGCGCGTGGAGAAGGCCCTGAGCGGGGTGGAGGGGGTGTTAAGCGCCGATGTCAACCTGGCCACGGAGCGGGCGACGGTGGTCTTCGACCCGCGACGTGCCTCCTACGAGGTCATGGCCCGGGCCGTGAAAGCCGCCGGTTACCGGTTGCTGCCTTCCGGCGCGGGCGAGGAGCCCCTCGACCGCGAGAGGCGGCGCCGGGAGAGGGAGGGCCGCGTGCTGCGGGCGAAGCTGATCTACAGCCTGGCCTCCGCCGCGGTGATCATGCTCCTCTCCATGCTCGGCATGCACCTGCCGGGCCTGCGGAATATCCCCGAACGCACCCTGTTCTTCCTGCTCTTCGCCCTGGCCACCCCGGTGCAGTTCGGGCCGGGCCTTACCTTCTACCGGGCCGCCCTCAGGGCGGCGCGCCACGGGACCACGGACATGAACACCCTCATCGCCGTGGGAACCACCGCCGCATACGCCTACAGCGTGGTGGCCACCTTTTTCCCCTCCTTCATCAGTGGCACGGGTTTAGAGCTGGCGGTCTACTACGACGCCTCCGCCACCATCATCGCCCTCATCCTGCTGGGGCGTTTCCTGGAGGCCGGGGCCAAGGGGCGTACCTCTGAGGCCATGCGACGCCTCATGGGGCTGCAGGCCAGTTACGCGAGGGTTCTCAGGGAGGGCGGGGAAACGGAGGTTGCCGTCGAGGAGGTCGCCGTGGGGGATGTCGTGGTCGTGCGGCCTGGCGAGAAGATACCCGTAGACGGGATAGTCCTCGAGGGCCGCAGCAGCGTGGACGAGTCCATGCTCAGCGGCGAGCCCCTGCCGGTGGAGAAAGGGCCGGGGGACGAGGTCACGGGGGCCACCATCAACGGCACGGGCTCCTTCCGTTTCCGGGCAACGCGGGTGGGAGGGGACACGGTGCTGGCGCAGATCATACACCTGGTGGAGGAGGCGCAGGGCAGCAAGGCGCCCATACAGCGGCTGGCGGACAGGGTGGCCGCCGTGTTCGTGCCCACAGTCATGTCAGTGGCCGCGGTGACCTTCCTGGCCTGGATCCTGGCGGGGCCGGAGCCCTCCTTCAACTTCGCTCTCCTGAATTTCGTGGCCGTACTGGTCATCGCCTGCCCCTGCGCCCTGGGGCTGGCCACTCCCACCGCCATCATGGTGGGCACGGGGAAGGGGGCGGAGCTGGGCATCCTCATCAAGGGGGGCGAGGTGCTGGAGAGAGCGGGGAGGCTGGACACGGTGGTTTTCGACAAGACGGGTACCCTCACGCGTGGAAAACCCGAGGTGAGCGACCTGCTTCCCGCGGAGGGGAAGAGCGAGGAAGAGCTGCTTTTCCTGGCGGCCACCGTGGAGCGGGGAAGCGAGCACCCCCTGGCGGAAACCCTGGTGAGGGAGGCGGAGAGGCGCGGCATCGCTCCGGGCGAGGCGTCCGATTTCCAGGCTTTTCCAGGAAAGGGGATTGCCGCCAGCTGGCAGGGCCGGAGGGCGCTGCTGGGCAACGCCGCTTTCATGGGCGAGAACGGCGTGCACACGGGAGGCATGGAGGAGGGCGCGGAGGAGCTGTCCCGGGAGGGGAAGACGGTGGTTTACGTCTCCGCAGGCGGCGAGCTGTGGGGGCTGGTGGCGGTGGCCGACGAGCTGAAACCCATGGCGGCTGAGGCGGTACGCGCCCTGCGCGGGCTGGGGATCGAGGTGGCCATGATCAGCGGCGACCGGCTCTCGGCCGCCCAGGCGGTGGCGCGCCGGGCGGGAGTGGAGCGCGTCCTTGCGGGGGTCCTGCCGGGACAGAAGGCGGAGGAGATAGCGCGCCTGCAGGGAGAGGGAAGGGTGGTGGCCATGGTAGGCGACGGCATCAACGACGCCCCCGCTCTGGCACAGGCGGATATCGGCATCGCCATCGGGAGCGGCAGCGACGTGGCCCTGGAGGCCTCGGACATCACCTTGGTCTCCGATGACCTAAGCAAGGTGGCCGCCGCCATCTCCCTTTCGCGCGCCACCCTGCGCACCATAAGGCAGAACCTTTTCTGGGCGTTCTTCTATAACACGGTCGGCATCCCCCTGGCCGCCGGGGTACTCTATCCGCTGTGGGGAGTATTGCTCAACCCGGTGTACGCGGCGCTGGCCATGGCTTTCAGCTCCCTTACCGTGGTAGGCAATTCCCTGCGCCTGCGCGGGTTTCGCGAGGGTCTACGCTGCATCGCCCCGCGCCGTCGCCGCAGGCAGGGGATCGCCCGGAAAGGTGAGCGGAAAGGGGCGGAAGCGCGGTAATATGGTTTCAGGCGGCGCAAGGCATGGCCGCCGCGGGAAGGAAGAGATGGCCATGGAAGGTAAAGGGAACGCGGCGGATGTTTCCCGGCAGCGCCCCTCGGAAGGCGGTCGCCGCGGCCTGCGGGAGGAAGGCACCGTGGTCGCCGTGCGCGGGGACCTGGCCGAGGTGCTCATCCCGCGCGGCAGGCACTGCGAGGGGTGCGGTTCGTGCTGCATGGTGTCCGGAGACAACATGCTCGCGGAGGCTTTGAACGAGGTGGGAGCGAGGGAAGGGGACCGGGTTGAGGTGGAGCTACCCTTCAGGACGTCCCTCAAGGCGGCCTACCTTCTCTACGGTGTGCCCCTCGCCGCCTTTCTGGTCGGTTTGGGCGCCGGGTCGCTGCTTGCCGGCGTGCTCTTTGACGGGGGTTTCGCGGTGCCCCTGGGCCTGCTTTTCGGCTTCGGGTCTCTCGCCCTCGCCTACTTCCTGCTGGCGCGCGTCTATGCCCCCGGTTCCAAGGCCGCTTCCACCTACCGCCCGGTGATCACCCGGGTGCTGCGCTGACTCCGGGGGCTCACCGACTCCCAAGGGGGTCAACGCTTCGGGGTCAGGCCTCAAATACTGCCTTTCCATGCAACGTCGCTGCCTGGCTGTCCCTAGGGCGTTGACCCCGGGGGGCACGGGTTATGCGGCACGCCTCACTCTGCTATACTGCGGGAAAAGGGGGGTGATGGCTTAGATGGCTGGCCCTATGGCCTTTTCGGGTGGAGACCTGCCGGCGTCCCGGGGTCCCTATTCCCCGGCGGTCGCCTGGGGCGGGCTGCTGTTCGTTTCCGGCTTGCTCGCGGTCAAGGAGGACGGCGTTGCGGTGGAAGGCGACGTGCGCGAGGAGGCCATGGTGGTCCTCCGCAACCTGGAGAGAATCCTGCAGGCGGCGGGAAGTGGCATGGACAAGGTTCTGGCGGTAACCGTCTTCCTCGCCGACGTGGGCGAGCTTTCCGCTTTCAACGAGGTCTACGAGGAGTTTTTCCAGCCCCCCTATCCCGCGCGCTCCGCCGTGGGGGTCTCCCTGCCCGGTGAGTTCCGGGTGGAGCTGGCGGCGGTAGCGTGCCGGGAATGAGGTTTCATGCGGGCCGCCGCCGGAATTTGCGGTGGGGAAGGCGGGGAAGAAGTCGCTGCGAACCGATGCCCTCCGCGAGCACGGTCCCTTGGAAAGAGGAGGAAAGATGCCCAAGGTGGTGGTAGCGCCGGCAGGCGGCGACATCCAGGGAAGCTTGCGCGAGATTTTCGGGCACTTCGGCGGCGCGACATCGCTGCTGGGAGGACGGCGGAACGCCTTTGTAAAGGTCAACGCCATAGATTTCAAGCCCTATTGCTATACCGACCCGCGGGTGGCCTCCGCCCTGGTGCGGCTGCTCTACGAGGCGGGAGCCTCCAAGGTATACGTCATGGACAACTGCACGCAGGGCAATTTCACCCGCCTGGTCTTTCGGGTCAGCGGCCTGGCGCGGGCGACCAGGGAAGCGGGCGGCATACCTCTCTACCTCGACGAGGGAAAACAGGTGGAGGTTACCCTGCCCACCCTGGGCTACAAGGTACATGTCTCGCGCTGGGTGAAGGAAAGGCTCATGGAAGGGAGGGATGACAACCTCTACCTCTCCCTTCCCAAGCTGAAGACCCATTCCATGACCACGGTGACGCTGGGGGTCAAGAACCAGTTCGGCCTGGTCATGCAGAAGGACCGCATCCGCGACCACAACTGGATGCTGCACCGGAAATTCGCGGACATCTACATGCTGGTACGTCCGGACTTCACGGTCATCGAAGGCCTGCACGCCTTGAACCATGGCCACTACGCCCCCGAGGGACTGGCGCCGGAATGCGTGGAGGAGCTCGGGATCCTGGTGGGAGGGGACGATACCCTGGCCGTGGACGCAGTGGGGGCCGACCTGATAGGGATAGCCCCCGGGGAAGTCGAGCACCTCCGCCTGGCCGCCGAGGAGGGCCTGGGCTGCATAGATCTTGAGAGCATAGAGGTAATCGGCGAACGCGAGCCCTTCCGCCGCCGCTTCACGCCGCAGCTGCTGCCCGTCTATCCTCCCGACGTGCGCATCCTCGAGGGGGAGGAGAGGTGCTGCCCCGAGGGCTGTTCCTTGAACACCCGTATGGTCCTGCAGATGCTCTACGTGGATTTCCGGGGTAAGGGGGGTTTCACCATTTGCATGGGAAAGGGATGGCGCGAGGAGGAGCTCGAGAAGGTCGAGGGCAGGGTACTGGTGGTGGGGGATTGCGCCGCCGAGGAGGCTTACCCGGTGTTGCTGCGCAGGCTGGGCAAGAAGTCGCTGCGGGTGGTGCGGGGATGCAACAACCTCCGGGACGTGCTGGCCTCTCTCACGCCCCTCATGGGCATCAACCCCATCTCCATGGTGCCCCTGCCGGTATGGGAGTCCACCCGGCTGCTGGCCATGGCGCGCCTGCGTCGTACCACCGCCCGCATCCCACCGCTAATGGCCCGCTGAACCACACGGGCGCGCTTGCCCCCAAGGCCTCATGTTATGGGGGGCCTCAGGCCGAATATATACTCGGAAAGAGAGA
>CAKZMC010000082.1 GCA_937128055.1 uncultured Actinomycetes bacterium | reverse complement strand
CTACCATGCGAGTCGGGACAGGCCCCAGGCGATGACCCGCGGGCTGTCAGCACCTCGCTCCACGTCCGCCCGCCCTTTCCTTTTCCTACCACCCAGGGCTATCTGCGCCCTCGGCAACAATATGTTAATCCCGGGCGGAAGCCCTGTCTATTCGCAGGCATATTCCAAGTATTGTATTCGACTCGAAGCGCTGTTGCCTGAAGAAGGAAGATCTCCGACGGGACGAGCGCGGGGGCATGCGCCCTTCGCAGGCAAATCCCAGGTTTCGTATTCGACTCGACTCCCATTCCGCGCATCTCGAAGCGGATTTCTGACTAATTATCCAGGGGGCTAAGGACATCGTCGATAGACGCTTTCGGGAACGCCGAGAAGACCGAGAACCTGCCTCTGAAGGTCGGTAAGATCGGGTTCAAACCGCTGAACCTCCCGGCCGTTTTCATAAAGCGTGTGCCTCTCGACCAGGCTGAAGAGCCGGAAGATCTGCTCCGAGGTGGGCCGGTGGTTTGGCCTCTCCTCCGGGTAGATGGGTATGTCGATGAGCCCCTCCCTCTCCATGGCCTTCCGCAGCTCACGCTCGATGAGCGTACTTACGAGCAGGGCGGCGAAGAAAAGGAAGAACAGCGCCTCGATGCGGCCTTCGTTCTTGAGAAGGACCGGCGCTATCTCCAAGACCGACTTCACCTGGGAGAAACGCTTCTCGATCCCGGGCTGGCGCTTGTGGGCCTCGAGGACCTGCTGCGGGGTCAGGGACCTGTCGTTGGTGAGCAGCGGGTACATCCCGTCGCTTCTGCGGTCGTAGGCCACCGCCTCCTCGTCGAGGGTCCAGGTGATCTTCCACTTGAGCTTGGTCTTCCTCACGAACTTGGTGTCCGGGCCCGGACGCCCCGGCCGGTCCTGCTTGAACGAGTGCTCGGCAGTGGCGTTAAGCGAAACCCGTAGGTAGCGCGCCACGCGCCACCTCTCGAGGATCTCGTCGATGGCCTTTTGCACCTCGTAGCGCGAGCGCTTGCGGGCTCGGGGGCCCATCTCCCGCCGCGCGAGGTCGTCCAGTTCCTGCTCGGCCGAGGCGATGCGGTCGGCCCGGGCCTGGGTCTGGTGGGCGCGCAGCAGCGAGCTCAGAACCCAGGTCACCGGCCATCCCTCCCCCGAGGGCAAGTGATGCCTGCAGACGAACCAGCGGTCCCGAGGGCCCCCTTTCTTGCGGGGGTTCTCCCGGTCGATCACCTTCTCCCAGGCGGGCTCGTGATCCTGCACCCACTCCCGGAACAGCCGGTCCTCGATGCGGCTGCGGGGCAGGACGGTGACCAAGCGGCCGCCGTGCCTGTCGATGTAGTCGAGGGCGTCTTCATTGCAAAGCTTTCCGTCCGCGACGTAGAGGAAGTCGGACCTGCCCGCCACCCGGCAGAGGGCCTCCCAGGTCTCCTCGTGGGTACGGCTATCGGAAGCGTTCCCCGCCTCGCAGCGGAACTGTACCGGTACCCCTCCATCCGCGGTAGAGGACAGGATGAACAGGAGCTGCTTTAGGTCGGGCCGCCTGTCCTTGGAGTAGCCGTAGGTGATGAAGGGGGCGCGCTTGCCCCGGATGCTCCTTCCCTTGGCCCGGGCGTACTGGCCCGAGAACTTCACCGTGGTGGAGTCGTTGTGCAGCTCGGAGAAGGAGAGGGAGAAGCGCTCCCCGGCAGCGATGACCATCTCGGTGAGCAAACTCCCCCTATCCGCGTCGAAGAGCCTGTCCAGCGCCCTGCCGACCATGTCGTCCGTGATCCTCGCGGCTTCCTCCGGCCCGAGGCCAAAGCCCTCCGGCGCATAGGTAGAGACCACCTCCCCCAGCCGGTAGATGGGCTCGCGCTCGCATACGATGGAGCGCAGCAGCACGCAGAGCCTTCTCGCGTAGGTAAGGGCGCAGCGGGGATCCGTGGTGGGCACGGCGCGATCGAGGAGCTCTTCCAGCCCGAGATGGACGGTGAAGTAGCCGATGAGGGGTAGCGGGCCCAGGCGCTCGGTCGCAAGCTCGAAGGCCTTCTCCTCCATGCTCACCCCTTGACTCTTCCCTGCACTTGCTATATTATGATAGCAAGTATTGGCCTTTGTCAAGGGGGAACATGGCAAGGGATAAAGAAAAGAGCGGCGGGGCTCAAGGCCGCATAGAGGAGATCAAGCGCAGGATATCCGAGGTGGATCTTATCTGTGCGGGCACGCTGCAGAAGCGCATGAAGACCTGCGGCAGACCCTACTGCCGCTGTCTCACGGACCCCGAGGCGCTGCACGGCCCCTACTATGAGTGGACCCGCTACGTTGACGGCCGCCTCGTCCACAAGACGTTGTCGCCCGAGCAGGCGAAGATGCTCGAGCAAGCCATCGCCAACAACCGTGAGTTAAAGGTCCTCCTCGGTGATTGGAAGCGCGAATCAGCCGAGGCCATCCTCGGGATGAAGAGGGAAAAAGCCTAGTTGAGCTGGGAACTAAATTCGGAAATAACTGCTCGGAGATGCGCGGAATGGGAGACTTGACGCTATCGGAAAACGAGAGCAACTGAGAACAACTGGAATCTGCAGAAACCGCAGCACATTTGTAGCTCAGGGCAACCGAGAGCAAATGTCAACAACCCAGAGCAAGCGCATTTTCCGGACTGTAAATCCGTTGGTGCAGCCTTCGATGGTTCGAATCCATCCTCCCCCACCAGGCATAAAGAAGCAGGCCAGGATATGTTTCCCGGCCTACTTGACTTGTTGAAAACTCTCATTAGTAAAGGGGAACGCATTTCCTATCCGTTTACATGGACAAGCTATCCGGATTATGAGGCGGAGCAATGATCAGGTCGGTCCGCCGATACCCTTACCGATAAGCGCGAAACCGAACACCAGAAACAGAATGGCCATGACCCCGGTGCTGTTCTTGGTAAGCCTATCTTCCAATAATCGAGCTTTTTATCGGCCTTTTCGCCGGCGAGCAGATAGGTCAGGACAGGGATCGCTACTGTCAAGCTGGCGATGACCACGAATACGTGCAGGACTATACAGGGCCCTCATGCGTGTCCATCCATCGTAAGCCAGTTTGCTCACACTCCCATCGGGATACCGAGCAGATACCAGATGACGAAAAAGATGATCCACGGTAAGGTGACGATCAAAAAATACGGCAACATCAGAGCCACCACGGTGCCTATGCCCGAATCCTTGTCATAGCGCCTGGCGAACACCACGATGAGCGGAAAATACGCCATGATAGGCGTGACGATATTCATCGGTGAGTCGGCGACCCGGTATGCGGCCAGCACGTACTG
>CAKZMC010000081.1 GCA_937128055.1 uncultured Actinomycetes bacterium | reverse complement strand
GCGACCAACTCGGCCCTTCCCGGGCAAGCTGGGTGGAGATTCCTCCTTCTTCCGGCCCGGGACGCCGTGCAGTGGCTCGCTCCGCAGGCTGCGCTGCGACCAACTCGGCCCTTCCCGGGCAAGTCAGGTGGGAATCCCTTCTTCTTCCGGCCCGGGAAGCCGTGCAGTGGCTCGCTCCGCAGGAAAAGCAAAGCAACGCGATACACAAGTGCTATATACGTAAGGGGATGGATTAAGGCGCTCCATCAATCACGGAGCAACGCAGATGGCCTGTTAAGGAGAGGGACGGTTGCCGGCCGCCCGACGCCGGGCGCGAAAGCCATCCCCTGGGAGGATGCCGGAAGGTGGCGGCGTTGAGAATCGAGTTGCCAAACGAGCGGAGGAGAGCGTGTGAGGTAGGAGAGAATCGCCGCCCGCGTGCTTGGCGGCACGAGTCGGCATAGCGTTCGCGGTTCGCGGCGGACAAGAACAAACTCCAACCACGTGAAGGCCGGTCGCGGCCGGCCTTCACAAAAAGTCGAGATGACGGATCAAGCGCCCACCTTCTGGCTGAGTTTATCCGCCTTTTTCTGCAGCTTGGCTTCGGCCTTCTCGATCTTGCTCAACTTCTTCTGAAGCTTGTTTTTATCTTTTCCGATCTTGCCCAGCTTCTTCTCCGCCTTGGAGAGCTTGCGAGCCTTTCCCATGGCCTGGTCCTCCTTTCCGGGGATTGCTCTTTCCCACCGTACACCGATGAAGTATATCATCAACGGGCGGGCCTCACCAGTTGGCTTGCCGGCAGCGTTGCCTGCCGAATCCTGCGCGGGCGGGAAAGGCCCTCGCCCGTGCCGGGGGCAGCATCTGCTATGCTCTTGTCTATGGAGGCGGAGAAGCCGGGCGAAGGGATGGTGGATTACCACCTGCATACCGTCCGCTGCGGGCACGCGGTAGGCGGTCTGGAGGATTACGTTTCGCGGGCCGTGGAGCTGGGCCTGGTGGAGATCGGTTTCTCCGACCATTTTCCGCTGCTGCACCTGGATGACCCCTCCCTCAGCATGGCGCTGGAGGAACTGCCCGATTACGTGCGGGAGATAAGCGAGGTGGCGGCCTGCACGGAGGGGTTGACCGTGAGGCTGGGCATAGAGGTGGATTACATCGATGGTTACGTAGACCGCCTGGCGGAGCTGCTGCAGCCCCATCCCTTCGACTACGTCCTGGGGTCCGTGCATTTTCTGGACGGCTGGGGCTTCGACGACCCCCGTTACCTCGATGGGTACCGGGGACGCGATATCCTCGACCTCTGGGAACGTTATTTCCAGGTTCTGGGAGACGCCGCGGAGTGCGGTTTGTTCGACGTGCTGGCCCACCCGGATCTCATCAAGAAGTTCGGGTTCCGCCCTCCCGGGGACCTGCGGCGCATGTACGAGAGCTGCCTGGACCGCGTGGCGGGCAGCGGCCTGGTCGTGGAGGTCAGCACGGCGGGGTTGCGCAAGCCGGTGGGGGAGATCTATCCCGGGGAGGAATTCCTGCACCTGTGCCGGGAGAGGGAGATCCCGGTCACCCTGGGGTCCGACGCACATGCGCCCGGGGAGGTGGGATGGCGCTTCCACGAGGCGGCGGCCTTGCTCCTCCGCACCGGCTACCGGGAGATCGTCCTCTTCCGGAAGCGCGAGCGGTGGTCCCTGCCGCTCCCCGCAAGGCGGAACGGCGTGTGGGGATGAGCGGGCGCGCATACCGCCGCAACCGCGGCCCATAAGAGCGGAGGCAGCCATCAACGGGTCAGCGCTCGTGTTGACGGGCTCCGGAACGCCGCCCCACGGCTCAATCCCTTGAGATCACTTCCGTGGCGATCTTTTCCACCTGGTCCTTGGTGAAGGGCTTCTCCAGGTAGTCGTCCACTCCCTCGCGGCGTGCCTGGGCTATGGTCTGGGGCGAGGAATACGCGGTCATGAGGATGATCTTTATGTGCGGGAACTCGCTCTTCACGGCGCGCGCCAGCTCGATGCCGTCCATCTTGGGCATGCGGATGTCGGCCAGGATGACGTCCGGCGGATTCCCCCTCACCATGGCTACCGCCTCGGTGCCGTCCCTGGCCTCCTCCACCGCGAAGCCCGCCCGCTCCAGCCAGCGCGAAACCAGGTGGCGCACTCCCTCATTGTCGTCCACGATGAGCAGCCTGGTCTTATTGGGCGTTTCCAATGCCGACACCCCCCGTCGGAAGCTTAAGGATGAAGGTCGTTCCCGTGTCCTGCTGCGAGATTACCTCTACGTCGCCGCCGATGTCCAGGAGGATCTTCTGCACGATGGAGAGGCCGAGGCCGGTCCCTCCTTCCTTGGTGGTAAAAAATGGTTCGAAGATGGAAGGCAGGATATCGGATTGAATGCCTGTGCCTGTGTCCTCCACGCGCATCTCGACGAAGCCGTTCCCCGCGTCGTGCGCCCTTATGGTGATCACGCCGCCGTCGGGCATGGCATGCATGGCGTTCTCGAGCAGGTTGATGAGCACGTGCCTCAGGTTGTCGCGGGAAAGCATCACCGGCGGCAGCCCTTCCTGCATGTCGCGGACCACCTTCACGTCCTCCTTGCCGTTTCCCCTCATGAAGTCGGCGACGAGGGGAGGAAGCTCCTCGTTAAGGGAGACGGAAGGCTGCTCCCCCACGGGGAAAGGTGAGCGGCCAAAGGTCAGCATGCCCGATATCCACTGGTTGCTGAGGGCGGCCTCCTGCCGGATGGTGGACAGGAGCCCGCGCCGGTCGGGATCCCCTTCCTCTTCCATGAGCTCGTCGGCGAGGCCGATGATGGCGAAGAGCGGGTTCTTGACCTCGTGGGCTATCTTGGCCGCCATCTGTCCCAGGATGGAGAGGTGATCCTGCTGCCTCAGGCGGGATTCCATTTCCTTCACCGCGGTTATATCCATGAAGACGATGGCCGCTCCCAGGCTGCCCCCCTTCGCGCTGTGCAGAGGGAAGGCGTTGAAGTTCAACGTCATTCGCCTGCCCCCGGGCCCTTCCACGACCATCTCGTGGCGGCGGAACACGCGGTCCTCCTCCAGGCAGAGGCGGATTATAGGCTGGAAGAAGGAGAGAGACCGGAATTTCTCCCTCTCCTCCACCAGATCGCTATAGTTCACCCCGATGACCTCCTTGGCGTCTATCCCCATGGTCTGCGAGGCCTCGCGGTTGAAGTAGATGACCTCCCCCTCGGCGTCTACCACCATGACGCCAGCCAGCATCTCCTGGATGAAATGCTCGGTGTATTCGCGGGTTTCGGAAAGCCACTCCAGGGTCCTCTGGCTCTTCTTGTAGAGATCGACGTTAATCATGGCCACGGCCAGCTCGTGGCAGAGGCTGGAAAGGAGCGAAACCTCCTCCGGCTTGTACTCGTGCTCTTCGTGGGTGGCGGTTACCGCGAGACCCACCATCTGGCCCTTGGCCTTCAGGGGCAGGATGATCTGCGAGCGCGGGCTTTTGCCCTCCGCGTAGGTTTCTGCGGCCTTCGGGTCGGCGGGAAGCGCGTCGCGGATCACCACCTGCCCGCTGAGAAAAGCCTTGCCCAGCGTGCCCTGCCCCACCGGGATCTTCAGCCCCCGCACCGCCTTTTCCTGGAAGCCGCGGTAGGAGAGGACCTGGAGGTTTTTCCGGTCCTCGTCCGGCACCAATACCGCCCCTATGCTCGAGTTGGTCAGGGTGAGCATCACCCCCAGGATGTTCGCAACCAGCTCCTCGAGCTCCAGGGTCGAGCTCACGGCGCTCACCGCGTCGGCCAGGATGCCGAAGCGCAGGTTGAGGTCGGTGATCTCGTCGATGTAATCCTTGTTCTGCTCCCGGTAACGCCACCACTCGTAGGCAAGGTAGAGCACCAGGCCGAGGACGCAGAACCCGAGGAACCCGGCAACGAAATAGTGCAGGGGAGAGGCCAGGACCACGGTGACTGACATGATGCCCGCGGTGAGGACGGCAATCACCGCCACCAGGAGTATCATGAGATACCCCTGGGGTTTGCGCGTTTCCTTCCGGCTCCCCATGAAGCCGCCTTTTTCCGCCCTCATGACGACCCCTTTGATTTCCACCCCTCTTTATCGGCAGAAAAGCGCCTATACTTTGGGGTTTACAGAGTACGTTTTTTCTCCTTCGTAGGAGGCGGGCGAGCCTGCGCGGGAGAGCTCCTGCCGCCGTGCGGGGAGGGGTTTCCTCGGCGCCGGCGAGGAGGCTTTTAGGGCGCGTTCCCCGAGAGAGAACGCCGTGGCCGCAACGGTTGGGGGAGAAGGTCAGAGGTGGGTGCCGAGTTTGCCCAGCATCTCCTCCGGCTGCAGCGAGGGGAGGTAGTAATAGGCCGCGCCCATGGCCTCCGCGATGCGCCTCGCCTGGGTGGCTGCGTTTCTCCCCAGAGTGAAGCGGGGATTGGAGGTGTCGAAGACCACGCCTTGCAGCCCCTCCTCCCGGATCTTCCCCGCCAGGTCCAGGCTTTCCTTTAAGGGATCCTCGGAAACCATGCCCACGTTGCCATGTCCGTCCGTGATGAGGACCAGCAGGGGAAAGAGGTCCGGGTCGCGCCGTAGCTCCCTCCTGGCCACCAGAAGGCCCATGGCCAGGCCGTGGTTGAGGGGAGTGGCGCCCCCGGTAGCCAGGTCCTTGATGCGCAGGTTGGCCAGCTGGATGCTGGAAGTGGGGTTGAGGACCAGCTGGGCGTTCTCGTCGCGGAAGGTTATGAGGCCCACCCGGTCCCTTTTCTGGTAGGCGTCGGTGAGCAGCCGCCGCACCACCTGCTTGGTCGTCTCGATACGTTCGGCGCAGCCCATGGAGGCGCTGGCGTCGAGGATGAAGAGGATGAGGCTCCCGGCCTTGCGCCGCTTGATGGCGGCGCGGAGGTCCTCGCGGCGTATGGCCAGCGGTTGCTCCTTGCCCGCCGCCCTGCCGGCCGCGGCGCGGAGGGTCGCTTCCAGGGCGAGGTTGCCCGCCTCCAGTGTCTCGTCCGGGCGGGGCAGGCGTTGCCCCACGCGCTTGCCGTTGCCGGCGTCGGTCAGCGCGGCGTTCCGCTTCCCGCTCGCGGCGCGGACCTTCTTGGCCGCCAGGGGCTGCAGCGTTGGGACCTCGATGTCCGGAGCAGCGGGCGAGGAAGGCTTGTGCGAAGCCGGCGCCCGCGTTCCCCCCTCCACGTCCTCCTCCGCCGGGCACGGTTCATGGCGGGAAGGTTCCGCCGCCGCGGGGTCCTGGAGGGGAAGCTCGACGGATCTCCCCTCGCGCATGATGACGCGCTCCAGGCGTTCCATGTCCTTGATCTGCTCGTCGAGGGGGGATCGGCGCAGGCGGTGCAGCAAGGCCATCTCGGCCGCCTCGCGCACGTCGTCCTTGTCCACGCAGGCCCTTCCACCCAGGGCCGCCAGTGCGCGGGCTGCCTGGCAGGTGGCGATGTCGGCGCGGTGTCCGCTTGCCCCGAGCTCCACGCATACGCGGCCGATCAGCTCGAGGATGGCGTCCGGCACCTCCACGTCGGGTAGCAGGCCGCGTGCGCGCAGGATGTCCTGGCGCAGTCTCTCCTGCAGGGGATGGAATTGCGCCTGCAGGAGCTGCGGGTTCTCGAGGAAAAGGCGCCGCCGCCGCATGACCTCCACGCGGGCGGCGATATCCCGCTCGCCGGCGACCTCCACGCAAAGCCCGAAGCGGTCCTCCAACTGGGGGCGCAGCTCCCCTTCCTCCGGGTTCATGGTGCCCACCATGATGAAGGAGGAAGGGTGGGAGAAGGAAACCCCCTCACGCTCCACCACGTTGACGCCCATGGCCGCGGCGTCGAGCAGAAGGTCCACGATGTGGTCCTCGAGCAGGTTGACCTCGTCAACGTAGAGAAGGGCGCGGTTGGCCTCGGCAAGGATGCCCGCCTCGAACTCCTTCACCCCATCCTTGAGCGCCCTCTCCAGGTTGAGGGTGCCCACCACGCGGTCCTCGCTTGCGTTCAGGGGAAGGGTCACGAAGCGCATGGGCCGGGTGGCCACGGGCAGAGGCTCGCCTTTCCTCCAGCGGGAGAGGCAGTCGCCGCACATCTCCTCCTCGCTGTGAGGATTGCAGGAGAAGGGGCAGTCCGCCACCACTTCGATGGGGGGCAGGAGATCGGCCAGGGCGCGCGCGGCGGTTGACTTGCCGGTGCCGCGCTCCCCCCTGATGAGCAAACCGCCGATGCGTGGGTCCACCGCGTTGACGAGAAGGGCACGCTTCAGCTTCTCCTGTCCCACCAAGGCGGAGAAGGGGTAGAGGACGAAGTCCTGCCTCATGACGCCACCACTCCTTTTATTCTAACAATATATAGTAATTTTCCGTATCATTCAACACTACATGTTGTATTTCGCTTTCACCCCGCGGCGCCTCTCCCCCTCTCGCTCCCTCCCGCGTCCCTCGCGTTCCTGCGCGGGTGGACCGGTTAAATAGCCGGGTGGTTATGCCGATATCTTCACTGGCGGAGCTGTAGCGATGTGCGAGAGGAGGTAGGTAATGGAGATATCTGTATCCCGCATCGGTGATATGGAAGAAATTGCCATGATACGGGTTTCCGGAGTGGTGGACTCCGAAACGGTGGAACGGTTCGGGGAGACCCTGGAAAAGGTCTTCGAGGAGGGTTGCTACAACATCATCCTGAACATTGACGGGGTTACCTACATCAATACCGCCGGGCTGAGCATCATCGCCGACGCTTTCAAGAAGGCCAGCCAGAACCGGGGAAGCCTGAAGATACTCAAGGCGGGGGATGCCATCCGGGAGCTCCTGGACGTGGTCCGCTTCACCAAGATCATCGACATCTACGAGGACGAAGAGGAAGCCGTGGCGAGTTTCAAGTGAGCGCGCAAAAGAACGAAGGCGCTGCGGACTGGGAGGGGGAGACGCCGGGCAGGGACGTTTCCGAACAAGACCTCATGCGCCTGGGAAGACTCTTGGCCTCCGCTCTCGACCTGAACAACCGCCTTGACCGCGTGCTGGACCAGGCCATGGAGTTGTTGCGGGCGGAGCGGGGGAGCATCATGCTCCTCGACGAGGAGTCGAGGGAGCTGGTGGTGAGGGCTGCGCGCGGCCTGAGCGGGTCGAGGGAGTTCCGGGTTCCCCTGGGGGAGGGGATCTCGGGCTGGGTAGCGCAGCACGGCGAGCCCCTCATACTGCAGGACGTGGTGGCGGACCGCCGCTTCCGGGGAACCGACTCCAGCGTGAAGAGCGCCCTGGCCGTACCCCTGCGCGTCCAGGAAAGGATCATCGGGGTGCTCAACGTCTCCACCTCCACCCATCGCAGGCGCTTCGGCCGCTCGGACCTGGAACACCTGCTCTCCTTCGCGGACATGGCTGCGGTTGCCCTGGAGAACGCCCGCCTTTACCAGGCCCTGAAGAAGGACCGGGACAGGATGGAAAAAGAGCTGCGGCTGGCCAACCGCATCCAGCGTTCCATAGTATCCACCCACGTCCCCTGCGCTTCCGTACGCATGGTGTCGCGGCTCATGCCCGCCTCCGCGGTCGGGGGAGATTTCTTCAGCGTCATCCCCCTGGACCGGGATTCCCGTTTCTGCTTCTACTGCTCCGCGGAGATGCAGGACCGCTGCCAGAAGCTGCGCACCGAGTTCTGCCCCCAGAAGTTCGGTCTGATGATCGGGGACGTGGCCAACAAGGGGATGCCCGCCGCCCTCATCATGTCCGTGCTCACCACCGTCCTCTACGAGCTGGGGCGCCGCCATATCTCGCCGCGTTCCGTGCTCAACGAGGCCAACTCGGCCTTCCGCCGCTTCTTCTCCGAGTCCCAGTACGGCTTCGCCACGCTCTTCTACGCCTTCTACGACAACAACGACAACACGGTGACCTACGCGCGGGCCGGGCACGAGCCGCCCCTCGTGTGGAGGAAAAGGGACGGTTCCCTGGAGTTCCTGGAGGGGGAGGGCTTCCCGGTGGGCCTCATGGAGGACGGCCAGTACCAGGAGAGGACGGTGAAGCTGGAGAGGGGCGACCGCGTCCTCCTCTACACCGACGGTTTGACCGGGGCCCTGAACACGCGGGGCGAGCTGCTGGGGAGGAAGAGGCTGGCCAAGCTGGTGCGGGAGCACGCCCACGCGGACCTGGAAGCGTTCCTCGACGTACTGGCGGACGAGATCATGCTCTTCACGGGGGACGCTCCGCAGCCGGACGACATCGCCGTCATGGTGCTGGAGCTGGAGGAGGTCTACGACCTCACCATGACGGTGGGGACCGACGTGAGACAGATAAGGCACGTGGTCGACAGCGTGCTGGAGACCTTGCGGGACTTCGAGGGCCTCAAGGATCCCGTGACCCTCCGCCTGTGCTTAGAGGAACTGCTGCACAACGCCATGGAGCACGGCAACAGGGGCGACCGCACCAAGAAGGTCTACATCACGGTAAAGGCGGAGCCACGCAGGGCGACCATACGCGTGCGCGACGAGGGAGAGGGCTTCGATTTCCGGAGGGTGATGCAGAAGCACGAGGAAGACCCCCAGGTCCTCTCCGAGAGGGGGCGTGGCCTGCTCATCGTGAGCTATTACGCGGACGAGCTGCTGTTCAACCGGGAAGGCAACGAGGCCACCCTGGTCTTCTGCTGCAAATAGAGGCTCCTGACAGAATTCCCCGTTTGGCTTACAGCGCGCGCGCGGGCGCGCGCCGTATGCCGCCTTCGCCGCCAGGAAGGCAAAACCGGCAAAAACCCCGAGGACCCCGCGGCGAGGCGGGGCCCCTTTCTCCAACCCCGCGGGGGCGTGGCCGGGAAGCCCTTCACGGGAACATGCGGCGGTAAGGTAGCCGTCGCTTAAACAGCGCCCTGCTGAGCCATGCGGCGCGGCGGTTTTAGATACGCGGGAAGGGTATGTTATCATTAAGCCTGAATTTATTTTAAAAGGCGCAAGTTTTTCCCGGGAATAGCGAAGGGAGGACGAGCGGGTAACCATGATCAGGAAAGCGACGGCCGCTGGGCTCACCATACTGCTTGCAGCCACGGCTGTCCTGTTGTGCTGCGTCGCATCCCACGCGGACCCCGTTCAGCAGAAAAAGGAAGAGCTGGAACGTATTAAGAACGAGGTCCAGAGGATCGACGCGCGGCTGGAGACCATCACTGAGCAGTATAACCTGACCAACTACAGGATACAGCAGACCAGGAAGGTCATCGCCGAAAAGGAGGCGCAGATCACCGACCTCACCGCCGAGCTGGAGTTCCGCAAGGACGTGCTGGGCCAGCGCATGCGGGAGCTGTACAAGTCGGGCAATGCCGACGTCCTCGAGGTGCTCACCGAGAGCCGTACCGTGGACGACCTCTACACCAACCTGGACCGCGCGCAGCGCATCAGCGGCAACGACGTGACGGCGATCGTCTCGGTCATCGGGTCGCGGCAGCAGGTTGCGGCGGCCAAGGCGGAGCTGGAAGCGCGCAAGGCGGAGCTGGATGCGGCCCTAGCCCAGCTGGGAACGCAGAAGAACCAGATAGAGGCCGAGCTGCGGCGTAGAAGGGAGCTGGTGGCCGGCGTTGAGGAGGAGGTGAACCGCCTCATCGCCGAGGAGGAGGCGCGGCAGGCGGCGGCGCGGCGGGCGGCGGCGCGGCGGGCGGCGACGACGGCCCGCCAGACGGTAAGCCAGCCGAGGGTGCCCCCTCCCCCACCGCCTCCCTACGCGCCGGATGTGGTGAAGGTGGCCTACGCGCAGCTTGGCAAGCCCTACCGTTACGCGGGATCGGGGCCGGACGTCTTCGACTGTTCGGGACTGGTCATGTACTGCTACGCCCGGGTGGGCGTGAGGCTGCCGCATAGCTCGTACATGCAGGCCAGGTGCGGGGTTCCCGTTTCCTACTCCGAGCTGCAGCCGGGCGACCTGGTGTTCTTCCGCGGTTACGGCCACGTGGGCATTTACATCGGGGATGGGCAGTACATCCACGCTCCCCACACCGGCGACGTGGTGCGCATCGCCGACCTCGGGCGTAGAAGGGACTTCTGCGGGGCGGTACGCATCAGGTAAGGAACGCCCCGCCCGAGGGGGCGGTGAAGCGCCGGCTGACCGCGCCGGCGGTTGGGCCGGAGAGCACGGGGGAGGAAAAGAATGAGCAGGACGGCGGTGTTTTTCGATCCCCTCTACCTGGAACACGACAACGGATTCGGCCACCCGGAACGCCCTGAGAGGCTGGAGGTGACCCTGCAGGTCCTGCGCAGCACGGGGCTGGCCGACAGGGTTAGCGTGCTCTCGCCGCGTGACGCCACGGTGGAGGAGATCGAGTTGGTGCACCCGGGGCGCTACATCAACGTGGTGAAGGATGCCGCGGCGGCGGGCGGCGGCTGGCTGGACGCGGACACCCACGTCAGCCCGCGTTCCTACGACGCTGCGCTGCGCTCGGCCGGGGCTGCCCTGGAAGGGCTGGAGCGCATCTTCGCCGGGGAGACCGATAACGCTTTCTGCCTGGCGCGGCCGCCCGGGCACCACGCCACCGCCACGCGGGGCATGGGCTTTTGCCTTTTCAACAACAACGCCGTGGCCAGCCGTTTTGCCATGGAAAAATATGGCGTGGAGCGCATCTTCATCCTGGACTGGGACGCCCATCACGGCAACGGGATCCAGGATATCTTCTACGAGGACGACCGTGTGCTCTACGTTTCCCTGCACCAGTACCCCCATTACCCGGGTTCGGGGAGTTACCAGGAGACGGGCAGGGGCAGGGGCGAGGGTTACACGGTGAACTTCCCCCTGCCGGCGCGCACCGGCGAGGACGTCTACCTGGCGGCCTTCGACGAGGTCATCATCCCTCTGGCCAGGAAGTACCGCCCCCAGCTGGTGCTTATCTCGGCGGGTTACGACGCGCACTTCAACGACCCCCTCTGCTCCATGCTCCTCAAGGCCACGAGCTACGCGGAGATGGCCTCGCGCCTGAAATCCCTGGCGGAGGAGGTCTGCGAGGGGAGGATGATGGCCGCGCTGGAGGGCGGTTACGACCTCGACGGGATCGCCCGCTCTATCGCCAACACCATCTCCGTCTTCGCGGGGGAGGACCTGCGTCTGGAGGACGAGGGCGTGCTTGGGGGCGGGGTGCCTCCCTCGGCGAGGGGGAGGGATATAGTGGAGGCTACGCGCCGGGCCATCTCGCCTTTCTGGGAGATCTAGCGGGCCCTTCCCCGCGTACCCGTTTTCCTCCTGTCAACACCTCGGGGCCAGGCCTCTTCTCTTGACTTTTATAGGACCTACCCAGACATACTTTGGGGTCAAACCGCGTTTATGTCTGAGAGGGTCGTTCCTGTGGATGGGGTGCGTCTCGGCCCTCTGGACGGGCCTTCGCCGCACCCATCCCCCGCAAGCGAGAGACCCGTCTTTCTTCCGGCCCGGGACACCGAGTAATGGTTTCGCTACGCAGGCTGCGCTGCGACCGACTCGGCCGTTCCCGGGCAAGGTGGGTGGAGATCCCTCTTTCTTCCGGCCCGGGAAGCCGAGTAATGGTCTCGCTCCGCAGGCTGCGCTGCGACCGACTCGGCCGTTCCCGGGCAAGTCGGGTGGAGATCCGTCCTTCTTCCGGCCCGGAGCCTCGGGGAAACGGTCTCGCTCGGCGCCAACTGCCTCGCTTAAAGGGAGGAACGCCCGGAAAGGCGCCCTCGCTGCGACCGACCCCATAGTTCTCCGGGCAAGCTGGGTGGGAATCCTTCCTTCTTCCGGGCCGGGCCGCCGTGCAGTGGTTTCGCTACATGGAAAGCATAGAGCAACCCGATTCATAAGTGCTGCATATGCAAGAGGATGGATTACGGCGAACGCACGTTCCCGATGCCATGGAAAGGGCTAGCCCCTCCATGCCAGGGAGAGAACCCGTGGCTGGCCGCACGCTCACTCGCGCGCGAAACCCATCCCTGGGGGGCGGCGGATCGCTGGGAAAGAGCATCGACGCGGCGCTCCCGCAAGGAGGGAGGGCGAGGCGCACCCGCTGGGTTCCTCGCGAGGAGGGGAGCACACGTGTGCTTTTCTCCTCCCTCACAACCGCCGAGAGGAAAGGGATCGCGGGAATCGCTTGGCGGTGCGCTGCATGCCGTTATGCTATATTAGACTTGTCGGAACGAGGCAAGAGGATGAAAGGAGAACCGCGCGTTTAGGGGGAAACATGGACGTCCAGACTCTTCTCCAGTACATGGTGGACAAGCAGGCCAGCGACCTCCACATCAAGGCGGGAGGGCCGCCCTATTTCCGCGTCGACGGGCAGCTCCTTAAATCGGATTTTCCGCGACTTTCGCCCACCGACACCGTGGAAGCGGCCTACGCCCTGATGAACGAGAAGCAGGCCAAGAAGTTCGCCGAGCGCAACGAGGTGGACTTCGCCTACAGCATCGCGGGACTGGGGAGGTTCCGGGCCAACATCTTCAAACAGAGGGGCACGGTGGGGATCGCCATCCGCCGCGTCCTCACCACGTCGGTTCCCAGCTTCGAGGAGCTGGGGTTGCCCCCCGTACTGCGGCGGCTCTCTCTGGAGAGGCGCGGGCTCATCCTGGTGACGGGGCCAGCGGGCTCCGGGAAGACCACCACCCTGGCGGCCATCATCGACTACATCAACAACAATGAGCAGATGAATATCATCACCATCGAGGACCCCATAGAGGTCCTGCACGTGGACAAGAAGAGCATCATCCACCAGAGGGAGATAGGCACGGACACCGAGGGCTATGCGGAGGCGCTCAAGTACATCACCCGCCAGGATCCGGACGTCATCCTCATCGGCGAGATGCGCGACCCCGAGACGGTCACCGCGGCCATGAGCGTGGCCATGACCGGACACCTGGTGCTCTCCACCTTCCATACCATCGACACCACGGAGACGGTCAACCGCATCATCGACTTTTTCCCGCCGCAGCAGCAGAAGCAGATCCGCCTCACCCTGGCCAGCGTGCTCAAGGGCGTCGTATCGCAGCGGCTGCTCCCGCTGAAGGATCACAGCGGAAGGGTCCCCGCGGTCGAGGTGCTGGTGATGACGGGGCGCATGGCGGAGGCGCTGATCAACGAGGAGCCCACCACGGTGATGCGCGAGATCATCGCCGAGGGCGAGTTCTACGGCATGCAGACCTTCGACCAGTCGCTGGTCGACCTCTACCGATACGGGCTGGTGGACTTCAAGACGGCGCTCTCCGCTTCCACCACACCCCATGACTTCGCCCTGGCCGTGAAGCAGCTGGGCCTGGAGGTGGAGGAGGACCTGCTGAGCAAGTGAGGGAAGGGCGCCGCCTCACCGTGTCGCCGGGAAGCCTTCGCAGAGGGCGCGGCGGGGCGGAAGGCCGGCGTGGGGCCTCATGAGTAAATTACCATAAAATACCATCTCTACCCCTTGGCGGCGGGTTTGCGCCGTATCTTGGGCGAGGGCCCCGCTGGCCAGGACCGGCGCGGCAGCGGGAGAGGTTGCGGTTCACGAGGCCATGGCGGGCGGGGCTGCGCGCGGGATCCCGGAGGCGTTCCCACGCGGGCGCCGGCCATGCCTGGTTTATAATGGTTGCATGCCGGTACGGAAAGCTCGCGCCGTCTTTATCGCGGTCCTGACCGCCGCCCTTTTTCTAGCCGCCGTGCTAGCGCTGCGCGGCGGCCTGCGGGAGCGGCGGAGGCCTGCTCCTTCCCTGCCCTGGGAAGAGGTCGATCCCGCGAGGCTGTTCTGAGAACCTTACCCGGGGGGCGGGCGCGCGTGGCGCAGCCGTTGCACCGGGAGGCGGCCCTTTAGACAGGCGGGATTCCCTCGTGAGCAAGACACGGGCGCCTGCACGGGCGGCGGGCCGCGGGTTTCCCTGAACGGGGGGTAGAAGATGAGGGTGCTTATCGCGGGGGCGGCGGGAAGGTCGGGACGTTGGGTGCGAGCCTCTCTCTTCTCCCTGCAGGGGATCGAAGGGGTCATCCTGGCCGACCGTGAGGCCGAGGCGCTGAACAAACTGGCCGCCATGCCGGCGCCCTTCCCCGTCTCCTCACGCTTCCTGGACGCCGAGGACGCGAGATGCATGCGCGAGCGCTTCTCCGAGGCCGACCTGGTCATCGGCTGCCTGGGCCCGGCTTACCGTTACGAGGAAGCGGTGGTGGACGCCATCCTGGAGGCAGGTCGCGATTACCTTTCGCTGAGCGACGACGCGGGCGCGTACCTCGCGGTACTCTCCCGGGCGGAGGAGGCGCGCCGCAAAGGGGTGAGGATATTCCTCGGGTGCGGCGTGGCGCCGGGGATCTCCGGTCTCCTGGCGCGCCGGGCGGCCGCAGGGCTCCGCAAAGTCAGGAGCGTGGGTTTTTACTGGACCTTGCGGCAGCTGCTTTCCATGGGAGACGCGGCGGTGGTGCAGATGGTGCACTCCTTCGCCGGCAAGGCCCGCCTGCTCCGGGCGCGTCGCGAGGAGAAAGTGAAGGCGGGGAGCTGGGCGGAAGCGGTGGAGTTCCCGCCGCCGGAAGGTAGGATCCTGGTTCATTACATGGATCACCCGGAGCCGCTCGCCGTGTCCCGCTTCCTGCCCGACGTGGAGGAGGCCTGGTTCAAGGCCGGGTTGCGTCAGCTGGGCGAGGAACTCACCCTCCATGCCCTGGCCCGGCTGGGAGAAGAGGGCTTCGCTGAGCTGTGGTGGAGCGCCGTGCGCCTTGCCGCGGAGAGGGGAAGGCGCACGGATGACACCTGCCCTTTTTCGCTGCGGGTCACCGTGGAGGGGTTACGGGAGGAAGGGGAGCGCCGCGTAAGCCTGGGGATGAAGGGGGATTACTACCGCCTTACGGGCCTGGCAGCCGCGGAGGTGGCGTACCGGCTGACGACCGCCGAGCGCCCGGAGCCGGGCGTCCTCACCCTTGAGGATTTCCTGGACGACCACGTCTTCTTCGATCGCCTGCACCGCGCCGGGGCGCGCTTTTTCCTGGCGGAGGAGGACGTGTCTCGGGAGGAAGGTGGCTGCGGACAGAGCCTGGCCGGGCGCGGGTAAGCGGCGGCGACCGGAGCTGCGCCCTGGGTGCATGAACATGTTTCCGGGGGGCTGATATAATTTATTATCCGTCATCAGACTCATCGGGGAGGCGGGTAGGCCGCCTCACGCGGGGACGGCGGCCCGGATGCCCATGGTCGACGGTTGCGAGCAGGCGAAGCGCGAGCAGGAGGGCAGGAAGTTGAGGATACTGGTCACCGGCGGTGCGGGCTTCATAGGGTCGCACCTTTGCGAGCGCCTGGTATCCCAGGGCCACGAGGTCTTCTGCCTGGACAACCTGTGCACCGGCAACATGGAAAACCTGGAAGAAGTGAAGGACTCCCCCCTCTTCAGGCTCATCATAGCCGACGTCACCGAGCCTCTCAGCCTGGAGGTGGATGCCGTCATCCACCTGGCCAGCCCCGCCAGCCCCAAGGATTACGGGCGGCTGGTAGTGGAAACCATGCTGGCCAATTCGCTGGGCACCTACCAGACGCTGGAGGTGGCCAGGAAAGGCGGCGCCCGCTACCTCCTGGCCTCCACCTCCGAGGTGTACGGCGACCCCCTGAAGGTCCCCCAGGACGAGGCTTACCACGGCAACGTAAATCCCGTCGGCCCCCGCTCGTGCTACGACGAGTCCAAGCGCTTCGCCGAGGCGCTGACCGCTTCCTACGGGCGCATCCACGGCCTGGAAGCGGTGATCATGCGCATCTTCAACACCTACGGGCCCCGCATGCGCAGGGAGGACGGGAGGGTCATTCCCAATTTCATCCAGCAAGCGCTCGCAGGGGAGCCCCTCACCGTTTACGGTGACGGCAGCCAGACGAGGAGCTTCTGCTACATCGACGACCTGGTGGAGGGAATCTGCCGCGCCTTGCAGAGCGAGGAGGCCGTGGGCGAGGTCATCAACCTGGGAAGCGACGAGGAGATGACCGTGCTCGAGCTGGCCGAGACGATCAGGAAATCGCTGGGCTCCTCCTCGGGGATAACCTTCCTCCCCCTCCCCGAGGACGATCCCCAGAGGCGCAGGCCCCATCTGGAGAAGGCGCGGCGCATCCTGGGCTGGGAGCCCAAAACCAGCCTCGAAGAGGGCCTGCGGAAAGCGGCGGAATGGTTCCGGGAGGAACTGGAAAAGGAGAAGGGCAGGGGTGGGGGTTAAGGAGGAACGGTACCGGGAGATACTGCAGGGGCGCTCCGACCCCTCCACCTACTACGCCTTGCTGGGGATGAAAGTGCTGGAGCTGGAGGAGGGGAGGTCCCGCATGGCCATGGACATCCGCAGGGAGCTCTTCAACGCCGGGGGCATAGTGCACGGCGGTGCGCTGGCCTCCCTTGCCGACGCCTCTATAGCCGTGGCCCTGGCCACCACCGTGGACCACCGCAGGGAGAGGATGTCCACCGTGGAGATGAAGATAAACTACCTTTCACCGGTGCGGGAGGGCTGCGTGACCTGCACTGGAAAGGTCATCCAGCGGGGGAGGTCGATCGCCGTGGGCGAAGCCTGCGTTTACGACGGCGACGAACGGATGGTGGCGAAGGCCACGGCGACTTTCGTGATAAAGGAAAAGGGATAAGTTTCCTCGAGCGCTTTTTCCGCGCGTACCGGGCGTTGCGCGGCCACGCCGCTACAGGCCGCCAAGACGGTATATGCGGCGCAGCACCCAGGCGTCTCTCCCCTGGTCGTAGCTCAGAAGGTAAAGGTCGCCGTCGTCCGCGCGCACCCGGAAACAAGCCCGCCTCTCGCGGCTGGTTTCGTCCTCCTCGAACCAGCTCCCCTCGATGTCCATCACCGAGAATTCCTTGCCGCAGACGGTGAAGCTCAAGGGGCGCTCGTTATACCTGAAACCGGAGTAGCACTTTACCTGCACGGGGTAATTGGCTTCCTCGCCCCGGGGAATCAAGGATTCGCCCGCCTCGCTCAACGTTCCCTCCTCCTGAATAGAAGAACCCGAATTGTTCACTCACGCTAATATATCATAGGGGCGGCAGGAATCAACCCCCTTTTTAAATGGACTGTGGGCGGGCCGGCAGGGGGCGCGAGGGAAAGGTGATATCTCCTCGTTGGGAAGCTCCCTTGCTGCCCGGAGGCGGGAATCCCGCGGAAATCCGCTGCGTCCCCGGCCTTCCTCCGGCGGTCGCACGCGGCGGCGTCCGCGGCATGGGATGTCAGGCGTCTTCCAGCCGCGGCCTGGCCGGGAGCAACCTCTCGTCGCGCTCCAGGTCCTTGCCGTTGCCGAAGTCCGCGGTGGTGAGCATGCCCTGCGGTTCGCCGGCCAGGAAGTCCTCCACCATCTGGCGGGCGACGTCGTCGGAGTATTGCACCGGCGGCGATTTCATGAAGTATGCGGAAGGGCCTATGAGGGCGCCGGACAACCCGCGGTCCATGGCCAGCTTGCAGCAGCGCACGGCGTCGATTACGATGCCGGCGGAGTTGGGCGAGTCCCACACCTCCAGCTTGAACTCGAGGGAAACCGGCACGTCGCCGAACTCCCTGCCCTCCAGCCGGATGTAGGCCCACTTGCGGTCGTTCAGCCAGGCCACGTAATCGCTGGGCCCGATGTGGACGTTGTCCTTTTCGATGCCGTGGTTGAGCTGGGAAACCACCGCGTCGGTCTTGGAGATCTTCTTCGACTCCAGCCGTTCCCTCTCCAGCATGTTCATGAAGTCCATGTTGCCGCCGATGTTCAGCTGCGAGGTGCGGTCGAGGACCACGCCGCGGTCGTTGAAGAGCTTGGCCAGCACGCGGTGCACGATGGTCGCGCCCACCTGTGATTTGATGTCATCGCCGATGATGGGCAGGCCGTACTTGCGGAAACGGCCTTGCCATATCTCCTCCTTGGCCACGAAGACCGGGATGCAATTGACGATGCCGCAGCCCGCCTTCAGGCCCTCCTCCACGTAGTAGTGGGTGGCCTTCTCGCTTCCCACGGGCAGGTAGTTGATGAGCACGTCCACGCGGTGGCGCGCCAGCACCTCGGCCACGTTCGCGGCTTGCGAGGGGTGTTCCTCTATGACCATGCGGTAATACCTGCCGAGGCCGTCCAGAGTGGGTCCCCGGTAGACGGTGGCCCCGAGGCGGGGCACGTCGCATATCTTGGTGGTGTTGTTGCGCCCGCTGAAGATGGCCTCGGAAACGTCTTTCCCGACCTTGTCGGCATCGACGTCGAAGGCGCAGGCGATCTCTATGTCATGGATGTGGTAAGGACCGACGGACACGTGCATGAGCCCGGGTATCAGGTCCCCCTCCTTGGCGTCGCGGTAATACTCTATTCCCTGGACGAGGGAGGAGGCGCAGTTTCCCACACCCACGATGGCCGCTCTTACCTTTCTCATATGCTCAACCTCCCGTCGACTTTCTATTTCCATCCCCCGCTCGGGGCGTCTCTCTTTTTCGTAGTGGCATATCCTGGTAATCAGCTCGATGGTCAGGCCTGCAAAGGCGTGACTTTCTCCAGCGGCTCTCCTTCCACGGACAATTTATCACCCCCCTTCTTTCCTTTGCGGGAGGAATCCCGCCCCTTGACGTGCTTCCTCTCCTTTTCGATCAGATCGTCCAGCCATGCGATGTCGCTCCGGAGCAGCTCCTGGCGGTGGCGGTAGAGGCCCAGGCGGTAGCTGTCGGATTCCTTGAAACGGGCCTTTCCCGTCGTTCCCATCTCCTTGAGCCTGTCCACGAGATAGCTGCGCCTTCTCTCCAGGAGCCAGAGACGAGATTCCGGTTCCATGTAGCGGAAAAACGCGAGGCGCAGGCTGAACTTGTCGGAATCGGTGATCTCCGAGTTCTTGCGCGTGTCGACCAGCAGCTGCCGGAAGATCTCCTCCCCCTGGGGCGTGATGCGGTATACGTAGCGGTTGC
Source organism: uncultured Actinomycetes bacterium (assembly GCA_937128055.1). Classification (GTDB taxonomy): domain Bacteria; phylum Actinomycetota; class Geothermincolia; order Geothermincolales; family RBG-13-55-18; genus JACIXC01. Next base: position 4,968 of record CAKZMC010000081.1, on the reverse strand, counting down.
GCGTCTTTTCCTTCACCGTGTATGCCCTCTCCACCGCGTTCTGGGCTTCCAGCCTCTTGAGGGCCGGGTAGAGCGAGCCGAAGCTGATTTTCCACAGGTGACCAAGGAGATAGGAGAGGCGCTTCTTTAGTTCGTAGCCATGCATGGGCTTTTCCTTCAGGGCGCCCAGTATGGCGAGCTCCAGCACTTTATTTCCTCCCTCTGCACGTTTATAATCGTCGCGGAAGCTTTTGCGGGCAACGGTTCGCAATATATCATATCGATATATCTTTTCGATATATTACTGCAATTTGCCTTCCCTGGCAAGCCCGGCGTGGAAAGTGAGAGAAAAACCCTAAAGGCGGCCGTAATTGCGCAGGTAATCCTCTATATACCTTCTTAACTCCGAGGCGGGGCGCACGACGCCGAAGTGTCCCTCGCAGAGGATGTCCGCCCGCAGGTCGATCAGCTTTCGCATGGATGCATCCCAAGCGTCCAGGTCGGACCCGAAGGAGGCGTAGAAAGGGCCGTGGATATCCTGCCCGAAGAGGACGGTGTAAAGCCCGTTGTTCACGTAGAGGGAGATGGATCCGGGGGTGTGCCCCGGAGTGTGCAGCCACCTCAGGGTAGCGCCGGCGTCCCATTCCCCCTCTTCTCCTCGCAGGCGGTGCTTGATGGTGAGGGGAGGGAGATCTATCCCGTACCAGCTGGCGGCGGTGCGCCTGGCGTCGCCTTCCTCCACCGGGGGCGCGTCGAGCTCGTGGATCGCCAGGGGAAGCCCGCACTCCTCCGCCAGGTAGGGGGCCCCGCCCACGTGGTCGATGTGGCAGTGGGTAAGGACGACGAGTGATATATCGCGCGGGGAATAGCCGATGTCCTCGAGGTTCTGCAGAAGCTTGCGCATGCCTCTTCCTGCGCCGGCGTCGATGAGTATGGGTTTTCCCAGGTCCACCAGGTAAATGCAGCAATCGTCGGGGGCGGTGAGCTCGGGCCCCCCTACCTGGAACACGCCTTCGCAGACGGCGAAAGGTTTCATATACGCTCATCCTCCCATGCACATTATATCCGACGCGGGTGCCCACGACCCCCCCACCCTTTCTCCTGCCGGCCGGTTTTTCCGCGTGCGGCGCTGGAGGCTTGCCGCGCCGTACGCGGGCGCGTGGGAGAGAGCTCCGCGGCAGGCGCGCGGAGCCCGCGCTCAGCGCGAGGTCGGCATAGGCGGGGAAGGGTTTTTAATTTACAATAATCGGGCGGCGGAAGGAAGCGGTAAGCGGCGGAGGGCGGTGAACCCAGCCCTTGCGGTTCAGGCTGCGTGAGCGGGGACTTGTCAGCCATGCGGGTCGGATGCCATATCCAGATAAGCGGAGGCCTGCGCAAGGCGGTGGATCGCGCCGTGGAGCGCGGCTGCGATACCATGCAGGTTTTCGTGTCCAACCCCCGCGGCTGGAAGCAGTCCGACATCCTGCCGCGGGATATCGAGGCCTTCCGGAACGGGTGCCGCGAGGCCGGCCTGGAGCCGGTTTTCGTGCATACCATATACCTGATAAACCTGGCGTCGCCGTCTGAGGACACCTGGAGGCGGTCCCTCGACGCCCTGGTGATGAACATGGAGGCGGCCGCCCGCCTGGCTTCCTCCGCCGTGGTGACCCACCTGGGGAGCCACGGGGGAGAGGGCGAGGAGGCGGGGATAGCCGGGGTTATCCGGGCCCTGCGGGAGGCCTTCCGGCGTTGCCCCCACCCCGTGCCCCTGCTCCTGGAGACCACCGCCGGTTCAGGGAACAGTGTGGGCCACGATTTCGCCCAGCTGGGCGCCATCACCGGCGCTTTTCGCGGCGAGGAGAGGCTGGGGGTCTGTCTCGATACCTGCCATGCCTTCGCGGCGGGGTACGAGCTGCGCACCCCCGAAGGGCTCAAGAGGACGCTCGCCGCGCTCGACCGCGAGGTGGGCCTGAGGCGCCTGCGGCTGGTGCACGCCAACGACAGCAAGGGGGACCTGGGTTCGCGGCTCGACAGGCACGAGCACATCGGCGAGGGGAGGATCGGCATGGAGGGGTTCGCCATAATGGCCCGCAACGCGGCCCTGCGCCGCCTTCCCTGGATCCTGGAAACCCCCGGGATGACGGTGGAAAAGGATCGCGAGAACATAAGGCGCCTCCGAGAAGCCGCTGCTGGAGGGGATGATGCGTGAGCACGGCGCGGCGATCGGCGCCGCAGGGGGAGTTGGTGGCCTGTTCCGCGTGAAGGGAGCGGCGTCTGCCGACGGCCCGTAAGGTCGGCCGCAAAGTGGTAATATGGGCGGAGAAAGCAAGCCGCGGCGTGCGCGAGGCTAATATAATAAAGGTGGAAAGGATGATACCATGGCCATTATTCACGAGCGGCTGGAATTCGAAACCGAGGGAAAAGCACAGATAGTGGAGATAACGGGGGAGATAGCGGGCATGCTCGCCGGGACGGGCTTGCGGAGCGGGATCGTCAACCTTTTCGTGCCCGGTGCCACGGGAGCGGTGACCACCCTCGAACACGAGATCGGTGTCTGTAGGGATTTCCAGGAGCTCTTCGAATTCATAGCCCCCGAGGGGCGCGATTACCACCACAACCGCAGGGGTGTGGACGCGAACGGCCATTCCCACGTGAGGGCGGGCCTGCTTGGGCCATCGCTCACCGTGCCTTTCGAGGAGGGCGAGCTGCGGCTCGGTAAGTGGCAGCAAATGGTATTTATAGATTTCGACGAGGTGGCGCGGTCACGCACCCTTATCGTTACCTTCATCGGCGAATAGGGCGGTGTAACCTACTCATGCATGATTTCAGGTACGCGGGCGGCGTGCTTTGCTGCGAGGACGTGCCGCTGGGGCGCATCGCGGAAGCGGTGGGCACCCCGGCCTACGTGTACAGCAAGCACACCCTGCAGGAGCATTACCGCCGCCTGGAGGAGGCCTTTTCCGGTATCCCCCACCTGGTCTGCTATTCGGTCAAGGCCAACTCCAACCTCGCCGTGCTCGCGGTTCTCGCGGCGATGGGTTCCGGCGCGGATATCGTATCCGGCGGCGAGCTGTACCGAGCCTTGAAGGCGGGCATCCCGGCCGAGAAGATCGTCTACGCGGGCATCGGGAAGACGGAAGAGGAAATGGCCTACGCGTTACGGCAGGACATCCTCATGTTCAACGTGGAATCGGAAACGGAGCTTCTCGCCCTGGACCGCGTGGCGGGGGAGCAGGGGAAGCGGGCGCGCATCGCGCTGCGCATCAACCCGGACGTCGATCCACTCACCCACCCCTACATAGCCACCGGGATGAAGGAGGCCAAGTTCGGCATAGACATGGAGAAGGCCCTGGCCGTATACCAGCAGGCGGCTTCCCTCGCCCACGTCGAGGTGCTGGGGGTTCACCAGCACATAGGTTCCCAGATCACGAGGGTGGAACCCTTCCGGGACAGCCTGGAAAAAACCGGAGAATTCGTGCGGCGCCTGCACGAGCACGGCATAAAGGTGAGGTTCATCAACATCGGAGGCGGTTTCGGCATACCGTACGGTGGAGAGGAGGTCCCCTACCCCGTGGATTACGCGCGGGCCATGAAGCCCGTGCTCAAGGAGCACCGCTGCACGGTTATCCTGGAGATCGGTCGCATGATCGTGGGGAACGCCGGCGTGCTGCTGACCAAGGTCCTTTACCGCAAGAGGGGCGGCGCGAAGAGATTCCTGGTGGTCGACGCGGCCATGAATGACCTCGTGCGGCCCAGCCTCTACGGTTCCTATCACGAGATCGTGCCGGTGGAGGAACGGGAGAGGGAAAGGGAGACGGTGGACGTGGTGGGGCCGGTCTGCGAGGCGGGAGACTTCCTGGCCAAGGAGCGCGCCATGCCCCGCGTGGAGGAAGGGGAGTTGCTGGCGGTGATGAGTGCGGGGGCTTACGGGTTCGTCATGTCCTCCAATTACAATTCGCGCCGCCGGGCCGCCGAGGTCCTGGTGGATGGCGGGGATTTCGCGGTGGTGCGAGAAAGGGAGAGCCTGGAGGACCTGGTGAAGGGAGAAAGGATCTTACGCTGAATACCTTCCGGGGGGAAAGACGGGGCAAGCGGGAGGTGAGCCGACATCGAAGCGGAATACACGGGCATAGGGATCGTCAACACGGGCGAGAGGAAGACCACACCCGACGCCCCTTATTTCGTCCTCGAGCTGGAGCAGGATCAACCGGAAGGCCTGGTCCTGGCGGCGGGGGTGTGTTCCGAGGGGGAGGGCGGCGAGGAACTGGAAGTGCGCCGCTATGCCATGGCTCTCCTGCACGAATTCTTCCGCCACAAAGGCCCCACCCTCGACGTTTCCGATCACCGACTCCTGCTGCAGAGCATCTTCCGCCACCTCCACAGGAAAATACTGGATAAGTGGCCGGGGAGCGGCCTGGCGATGGACCTGGTCATGATGGTGGCTTCCCCGCAGCGCCTCTACGCAGCGCGCGGCGGGAAGGGGGGGTTGTTCATCTACCGGGCGGAGGAAGCCACGGCGCTTTTCGAAGGAGGTGCCGACATGAAGAACCTTCTTGGCGGCCCTTCCGGAGAAAAGGCGGAGACGGCGGAAGCTCCCTTGCAGGCGGGGGACGTGGTGGTCCTCTGCAACCCTGCGGTGGCGGGGGTGATCGGGAGCCGCGACATCGCCGTCATCCTGAGGAGGGCCCGGGATCCCGGGAAGGCCTCCCTTTTCCTGTCCGCCATAGCGGAGAGGAAGGGAGCCGAGGGCGTCCTGGCCGCTTTGGTCTGGGAGGTACCCAACTACCAGGGAGCGGCGCTGCTTACCGGGGAGGCTCCTCCCCCCGGCGAGGAAGCGAGAGAGGAGGGCGGTGAGCCTGCTGCGGAGCCCGGAGAGGAAATCCCCGAGGAAGAACACGCTGAAAAAGCCAAGAAACAATGGTTGAGCAAGTGGCGCCGTCACCGTGAAGAGGATTGATCCGGCCGTACGCAGTCGCACCACGATTGCTCATCCGGGCACCGTCATGAATC
>CAKZMC010000080.1 GCA_937128055.1 uncultured Actinomycetes bacterium | reverse complement strand
GCCGGGTCCCGCGAGGGGTGGGATAGGACGGTGAGGGGCTGGCCCAAGGCGTTGTAGGAGATCTCGCGCAGCGGGGTAGGGCCATCTTTCAGAACAAGGGAGACCATCCTTACTTCCTCAAGCCGTTATACCGTCCTATTTGATTGCTCCTACCTCGAAGTACACGACCCCATCCATGATACAAGGCGAGCCGTGCAAGTCCATCCCGGCGTTTACCCTCCAGAGCTCATTTCCGGTATGGGCGTCAAGCGCGTAGATATTCTGGTCGTCGCTCTCGACATATACAACGCCGTCGGCTATCGAGGGCGAGCCGATATAATCGCCTGCTGTCTTATGCTGCCATTTTAAATCCCCATTAATTTTGTCAATTGCATAAATGCATCCGTCATCACTTCCATAGTAGATATAGCTTTCATAAACGGCTAAACACGACCATATGCGTCCATGGCTGGATAGCTTCCATCTTTCCTCACCTGTATCTGAATCCAACGCATAGATATAACCATCCACGCCTCCGAAATAGATGATGTCACCAGAAATACATGGTGGAGATCCTGAAAGTGAGCCTTTCTCAAACCTCCACGCCTCCTCTCCTTTAACGCAATCTATCGCGATAAGCCTGTATCCGTCTGCTTCGCTTCCGCTATTGAAATACAGCTTTCCATTAGAAAATGACATTAAGGACACGTTCGAAGACCCGTAATCAAATCTCCACAACTCATGGCCCGTTTTAGCTTCCAGGGCATAAATATTCCCGTCGATGCATGCAATAAACACAGTACCATCGTTAACCAAAGGCGTGCCGACTATCTCTCCACCTGCCTGAAACTGCCACACCACCGTAGCTGTACCTGCCTCCAGCGCATAGAGCATATCGAAGCTGCTGAAATATATGGCTTTACCCGCAATCACGGGTGGTTTTGTTACCCAAAGAAAAGGATCTTTAACATCAGGGTTTCCTCTTGTGGTATCAAATGACCATATTTCCGACCCGCTCTTGGCATCGACGGCACAGATATGCGTTGATAGCCAGCCTGCATAATAAACGATACCTTCATTGTAGACCGGTCCGTTCATTTTCGCGCGCTTCCACCCATCCTCCCCTATTCTCCAGAGGTACTCGCCTTTGGGAACCTTGCCGCTGTCAGGGTAAACGCCTGTGCGCTGAGGATCGGCACGATACATGGCGCCCGGCTTGGGGTTCTCGGGAATCTCATCAAAAGCCTTGTTCGCGTGCTCTGTACCCCCGCAGCCGCATATAAGCGCGACCTGAAAGAGAAGGAGCATGGCCACCGTAATTACCATCAGCCGCCTTGCTATCCTCGTAAATGTCTCGAGCCTGCACATACCCTCACTCCTTCCTTTCCTGACATGTCATGGCGCGATTGTTTGCCAGGGGAAAACATCCGTTACCGTAAAGAACGTGCTCAGGTCGGATGCGAAGTCCGCAACGTTGGATAATACAGTATTTTGAAATCGCTTGTAGACCGGGTCCCTATTAAGGGGTGATTGTGAGGCTGCACCCAACCACAGATCATCCTTCCCCGAAGCTGCAGCAGACCACCTCTCTGGCTCCACCACCGCATAGTTCAGGAGCTGGGCGGAATGAACGAGCTCTCGCAGAGGCACTGTCCCGTAGGTCAAATTGATCTTCAAGAAGGTCTTCGCTATCACGCAAGGCCTCACGATCATGGCCGCTGCCGCCTTGCCGGCATTCCAGGGCAGAAGCCAGCGCCAGTTCCTGGTGGCTTCCTGGTACTGGCGCTCCACCACGTACTGGGGCCGGAATATGAAGTATTCCATCTCCGCTTGGAATTTCTCCACGTCCAGCTCCTGCGTCTTGGGGTTATAGAAGGTGTTCACCAGGGCTTGCTGCTCAGGGGAAAGTCTTTCGTAATTGGCGGCCACCTTTGCAAGGAAAGCCTTCTTGTTCGAGAGGACCGTTTCAAGGTAGCCTGGCCCCTTTTTGGTTCCCAGAAGAGGATGTGCGTTGCTAGGGTCTATCCCGAAGAGTGCGAACATGGTTAAAAGACCCATGTCTCCACTTGCGAATGCGCCCACAACATTTCTTTCCTCCTCGCTGAAACGCATGAGCACAGAGGGCAGGTTGTAAGGCTGGTTGAAATCCCGAGGCTGCACATGTCCCGCTTGTTCAGACCTCTCCTCCGCCCTTTTTCTGTTGCCTAGGATGCCACTCAAGAAGGAGCCTCTCTTTCCCCCGCCTGGCTTTAAGAGGAGGGCGAGCATGAGGG
>CAKZMC010000079.1 GCA_937128055.1 uncultured Actinomycetes bacterium | reverse complement strand
GGTGAGCATCGCGATGTTGGGCAGGGCGAGGAGGCGCTCCACCGCCCGCTCCGGCGCCTTTTCCACCCGTACCAGCAAGTCCTCGAAGTGCAGCTGTTCATAGGTGCGCTGGTAGGATCTGGAGAGGTTGAGGTAGGACATGTAGGAGGCGGTGAAGAGAATGATACCGATGGTAACCACAGAGGAGACGGCAAGGAAGCGGAACTTCGCCTGCCTGAGCTCCCGCAGCAGCTTCCTACGCAGTAACCTCATGCCGCTACCTCCATCCCGCCTCCGCCTAAGCCGGCCGGCCGGGCCTGCGGCGCGAGGAAGGCCCCGCTACCGCGCTCCTTCTCGCCTTCCCCTTTCCGGCCATGGCCCTTGCCGCCGGCCATGGCCCTTGCCGCCCGCCCCGTTCCTCTTGCCGCGCAGTGGCGGGCCGCGCAATTATATTATGTTCGTCCGCGGGGAGGAATTCCATGAGCGCGGGGCGAGCGGGCCGCCGGCACGGGGGGCCGCCGGCACGGGGGGCCGCCGACGGGAGGTGACGCGGGGCGCCGTGGCTCGTATATAATCGGGTTTGGGACGCGCGGAGGAAAGGAGGCCCCATGATCCCCTACGACAGCTTTCTCATAGATCCCCCCTGGCTGGTGTCGATCGGCTGGCTCAGCGCCAGGCTCACCGGCGGGCTGGTGAAGGGCGAGGAGAGGAGGAGGAAGGCGAGGAAGTGCATCGACCTCGCTGTCCTCGGCGCCTTCTACGCCACCAGCATCAGCCTCTATTTCAACCGGGAATGGACGCGGTGGATATGGGAGATGTGCCGGGCGGAATCGGGCAGGGACTGGATGATCAACTCCGGGGTCTTCCGTTTTGACCACGAGAACGTGTCGCCCCGCGGCCATGCCCTGTCTGCGGCCATCTTCGCCACCTACCCCCTGTGGCTGAAGCTGGGATACCTGCTGGCCGAACGCGGCCGCGCCGCCGGTGAGTAAGGGAAAAGGTCCGCGCACCGTATCCCGCGGGGAGGTTATAGGTTGCCGGAAGCCGCGGCGCGAGAAGTGCGGGGGAGCGGCCCCCCATGAGGTCGAGGTGGAGATACCATCTCCTCCTCTTCGCCGTGTGCTGGATATGGGGCCTGGCCTTCATCGGCGTCAAGGTGCTGGTGGAGGAGGTCTCATACCTCACCCTGAACCTGGCCCGTTTCGTGCTGGCCAGCCTGCTCTTCCTCCCCTTCCTCGTCCTTTTCCGGCGCCGTCGCCCGCACCTGAGCGCGGGCGAGTGGACCCTTGTCTTCCTGGCCGGCTTGAGCGCGGTCTACGGGTACCATCTCGCCTTGACCTACGGGGAGACCATGATCCCCGCCGGGACCGCCGGGCTCGTCGCCAATACCACCCCCGTCTTCGCGGCCGTCTTCGCGCGCGTGGTGCTCTACGAGCGTCTGGGGATATGGAAGATCATGGGAAGCATGGCCGCGCTGGGAGGGGTGGCGGTGATCACCTTTTCCGGGGTCGGCGTCCGCCTGGGAACGGGGCGCACACAGGGCGTCCTTTTCGTCCTGCTGGCCGCGGCTTCCTGGGCCGCCTACACGGTGCTCCTCAAGCCACTGGTGGAGGAGCACGACCCCCTCTTCGTGACCGCCTACGCGGTCTTCCTGGGGACCCTGGCCCTCCTGCCCACGGCGCTGGCCTGCGGCAACTGCGCCGAAGAGATGAGGGGGATGTCTGCGGCCGCGTGGGGATGGCTCCTCTTCCTCGGCCTGGGGTGCACGGTGGCGGGCTACCTGCTCTACTCCAAGGGGCTGGAGGGGCTGGGCACCGCGCAGGCGGCCTTCTACCTTTACCTCATCGCGCCCA
>CAKZMC010000078.1 GCA_937128055.1 uncultured Actinomycetes bacterium | reverse complement strand
CACCCCGGGGTTGTACCCGGAGCCCTTGGCGCCCTTGATCCACACCGCCTTGCGCAGGTAGTCGAGGCGCTTGGACCTTATATGTTCAGCCCACCACCACCACTGTCCGCTCTTTTCGATCTCCTCGATGGTCCTCGTCTCTACAGCCGACATTTTAAACCCCCTTCTCTTCTCCCATGTGTCCCTGCTGTTGCCCACCGGTTTCCTATGGATAAATTCGGAACAATAACTGGCACCGTACCTTTCCCGTTAGCGCTATCCCCTCCCCTCGATAAATCGATGGTCCTTCTCGGAGCCGACGGCCTTTCCGTGGTAGCGATGAATAGGTGGGCTTATGCGATCTTGCCGCGTTTGCCGTGTGATGAAAGCGAAGCGAGCTGTAGGGGTGGTACGACTGATCTAAATGTTTTTCGAAACTTTATTCAGTTTCGCCACCTTCCCATCCCTGCTGACAAAACTACAATTTCTATTTAGTAACCAGTTATTAATAAAGCTACGTATAACCAGATAAATCAACGTTTCAACATACTGTTATTTTAGTAAAGATGAACGGAATATGCAAGGGGTATTTTGGGGACCGCGGGTACCGTGTAGGAGGGCCTCTCTAACCGTAAGCGAACGGGCCCGGGCCGCGCCCGTGTCCGAACATACATGGCGTCGGGCGCCGTCCATGTCTGGGATCGCGGCCTTGGCGTCGTGCGCCGTCTACACCCGGGGCGGGGCCTTGGCGGCGGGCGCTTTTCGGGGGCGGGAAAGGCGGCCGCCCCTTGGGAGGGAATTCCAAGGCTCGGGGGAGCCCCGAGGCCTACTTCCCCTTGAACACCGGGTCGCGCTTCTCGCGGAAGGCCATGATGCCCTCCCGCGCGTCCTCGCTGGCCATGGTCCTGCCCATGATGCCGTTTATCTCCTCACGCTCCTCCTCGGCGAGGGGTCGCATGGTGGAGAGGATCCGCAGGCTGCGCTTGTGCCCCGCCACGGAGAGGGGCGCGTTGGACGCGAGGCGCTGCGCCAGCTCCTCGGTGAATCCTTCCAGGTCCGCGTCGGGGACGAGGTAATCGAGCATGCCCATGCGGTAAGCCTCGCTTGCCTCGAAGAGCTCGGCGGTGAGGAAGACCTTCTTGGCGGCCGTGTAACCGAGGTTGCGTATGAAGCGGTGCAGCCCCTCGGGCGGGTAAACGATTCCCAGCCGCGCCGGCGGCATCCCCATGCGGCAGCCTTCCGCGCCCACGCGCAGGTCGCAGGCCATGCTCGTCTCGCAGCCGGCTCCCACGCAGTAGCCCCGTATCATGGCGATGACCGGGAAGGGGCAGTCCTCGATGGCATCCAGCCCGTACTGCAGCGGGCCCTTGGACTCGATCTGCTTCTGCACGTCCTCGGGGATGCCCTCGGGAAGGGCCGAGAGGTCCATGCCGGCGGAGAAGGCCTTGTCCCCGGCGCCGCGCAGTATGGCGCAGCGCACCCCTCCCTCCTCGGCTAACTCGCGCAGGTTCTGTGCCAGGGATACCAGAAGGGTGGAGGAGAGGGCGTTCCTCCTCTGCGGGCGATTGATGGTCAGTACGGCGATGAGATCGCGCTTTTCTACCAGCAGCTCGGGTTCGTCGTTCATGCCCCACACCTCCTATGGCCGTGCCTTCAGCCCTGAGTACCGACTTCTCGCGGGAAAGCGGCGCCCGGCGCCCCCGCACGACCTTAAGATTATATAGCGGCTGCGCGCGAATGCAATCGGCGCGCGGGCGCCGCCCTGCAGCGGACGGCACCGACCCAGCCTGCCCTAACCCGCATAGAGCTTGCGCAGCTCCTTTTTGAGTATCTTCCCGGTCAGGGTCCTGGGTATGGCCTCCACGAAGGTGATCTTCTTGGGTATCTTGTAGCGGGCCAGCTTGCCCTCGCAGTAGGCCTCCATCTCCTCCATGGTGATGGGGTCGT
>CAKZMC010000077.1 GCA_937128055.1 uncultured Actinomycetes bacterium | reverse complement strand
AACACTATGATGAGCACCAGGCAGCAGAGGAGCAGGGCAAGTCCCGAGGTCTTGACCTGGGTGGGAACGATGTTGCCCAACAGATCGGCGATGAGCACGGTGATGCCGGTGGCGCGCAGCCGCATGCCGGCCTCTTCGCCGACGGCCGCCGCCTGGTCCCGTATGATATCCGTCTTCACCACCAGCTCGTCCTCGTTCTCCGGGAATCCGGATTTCAGCATCACCATGGCCGCCGAGGCGATGTTCCCGCCGTCCGCGGCCTCCTCCTTCACCAGGGCTCCCAGGGGCATGCGCTCCTTGAGGCCGGCGACTATCTCCTCCACGCCCTGCAACGTCTGCGGGAGCTTGCCGTCGGGCGTCTCCGCAAGAACGTAGTCGGCGATGGAGCTGAGGCTCTCGCGGCTGAAATAGACCTCGCTCCCGCCTTGGTTGCGGGGATCCGAGACGATGGCGTCCTCCATGGCCAGCAGGGCAGCGAGGTTCTCCGGTTGGTAGATATTTCCTCCTTCCGGGACCTGGACCAGGATGATATCGCTGTTCTGTGGGCCGAAGATCTCCGTTATCTTCTCGTTCGCTTCCATGCTGGGCATGTTCTTGGGCATCATCTTGCTTATATCCGCCCCTGTCTTCACGTTGAAGAGGGAGAAGACCGCGAAGGCCACCATGGCCAGGGTCACTATTGCCACCGTCCAGTGATGGTGCTCCGCGAGCATGGCCATCCTCACCAGCACCCGGTCGACCACCACGCCGTAGCGGGCATCGCGGCGCCGCGTGCGCATCTTCTCCAGGTGCGACTCCAGCTTTTCCTCCCCCTTACGCCTGTCCCTGATGACCACGATGGCCGGCAACAGGGTGAGGGAGAGGAAGAAGCTGAAGGCGATGCCCATCATGCACAGCAGGCCGAAGTCCCGCATTGGCGGAATGTCGGTGATCAAGAAGGACGAGAATCCGAACACGGTGGTGACGGCGGTGAGGAATACCGCCACCCCCACCGTCTTGACGGAGGTGGTAGCGGAGAGATCGACGCTTAACCCATCCTCCCTCCCCTCGTAATAGCGGCTCAGGATGTGGATCACGTAGGCGATGTTTATGCCCAGCATGAGGGGCATGACGGCCACGCTCATGGTGGTGTAGGTGATCCCCACCCACCCCATCACCCCCACGATCCAGAAGATGGCCACGAGGATGATGAGCAGGGGCAGGCCGACGTCGGATACGCGCCGGAAGGTGAGGTAGAGGATGAGCATGATGAAGAGGAGCGCGATGAGCATGAGCTTGCTCGTCTCCTTCTGCATGAACTCCTCGGCCTCCATCTGCATGGAGGCATTGCCGTAGATATAGGTACGAACGCCCCCGATCCCCTCGAACTGCCCGGGGAGGTAATCCCTGAACCGCTTCCCCAGCGCGACGAGGTCTTTCTCGCTGAGATCGGGGTTGAGCTGGATGTTGACCAGCGTGGCGTCGTAGGTGCCCCCCTCGCCACCCTCGACGAGGCTCCCCTTGATGTGTTCGCTGTTTGCCTGGAAAATGCCGGTGAACCTCGCTCTGGCCTCCTCGGTGAAGCTCGCCCCGGCGAGGCTTGCCATCATGTCCAGGAAGGGGGAATCCGGGTCGGGATCGAGGTAGAAGTCCATGAACTGCGCGATGATGGCGTCGTCGACGGCAGCGAGATCGACGGAGGCCTCCATGCCCGCGGCCTTCAATATCTCCGGCAGTTGGTACTTCACGAAATCGAGGTAGGTCTCGACGCCGAGCACCTGCTCCTCCCCGAAGCCCGCCTCCAGCATCCTCTCGCGGTCTATATCCCACAACGCCCTGACCATCTCGGGGGCGGCGACATCGTCGGCGGTGACGAGGACGGTCTCGTAGGAGACGCCTCCGAAGATATCGTTGACGTCATTATAGGTCTGTATCGATTCGTAGTTCTGGGGCATCATGCCCTCCTGGCTGAGCTCCGTCTGCAGGCGCGGGATGCCTGCGATGAGAAAGGCGGTGACCAGGGCGATCACCATCACCACCAGCCAGGGACGTTTCTCCGATTGATCGGCGAGGAATGTGAAAAGCTTCAACGCGCGCGACCCCCTGCCATATCTTGTCTCAAGTTCGCAGCCGTCCTCTATCTCTGCCTTTCATCTTGGGTAGCTTCTTCTTCTTCTTCTTCTTCGGACCGCCGCCCGGATCCCCTTAACGGCTACTGGTCGCGGGGCCCCTTTCCGCGGGCAAGCTGACCGGCGTCACGCCCGTCCCGCCCCTGTCTTGTACCCCATTCCCCCACTCGCTACCGTTAAACAATGCGGGCGGCCTCCGCCGCTACCGGATGGCGTGTTCTTCATACAAATCCCAGGCAAGGATAGGAGCGGGGCGCGCATGATGTCAAGGCAGGCACCCATGTGCGACAATGGCAGCGGCGTCGATTCCTTGAGGATGGGGGATCCGCGCCGGCACCAGAGAGCCGGGGAAGCGCACACGATAGAGCCGCCCCAGAGGCCGCCGCGCCCGGGTGCCGGCTCGCGCGGTCAAGGGCTGCCCTTGCGAGGCTTTCCCTCCACCAGCTCGCGCAGCACGTCCTCCAGGCGCTCCACGCCCTTCTCCCAGGAGAAGCGCTCCTCCGCCAGGCGGCGGGCCCGCTCCCCCAGCCTCCCGCAAAGCCCGTCGTCGCGGAGCAGGCGCGCCACGGCGGCCGCGAACTCCCCGGGCGCGTCGGCGATGATCATCTCCTCCCCGCCACGCACCTCCACCCCCTCCGCTCCCAGGGAGGTGGTGACGATGGGCAGCCCCATGGACATGGCCTCCAGCAGCTTTCCCCGGAAGCCGCCCCCGATGCGCACCGGGTTGACGAAGACCTTGCTGCGCTCGAAGAAGGGGCGCACGTCCTCCACGGTGCCGGTGACCACCACCGAGGGATCTTCACGCGCCAGCGCCAACAGGTCCGGCGTGGGATCCTTTCCCACCACGTAGAAGCGCGCCTCGGGCACCTCTTTCTTCACCAGCGGCCACATCTGCCCGTGGAACCAGAGCACCGCGTCACGGTTGGGGTCGTGGGGGTAGTTGCCGAGGAACATCACTGCCTGCTCGCGCTCGCACTCCCCCAGGGCGCAGAAATGCTCCACGTCCACGCCGTGGGGCACTACCTCTATGCGCAGGTCGGGGCGGATCTCCAGGAGTTCCTGCTTCCCCTCCGGGGTGAGCGTCAGCAACAGGTCCGCGTCGGCGTACATATCGAACTCGAACCTCCGCAGTCCCTTGAGGTTGCAGAGCGCGGAGAGCCCCTCGCGGGAGAAGCGCTGCACGCGCCATGCCTTGCGCCGCGCCAGGAAATAGCACTCGTGCACGGACATCACCCGTTTCATCCCCGCCAGGTCCGGGTTGCGGTAGAGATACTGGGCCACCGCGGAGTACTCGGAGATCGCCACGTCGTAGCGGTGACGCCCCACCATCTCCCGCAACGCGGCGAACATCTCGGGGGACCGGGCGTTAAGGAAATATATGGGAACGGGTGAGAGGAAGAAGTCACGGGCCTTGCGCCAGGCGGGGCGCGGTCCCGGCATGGGGACCCCCCGGTAGTCGAGGCAGAAACGGGAAACGGTGTCCTCGTGGCGTCTCTCCTCCTCCGAGACGAAGCAGAGCAGGGATACCCGGTGGCGCCGGGAGAGCAAGCGTATGCGGTTGTACACCAGGATGGGGCCCCCGATGACCTTCTCGTGGGGCAGCGTCTTGCAGAGAAAGAGTATGTCCACCTCGCGCCAGCTCCCTTCTGCTCTCCTGTAGCGCCGCTCCTCTCCTACCGTGTCCCCGCGAAACCTGCCGGCTGCGCGCGCAAGCCCGCGCGCTGCTATTTCATCGCTTTCCGCCTTTCATGCATCGGCCGCCGGGGGGCCCGTTTTTAGGGTCCCCGGCCCTGCCACCCGCCCCAACCAGACAACCGGCAAAAAGATGTTTACTTAATGTTAACATTGCCTTATAATTATCCCCATCGGCCGGTCGACACGGACAGAGAACCTCATCGCTGTTTCAGTCCCGGTTATATTCGCGGTTTTTACAGGCACTTGCCCAATCGCACCAGGCATCGCCGCCGTTCCGTCCGTATCCACCGGCCCCGTATGAGAAAAACGGGGAAAGGCCCGACAAACCCAGGAGGTGATAGAGATGCCGTTAAACGTCGGCAAGTGGCCGTTGAAGGCGGCGACGCACTTCGTCTTGGAGAACAAGACGGCCCTGATCAGCGGGGACAAGAGCCTCACCTACAAGGAGCTCAACCAGCGCGTCAACCGCGTGGCCAACGGGCTGCTCGAGGCGGGGCTGAAGAAGGGGGACCGCGTGGCGGCGCTCTTCTTCAACTGCATCGAGTTCATGGAGGTCTACTTCGCGTGCGCCAAGGCGGGGTTCATCTTCATCCCGCTGAACTTCCGCCTCACCGCGCGGGAGCTGGCCGAGATCTTCGAGGACACCGAACCCCGCGCCCTCTACTTCCATTTCGAGTTCGGGCCGGTCATCGGCGAGCTGCTGCAGCTCTACAAGAAGCCCATCGAGGTCCTGGCCACTGTGGGGGAGCCGGTGCCCGAATTCGCCTTGCCGTACGAGGAGTGGATCAACAGGTTCAGCGACGAGGAGCCCGTGGTGCCCGACCCGCCGGACCTGGAGGATCCCCAGCTCATCATGTACACCTCGGGGACCACGGGGAGGGCCAAGGGCGCGGTGCTCCCCCACCGCAAGACCTTCTGGAACACCTTCAACGACTCCCTGGAGCTGCAGTTCCACCTGGATGCCGTCTCCCTGGTCTCCATACCCCTCTTCCACTCCGGAGGCCTCAACATCATCTGCGTCCCCACCCTCTACAACGGCGGCACGGCCATCGTGCCCAAGTTCTTCACGCCCGACGACGCCCTGCGCCTAATCCAGGAATACCGCGTGACGCACTTCGGCGCCGTGCCCACCATGCTGCAGATGATGCTCGACGTCCCCGATTTCGACAAGTACGACCTGAGCTCCCTCATGGGGGTGGGCATAGGGGGCGCCCCCGCCTCCAAGGAGCTCTTGGAGAGGATACGGGACAGGATAAACCCGCCCTACATCGTGCAGGTCTTCGGGTGCACGGAAACCTCCATCATACTCGCCTGCCATAGTATGGAAAAACTTGGCAGCGCTGGACTGCCCATGACCCACGCCGAGGTCAAGGTACTCAAGGAGGACGGCACCGAGGTCAAGCCCGGTTCCGGGGAAATAGGCGAGATATGCACGCGCGGCCCCTACGTCATGCTCGGCTACTGGAACATGCCTGAGGAGACGGCGGAGGCCCTGAAGGACGGCTGGTTCCACTACGGCGACCTGGCCACCGTGGACGAGGACGGCTACAT
>CAKZMC010000076.1 GCA_937128055.1 uncultured Actinomycetes bacterium | reverse complement strand
CTCCTGGGCGCGGCGGGCATTCTTTTCCTTCTCTGGGATGGCGTGACCAGCTACCTGGGATGGAGGGAGAGCGGAAACCTGCTGCGCTTCCTGAGCGGTTACGCGGCGGGGACGGGGTTGGCGCTGCCAGCCGCCGCCCTCGTCAACCGCGAGGTTTTTCGCGGGGACGAGAGGAGCAGGGTAGGGGCGGGCTTGCGCGAGCTGTTGCCCGCGATGTGCGCCGCCCTTCTCGCGATGCTCCTTTACCTGTGGCGCCCGGAGGCGCTTTTCAGGGTGGGGCAGTTCTGGCTTCTGGTCTGCATGCTGGGGACCTTCTGGTCGCTGAACCTTCTCCTGGCATGCTTGCTGAAGCCCGTGGACGGCGGCGCGAGCCTGTGGCCGCGCGCGGCGGCAGCGGCCTTCATGGCCCTCGCCGAACTGGCGGGCTCGTACGGCTTGCATAGGGCTCTGCAAGGGGGCGGACCGGAGCTGCCGGCCCTCTCCCGGGGCGCGTCCCCGTTCTTGTGACCCGGCGAAGGGCAAGGGTGGCGTGACCTCGTGGAGCGCAGCCCGTCCGCCCGCGCCGGGAACGGTGCGAGGGGTTCTGGCAAGGCCTTGCGGATGCGGGCTGCCGGGGGGCCATGCCCCTCGCCGCGATCCGGCCCGGGACGCGTGAAGGGAAACCCTGCCGGACTGCGGAGCAAGGCTGCCCGGGCCGCCGCGGCAAAGGTGACTCGGCCCCTTTTATGGTATATTAATTCAGATTTCTTTGGTTAGTTCGGCAAGGTTGGCTCGCGCGAAACCCTCGGACATGGGAGGTCCATCATGCATGCGAACAAGGAAAAGCTCCGGGTGGAGATCCACACCAACGCGCACCGCATCATCGGCGACCTTCATATCTTCGCCGGTGCGCGGCTCACGGATATCATGCAGTCCAGGGAGACCCAGACCTTCTTCGCCCTCACCGACGTGGAGGCCTACAACCTCGCCAGCGGGGAACTGCTCTTCCGCTCGGACTTCATAGACATCAACCGCAGCCAGATCGTTTTCATCAGGCCCGTGGAGACATCCGCAGCTCAGCGCGAGGAAAGGCGGCCCACCTTCTGACCGTGACGGGCGGCCACCGCGCGTTGCTGCCCTTGCTCGGCAGGGCCGCGGATGCAGGGGGGCGGCGTGTCCGGGCGGTGGCCATGGGCAAGTCTGCGATCACGGTGGCGGCGCCGCTGAAGTTGGGGGGAGGGCCGGCTTGCCTCGCGGCCGCGCCTGTACGGCCGCGCGAAGGGAAAAGGGGCCGAGAGGAGGCGCCACCCCTTTCAGTACAGGTCGCATTCGCCCACGGCGCGGGCTTCCGTGAGGGGCGAGAGGTAACCCACGTGTTCGAACAGGAAGGTGTTCACGATCTTGCGCACCGGGACTGATATCTTCTGTGGCCTCCCCGTTTGGTCATAGATCAAGGTTATGTTCCCGTCCAGGCGCGCATCTCTCTCGTCGAGCAGCTTCACCACTTCCTTGGTCACCTCTTCCATGCCCTTGCGGGCGTTGTAGGTACGCGCCGCAATATCGGCTGCGTCCTTTGCCGTCCCGCGGGTGGAGATATGGTTGGCGATGACCGGGCCGAACTGGGAAATGAGCAGCCCGATCACCACGGCCACCAGGAATATCTTCAGGATGTAACCCAGTACCTGGCCGTCCTCGGCGCGCAGCCTTTCCCTCAAAAGCATCTTTTCCATTTTCCTATTATCCTTCGACCCCACCGGCCGGGTTCCTTTAACGCTTCTCGCTAAGGGGGCGGCTCGCGGACAGGGCGCTTTCCCCCTTTCGCGAGCGCTCTTTCCGACTGCTTTCCCCCGGCATTTCCACCCCTCCCCCGCCCGCTTTCCGCCTTCGGCGTCATGCCACGATCCTCCTTTGCGCGGCCGCGCGCAGCCGCGCCTCCCGCATCCTCGTCACGCCGGCCACATCCTTTTCGGGAGCCTTCCCAGGTAACGGGAGAAGAGCTGCTTCAGCGCGGCAAGCTCCTCCATGCGCAGCAGGTGGGCGAGGAAGAAAAAGGCCACCGTTCCCTCCACCAGGGGTAGGGCGGCGAGCATAAGGTCCATCCATAGACCGCTGGCGGGATGGAGCCTGCTTACCAGAAAGTGGGAGGCGAATACGATCACCGCCATGCCTCCTCCCGCCACCCCCGCTTTCACCGCGGTAAGCATGGCCTTCCTGCCCCCCAGCCTGCCCAGCCGCCGGCGCAGCACGGCGCCGTCCAGGAACATGGAGAAGAGGTAGGCGGTGGAGAAGCCCAAGGCGAGGCCCTTCACCCCCAACCAGCGAAAGAAGGCGATGTTGCAGGCGATGTTTACGGCCACCACGAAGCAATTGATGATCATCGGCGTGCGGGTGTCTTGCATGGAATAGAAGGTCTTGGTCAGGAGCATGTCTATGGCGTAGGGGACCAGCCCCAGGGCGAAGAAGAAGAGTACCCCGGAAAGCAGCTCCGTGTCCCCCGCCTTGAAAAAGCCGTGCTGCAGGAGCAGACGGATGATGGACCGGTTGAGGGTCAGGTAGACCACGGCGCAGGGGAGGATCACCAGCAGGGTGGAGCGTATGCCCATGTTGAGGGTGTCCTTGAAGCGGGACATGCGCTTGAGGGCCGCGTGCTCGCTCAAGGCTGGGAAGATGGCGGTAATGATGGAGACGGCGAATATCCCGTAGGGGAGCTGGAAGAAGAGCTGCGCATACTGGTAAGAGGGGACGCCCCCGTCCACCCTGATGGCGAGGGCGAACACGAACCAGGTGTTCACCTGCCAGAGGAGGATGTAGCCGATGAGGGGGACCGCCAGGCGGCCGATCTTGCGGACGGCGGGATGCCTGAGGTCGAAGGTGGGGGTATAGCGCATCCCCAGGCGGACGAGCATGGGCGCCTGCACCAGGGCTTGCGCCACAACCCCCAGCGTGGTCCCGACGCCCAGCACCACCAGGTGCAGCTGGTTGTCGCGCGGTCCGGGGAGGAAATTGAACACCACCACCGTGCCTATCACTACCAGGTTGTTGGCGATGGGGGCGAAGGCGGGGGCGGTGAAGTGGCGGTGGGCGTTGAGGAGGCCCCCGATGATGGCGCTCAGGCCGTAGAAGATGATCTGGGGCATGAAGAAGCGAAGGAAGAAGGCCGCCTGGTCCCGGACCACCTGGGTGGTGACGTCTCCCGACGAGTAGGATCCGAATGCGGTCATGAGGCGGATGATGAGTGGGCTGGCAAATATTCCCAATACGGTGACCACGCCCAGGATGGCCATGGCGATATTGGTCACCGCGCTGGCCACGTACCATGCTTCCTCGCGGGAGCGGGTGCTGAGGTATTCCACGAACACGGGGATGAAGAGGGAGGCGATGATCCCCCCCATGACCAGGTCGAAGACCATGTTGGGCATGGAGTTGGCGAGGTTGTAGGTGCTGGGAAGGTTGGTCCGACCGTAGCGGAGGGTCAGCCCGAGTACGTAGGCCAGGGCGGCGTAGCGCAGGAAACCGGTCACCCTGCTGATGGCCGTCCCCAAGGCCATGACCGCCGCATCCCGGGTGAAGGCCGCCGGCTCGTCGCGAGGGGCTGCAGGCGCCGTCTCGGTCACTTGCCTTTCCTTCCCTTGGCGTGTTTTCCCTTCCGAAACCTGCCTAAGAAGCGGCGGATGAGGATGGAGACGGCGACCAGTCCGGCAAGGCAGATCAGGAGGATGACGGCCAACGAGTTGATGATGGAGGTGTTCACCGTGGTGGTGGTCTCGTCGATGACCAGGCCGTCGATCTCGAGGACGATCCTCACCAGGAAGGATCCCTTGCGGTGGGTGCTCACGGAGGTCACGAAGCGGTTCTCTCGCGGTTCGATCCGCACGTCCATGCGTCTGCCTTCGGGGAAAGTGATGCTGGAATTTTCCAGCCTGAGGGTGGCGCGGATAGGGAAGTCCAGGTTGCTGGTGACGTCCACGCTCAACTTGCCCTCCGTGCTGGAGAGGGTGACGGAGCGCTTGCGCCCGATGGTGATCTTGGAAAGCTCGCCCCGCACGAGATCGTTGATGCTGTTCAGGTAGCTCGTGGCGGCGTTCACGTCCCCGCCCTCGCTGAAACGGTGGTGCATGGCCAGCAGGACGAGGCTTTCGAGTTCATCCGGTAGGGGATGGTTTTCAGGCACGATGGCCCGGGACAGGGCGGCGGCCTGATCGCGGGCGGACGCCAGCCGGAGGACGTAGTCGGACCCGTTGGCGGCGTACTCCGGCGGTTGCACGACCACTCCCTCGACGGGGAACTGGTCCTGGCTCAACTCCCCGAGGAGGCGGGTCTGCAGCCAGGGACAGCTACGCACCGCCTCGTGGAAAGCTTCCAGGAATTCCCTGTCGGGGAGAAAGGAGGGCGGGAAGGCGAGGATGCAGGAACGTATGGCGTACGGCTTCTCGCGTTGCAGCACGGCGAGTTCCGCGACGATGACCTGGATGACATGCCGGAAATCTTCAGGTGGCTGCGTCTCGAGATAAGCGTAGAGGGATTCGTCGCGGACGAACCCCGTGATCTGTTGCCCGCTGGAGGCCACGAAGCGTACCGGCTGGGAGACGGTGGTTCCTTCCAGGAGCTGACGGCCCGCGGAGCTGGCCTGCAGCGCTTGCTCCGTGACCACAGTGAATTCGATTCCCCTCCCCGCCATGAGCTGCAGGAGGGAGTCGGTGAGCTGGAATCTAGGTGAGACGAAACCCGCGGTCTTCGCGCCCCCTCCCGTCGTGCCCGAGAGCCCCAGCGTGACCTGCCTTTCGACCTCGCTCCCCCAGCCGTGCGAGGCGAAGAGATCCAGGTCGCAAAAGGAATAGCTGGTCCCCAAGAGGTCCAGCTGTTTCCTTTCCAGCAGGACCTTCAGGGATGCCAGTACCTGTTCGGCTCCCCTCTCCGCGTCGCCCTTCTGCTCCGCGGGCTTTCCGGCCATGGATTCCAATTGCTGGAAAAGAAAGGGCGGTATGACGAGGCTGCTGCGCAGGTCGGGCCGCCCTTCCAGTGACTTGACCAGTGAGTAAAGGAACCCCGGTGCCTGCGAGGAGGAGGAGCAGGCCGCCGCCAGGCCCCCGTCCAGGGCATTGCCAAGGGCGTCCAGGGGCGGGAGGGAATCCAGCGTCCAGATGAGCGAGAGGTTGAGAGGGTAGCCCGGGTCGGGGTTCATGATCACGAGGAAATTCTGGTCGGATCCGATGGTCTCCCCGCCCTTCCTCAGCCTTACCTCGTAGGGGTAGACCCCCGCTTTCAGGCCCAGGGAGGCGGGGTCTATCTCGAAGCTCCTGCGGCCGAGCTCCTCGTCGGGCTTGATGGTAGCCAGCCTGCGCGAGAACAAGGGGTAGCGGCGGGCTTCCTCGCGGAAGGAGGCCAGGTAGGAGCGGGTTATGGCGGCGCTGTAGACGAGGAGCTCCAAGGCGAGGTCCTCGTCGCGCAGGTCGATGGGGACGGTCAGGTCGACCTCCAGGGAGACCTTCTCCCCCGCAGTGTAGGCGTAGGAAGCGGTGCGGGCCGAAACCGCGACGCCGGTCTCCTGCGCGACGGCGCCGCGCGGGGGAGCCATGGTCATTGAGAGGAGCACGGCGAGGAGCGGGAGGAACAGGGCCGCGGGCCGCATCCTCATCTCGCACTCCTCGTCCGGTCGCGGTACATGATATGCCTGCTGTCCCCGCTTTCCTTAAATCCCAGTTTATGGTAGAGAGACAGGGCGGGCAGGTTGTCTTCCTGGGTGTTGACGGAAACCAGGTTTGCTCCCAGGGCGTGAAAGGCGCGCAGCATGCCCGAGGCGAGGACCTCGCCCAACCCCTTTCCCTGCTGGGAGAGGTGCACCCCCAGCCTCTGCAGGTAGGCGAGGCGTCCGTTGACGCCCCCCACGGCGTATCCCAGCGTCTTCCCCCGCCGCTTGGCCAGCAGGAAGACGTTCCTGCTGCAGGAGTTGGACACGGCTCGCAGCGTGCGCCGGTCCAGGCTCCAGAAATCATCGAAGGCGCTGGCGTCCACCTCCAGCACCTCGTCGAGGTCTCTGGCCCGGAAACGATGCAGGCGCACGCCTTCCACCTCGGGCAGGGGGCCCGGTTTGCCGCGGAACTCCCTTTCCAGGATGACCACGCGGACGAGGGGAAGGAAGCCCCAGGAACGAAACTCCTCCGCCTCTCCTTCGGCCAGCGGCCTGGTGACGAACCTCTCCGCGCCCTCTTCCAGGCAGGCCTCAGACGCGCGCAACACCAGTCGCTTCCTCTCCCCTCCCAGCGCTCTCACGTACCACAGGGCTGAGATGTCGCTTCTGCTCCGCCAGTTCCCGACCAGCACGAAGGGCTGCGAGGCGGCGGCGCTCTCCGCGAGGAAGAATATCCTTCCGTTATGGGTGCGCATGAAAGCAAGGAAATCTCGCCGGTTGTGGAACAGGTGGCTGTCCTTGAGGTGAGGCCAGAAGGCCTTGCAGGAGGAGGGAGAAGCCGGGACCACGTCTTCCCCGGTGCCATGGCGCTCGAGATCTTGTATCAAGGCGACTCCCTTTGCCTACACAGGCTTACCTCAGACCAGCCCCCTCACTTCCTTGCATAAGAATATTATACCGATGGCGGTGAGGAGCACGGCGAAGAGCGCGAGGACGCGGCGGTTGCGCGCGCGAAGGGCGAAGAAAGACCCCGCATAGGAGCCGGGTATCACTCCCAGCACCATGGCCAGCGCTATGATCCAGTCCACGTGTCCCAGAAGAGAATGGATGACGCTGCCGGGGATGGCCAGGATGGCGATGACCACCAGTGAGTTCCCCAGGCACTCCTTTACCTCGAGGCGGAGGAGGAAGAAAAAGGCGGGGACCAGTATGATCCCTCCCCCCACGCCCAGGAACCCGGAGAAAAAACCGGCACAGAAACCTATACCGGCGAGCATCCAGGTGGGACGGTCGCAGTAACCCTGGCGCCTCGGCCGGCGCTCCGCCTCCTCGCCGCCCGCTTTGCGATCCCTGCCCAGGGCGGAGGAGAAGGTGCGCTCCGCCAGGTAGATAAGCAGGAAGGAGGTGAGGATCATGATGTACCGGGTGTCGATGAGGGAGGTGAGGAAGGAGCCGAGCGCGGTTCCGAAGAAACCGAAAAGGGCGCAATAGCCCACCACGCGGGGGACGATCTTGCCCGCGCGCCAATAGTTGAAACCCCCTACCGCGGCGGAGGGGATGACGATGGGCAGCGGGGTTCCCAGGGCGATGTCCGAGGACTGCATGAGGAGAAGGCGTATGGCGGGGGTGGTTACCGCGCCTCCCCCGATACCGAAGGCGCCCGAGGTGAAGCCCGATGCGAGACCCAGCAGCGCGGCGAAGAGGAATTCCGCTGTGGACAAGGGGCTTACCTCCGGTGGTTCAGCGGATGACGTCCACGACATCGGCGTCGGCGGCCCGGACCAGGTCGTAGGACCTTATCTTCAGGACCATCTCCGGCTCGCCGCCGCCTGTGTAAACCACGTCCTCGCGCAGTGCCTGGATGTCGATGTACCTGGGCATCTCCGTCTTGAGGGCCACCGGGGGGGTGCAGCCTATGAGATAGCCGGTAAGCTGGCGCACCTCGTCGGCGTTGAGCAAGCGCAGCCGCGAGACCTTCAATTCCGCCTTCAGCTTGGCGTAGTCCACCATGCGATCGCCGGGGATCATCACCATCACCGGCTTGCCGTCGGCGTAGAAGAGCACCGACTTCACGATCTGGTGAGGTGCGAGCCCCAGGACCGCCGCAGCCCGGCTGGCGGTACGCGCCGGCTCGGGCATCCTGCTCAACTCGTGGGGTATGTTGGCCATCTGCAGGTAATTATGGACGTCCACGCTGCTTAGCAAGTCAACCTCCTCTTCCTGGCGGTGCCCTTGCGGTTGATAGCCGTTATCCATGATGAGCGTTGAGGCCTTCACATTATAGCATAGTAAGCAAAAGGCCTGCGGAAAGCCTCCCCTGCGGGAGATGCGGAACCCGGGAGCCGCTCGCCCTTACCGGCCCGTTTGCTGGGACTTTCCGGAGCCCCACCGGCGCTCCCCTTGCCTGCCGCGCAGAGGCGCTTAGGTAACCCCCTTTTGCGCGGGCCCCCCCAAACAGGAGGGCGATGCGGCCGAGGCGCCGCTACTTCAAACCCCCTTTGCGGCCGATTTCCTGGTAAAATTTGGTGCCATACCTTTCCTTGGTCGTCTGGCCCCCCTTGCGCCCGCCTTTCTGGCCGATCCTCTGATAGAATTCCGTGCCGTACTTCTTGAGCGTGGACTTGCCCCCCTTGCGCCCCGCCTCGCTCCTAGTCATTTTCCGGTTGACCATGAACAATCCCTCCTTCGCAAGACAAGGTTTTCAGAACCCGTTCAGCGACGCAAGCTCCCCTCTATATTCTTACCCAGGGGGAAGGGGATTATAAACACCATTGCCCGCAGGAGAGACGGCGTTGCCTCGCGCGGCGGGAAGAGAAGGGCGTCAGGACGCCGGCCGCTCCCCGCTTTCCTCCTCGCGGCGGGAGGTCCACCAGAAGGCCAGGAGGAGGAGGCCCACGGCTCCAGCGGAGAGCAGGGTCACCCAGAGGGGGACGGTGGAGACGAGGTACACTACCAGGGTGACCACCACCCCGGCGATCAGCACCCCCAGGAAGATGGCCGGGAGAGCGTGGCTGAAAGGGACGCCGAATACGAAGGCGGCCAGGGCTCCCGTCCAGGCGCCGGTCCCCGGCAGGGGGATCGCCACGAAGACGCAGAGGGCGGCATCCCGCCATCTCTCGAAGGATTTGCTATGCTTCCTCCTGGTGCGGGCGAATAACCATGCGAAGAAGCGGTCCATGGTGCGGGAGCGGCGGCGGAGCCATTCGGAGACCGGACCCACGAGGAGCAGGATGAAGGGGATGGGGAGCATATTGCCCAGCACCGCCCAGAAGAAGGTGGTCCCCAGCCCCGCGTCCCAGTATTTGGCGGCGGGGATGGCGCCCCGCAGCTCGATGACGGGGATCATGGAAATGATCACCGTGCGCAGCCATACAGGTATGCTGCCCAGCCAATGGATATACCAGGGATCGGAGAAGAAGATCCCGATCCTTGGCCCGGCGGCGGCAAAGACCCTTTCCTTCATCGCCTTTCTGAACCCGCTTCCCGTTGATTCCGCTCGCTGGCCCGGTTGCGCTAAATCTTAACACTTTTTAGAGTTGCTGGTAACCGGGGGGCAGGCGCCCCGGGGCGCGGCCGCCAGGCTCGACGGTATGGCGGTCAGAGCATGGTGACCGGGTCGACGTCGACGGCGAGGGAGATATCCTGCGGCCCCAAGCCTTCTCGTCGGCAGAGGGATTTGCGCATGGACTCGAAGGAGGCGAAGACCCCCTGCAGCTCCTCCTCCCACCCGTCCAGCGAGGCGGCCTTCAGGGTGAGATGGTACCGGTACCTTCCCTTCAGCCGCGAGAGGGGCGCGGGAGCCGGTCCCAGCAAGACTGCCCCTCGCCTCTTCGCTCTTTCGCCGAGCACGTCGGCCAGGCTGCCGGCCACGCTGCGGGCGAGCGTTTCCTCCCTGGCCGTGATCACCATGTTCAGGAGGCGGCTGAAGGGCGGGTACTGCGCCTCGCGCCGGAAGGAAAGCTCGCGGCGGTAGAAAGCTTCCTGGTCGCCGTCCGCGGCGGCCCGTATGGCGTAGTGGTGGGGTGAGAAGGTTTGGATGATCACCCTGCCGGGCACGGTGCCGCGCCCGGCCCTGCCGCTGACCTGCGTGAGGAGCTGGAAGGTGCGCTCGCCGGCGCGGAAATCGGGGAAGGCGAGGGAGGTGTCCGCGTTGATCACCCCCACCAGGGTGACGTTGGGGATGTCCAGGCCCTTGGCGATCATCTGCGTCCCCAGGAGGACGTGGGCGCGCCCCCGCTTGAAATCTTCCAGAATATCCCAGTGGGCATCCTTGCGCACCGTGGTGTCCGCGTCCATGCGCAGGCAGCGCAGGGGCGGCAGCAGGCGCCGCAGTTCCTGCTCCACGCGTTCCGTGCCTATGCCCGCATAGCGGTGGACCTGGTTCCCGCAGTCGGGGCAGCGGAAGGGCGGGCGCAGCGTCCAGTTGCAATGGTGGCAGAGGAGTTGGGGTTCGCCGGCGTGATAGCAGAGGCTGACCGAGCAGTTGCGGCAGCGGAATATGTGCCCACAGCGGTGGCATTGCAGGAAGCGGGCAAAGCCGCGCCGGTTAAGGAAGAGTATGGCCTGCTCACCCGCATGGTATATGTGGCCCAGGGCGTTGAGCAGGCGGGGCGAGATGACGGTGAGCTCGCCGCGCTCGACGAGCTCGCGCATGTCCACGACCTCCACCTTCGGCAGGGGCCGGTCGTCCACGCGGCTCGGCAGCCGCAGCAGGCCGCTCTCTCCCTCCCGGGCGGCATGGTGGCTCTCCAGGCTCGGGGTGGCGCTTCCCAGCACCAGGACCGCACCGCAGAGGCGTGCCCTCTCCCTGGCCACGTCCCGGGCATGGTAGCGTGGCGGCGAGCTCTCCTTGTAGGTATTCTCGTGCTCCTCGTCGATGACGATGAGGCCCAGGTCGGGCAGGGGGGCGAAGAGGGCGGAGCGGGCGCCGATGACCACCCGGTAGCGGCCCTCCCTTATCCCCCGCCACTGGTCATACCTTTCTCCCAGACCCAGGCGGGAATGGAGCACGGCCACCTCTTCGCCCAGGCGTCCCTTGAAACGCTGCACCATCTGCGGGGTGAGCGCGATCTCCGGGACCAGCACCAGGGCTGTTTTTCCCGCGCGCAGGGCGTTTTCGATGGCATGCAGGTATACCTCCGTCTTTCCGCTGCCGGTCACCCCCTGCAGGAGGAAGGCGCCGCCCCCCCTCTCCAGCCCCTCGTTGATCGCCCGCAGGGCGGCCTCCTGGTCGCGGTTCAGGGCGTGGGCCTCCACGGGGGGAAACGAGCGCTCGGCGAAAGGGTCCCGCAGGCGCTCCTCCAGGCGTACGCGCACCCAGCCCGCCTCCTCCGCCCCCTTGAGGACGGCGGCGGAGGCCCCGGCCAGGTGTTTTAATTCCGCGAAGGTCAAGACGCCC
This sequence comes from uncultured Actinomycetes bacterium, assembly GCA_937128055.1. Lineage (GTDB taxonomy): Bacteria > Actinomycetota > Geothermincolia > Geothermincolales > RBG-13-55-18 > JACIXC01. Next base: position 11,238 of record CAKZMC010000076.1, on the reverse strand, counting down.
CCGTGCTCCCGCAACGCACGCAGCAGGCGCAGGCGCGCTTGCCACTTCCGCGCCTTTTCCGGCTCTTCAAGCGCCTCTTTCCCGGGCGGCGCCAGCTCCACCACGCGCACCTTCACCCGCGATGCCTTGGGGCGGAGCAGTACATACCTTCTCGTCACGTCCCCGCTCTCGACCAGCGACTTGAGAGCTTGCGACGGTACCTTGCCTCCCAGGAGCTCCTTGAGCTCGTCCAGTTGGATTTCCCGCTCCGCGAGGGCGAGTGCCTGCACCACCTCCTTGCGGCGGCTGGCGCGGGGGGGTATGCGGGCGAGGATCTCCTCTGCGGGGGCCGAGAGGGAGAGCATCTCCGCCACCCGGCGCGCGCGGCCCGGCGGGACGACCAGCCTGATCGCCTGGGCGAGGGAGCTGAGATAGCGCCGGGAGATCCACACGCACAGCCTCACCAGGTCATCGTCGAAGATGGGCGGCTCGTGCACCACCGCCTCCAGGTCGCGGATGCGCGGAAGCACGGGCGCCTCACGGAAGCCCAGCACGTATCCGACCTGCAGGGTGCTGAGCAGGGGGACCAGCACCACGCTTCCCGTCCTCACCTCGTCCCTCAGGTGGGGAGGCACGCGGTAGGTGAAGGGACGGTCCAGCTGGCGGGCTGCGGCGTCGATGATGACGTCCACATACGGCCCCTCACGGTGCGACAGCTGCTCCTTGCCGGGCATGGGTTCATTATACAGCCGGGGTAGGACTTCATAAGGCGGCCCCGGAGCCCCGGCACAGTGTCATCACCGTAGCCGCGGAGAGGAAGAGGATGCCGGCATAGGGAAGGGTGACGGAACGCGCCCCGCCTTGCGCGCGCGCGGGCAAGCGGTGGTGCGGGAGGCGGCGTGAAAGGATCACCGCCAGCGCCGCTACCCCTCCGGCCGCCGCCCCGCAGAGGAAGGAGGTGACGAGCAGGGAAGGGCCGGTGAAAAGCCCTATGACCGCCAGGGATTTAACATCCCCTCCCCCGACTCCCCCCAGGAGGAAGGCGGGTAGGAGGAACAGGGACCCCAGCAGGAACCCGCCAGCTGCCGCGAGCAAGCATTGCCGGCCGCCCCAGGCGGCTAATGCCATGCCGGCCGCCAGACCCGCCACGACGAGAGGGTTGGGTACCCTCCGCGAGCGGAAATCCGCGCAGGCGGCCAGGATGGCGATGGACCAGAAAGAGAGCAGTCTCACCGGCCCCACGGTGCCTCCCTTGCCCGAAAAGCGCTCCCCGACCGCACGTTCCGGCCGTCGTCGGTGTCACCCGAGGGCGCTCATGAGTTGGTGGAAGATCTTGTTGAAGAAGCTCTTGATCACGTCCGTTCCTCCTGCCCAAGCGATAAGCGCGCCGGCTACGGCAGCCGCGCCGAGGATGACCAGGGCGTATTCGGCGGTGGCCTGCGCGGTGTCGTCGGCTATGACTTCCAAGAGATGACGCATCTCGTACCCCCTTTTTCTCTCTCTCGCTTTCCCGACGGAGCTGTGCAAGTGTACCGAGGAGACCTCGCGAAAAGACCTTGCCCATCACCTCCTTCCCGTCCCCCGAAGGCCCGGACCTCGCGCGGGAGCCGGCAGGCCCCGGTGGCGACGCCGGGAACGACTCACATTAATTACCAACCGATACCAGGAAGCCGCGAGGCTGCCGCGGGCGTGTCCGTGCGCCCGCTTTACCGGCTTGCGCGGTGCTGGCTCACGTGGTGTATCCGATGATCATCCCTCCCACGGTGAGAAGCAGGAACGACGGCAGGATCATGAAAACCAGAGGGAAAAGGATATATATGGAAACGCGCGAAGCGCGGATGCGGTTTCTCTCGCGGCGGGCCGACCTCAGCTCGCAGGCCAGCTCCTCGAGGATGTCGGCGACCGGGGCTCCGCTGTTCTCCGCCCGCAACACGGTGCGCCCGAAGCGCCTCATCTCCGGGCAGGGATGGGCGGCGAGGCGCTGCAGGGCCTCGCCGGCGCTCTCCCCGAGGCGCATGCGCTCCACCACGCCCTCCAGCTCCTCCCGCGTCGAGGGGTGCCCGCAAGCGGCGAGGGAGTGGCCCATGGCGCGGTAGAGGCTCTCGCCGGAGTAACAGAGCACGGCCACCAGGTCGGCTATCTCCGGCAGGTCCTCGGCCATCCTCGCCCAGCGCCTGCCCCGCATCCTCTTAAGCCAGAGCAGCGGGAGATGGTAGGCGGCCGCGCAGGCGGGCGGCGCGAGGGGGATGGCCCAGCGCCCGAGGGGGAGCAGGAGGATAAGACATGCAAAGGCGGCGCTCAAGCGCAGGCCCTGGAGGAAGGGGCTCGTCCATGGCACCCCGCTCTCCCGCAGCAATGCATGCAGGTCTTCCGCGGCGCGGGCGGGGAAGCGGCTTCCCAGCCTGGCCAGCAGGTTCCGTAGCGAAGCCCTCCCGGAAGCGGGCGAGGCGGCGGCGGCCGGGGTTTCCTTCACCGGTCCCAGGGCAAGAAGGAGAAGCGACCGGCGCGCGTGCCTCTGCCGGTGGTGCGAGAGGAGGGCGAAGAGGGCCACGGCGCAGAGGAGGGCGGAAACGGCGTCCATCTCATGCCTCCGGGTTGACCATCTTGCGGATGATGAAGAAGGCCGCCGCGTTCAGGCCCAGTGCGACGGCAAGGACGAGGTTCCCCAAGGGAGCGGCCAGGAGGGCTCGCAAGGAGGAGGGGTTGAGGGCCGCCTGCAGGCAGAGGAAGACCACCGGCAGGGCGGATACGAGGTAGCCGGAGGCACGGCTCTGGGAGGTGAGGACATTTATTTCCCGTCGCGCCTCCAGCCCTTCGCAGACGCGCCGCCGCATGTGTTCCAGGATACGCGGGAGGTCCCCTCCCTTGGCGTGAAGGAGAGCGAGCACGGTGAGGACCAGACGCAGGGAGGGGGAGGAAGAGGACTCCGCCGTGGCGGAAAGGGATTCCTCCATGCCTTTCCCTACGCGCAGCTCCTGGAGAAGGGGGGCGATCTCCTCCCTAAGCTCCTCGCCGATGTCTTCCAAGCCCCTCTCCAGCGACTGCTGCAGGGAGAGCCCGGAACGTAGGGACTGGGTGAGGGAGTCCATGAGATCCAGCACCTGTTCCTCCCTGCGCGCCCTGGCCTTTCGCTGCTTTCCCCGCTTCGCTGCCCGCTCCGCCGCCCAGAAGGCCGGGAAGGGCAGCAGGAAGGTGAGGGGGTTGCGGGTGACGAGCATAAGGAGGATCCCCAGCACGGCCTGGACGAGGAGACGCGCGCGTCCGCGCATGGCGCCGGGGAGCAGCGAGAGAGGCGGCAGGGCCGGCGGACCGGCGGGGAAGGTCGCCGGCTCGCCTTCGCGCAGGACCGCCGCCATCCTCTCGCGCCGGGACGCGTGGAGGTAGGCGCGGAAGAAGAGCGCCCCCAGCAATGCCAGTGCGAGGAAAACGGGGACCATTCAGGGAAGCGAGCCGCCAGAGGCCGCCCTCACCTCCTCCCCTTTGCCTGCGCCGTCCGGCGCGCACAGCAGCTTCATACGCTGCGGGTCGTTGGTCGCCGACCCATGCGCGGACAGGGCATCAAGCAGCCCGGCGCGGCCGTTCTCCTCCCTCTCCATGACGCACATCTCGCGCACCACCCTCGCGCCGCCCTGCGTCCTTTCCAGGTGCACGAGGACGTCGATCGCCTGCTCGATCTGTTTCCTCACCGCGGAGGCCGGGAGGCCCACGCCGGCGGTGAGAGCCATGGTCTCCAGGCGCGAGAGCGCGTCTCGGGGGCCGTTGGCGTGCACGGTGGTGATGGATCCCCGGTGCCCCGTATTCAATGCCTGCAGCAGGTCCAGCGCCTCCGGCCCGCGCACCTCCCCGATGATGATGCGGTCCGGGCGCATGCGCAGGGCGTTGCGCAGCAGGTCCCGCAGGGTGATCTCACCCCGCCCCTCCAGGTTGGGCGGGCGCGTCTCCAGGGGGATGACGTGCGGCTGCTGCAGGCGCAGTTCGGCTGCGTCCTCCAGGGTGATGATCCTCTCGCAGGGATCGATGAAGGCGGAGAGGGCGTTCAGGAGGGTTGTCTTACCCGTCCCCGCGCCGCCAGATATTACCATATTTTTCCTTTCAGCGACGGCGTGAGCCAGGAACTCCGCCATGCGGCCGGAGAGGCAGCCGCCGGAGACGAGCTCCTCCAGGGTGAAGGGACGACGCCGGAATTTCCTGATGGTGACCACCGGCCCCAGCAGGGAGAGGGGAGGGAGTATGACGTTCACGCGCGAGCCGTCGGGGAGCCTGGCGTCGACGTAGGGCGAGGCCTCGTCGACGTGCAGGCCGAGAGGGCCGATGATGCGGTCGATTATGCGGCTCACCTCCTCTTCGCCCTGCAGGAAAACGTCGGTGGGCTGGATGCGGCCCTTCTTCTCCACGTAGACACGGCTGGGGCCGTTGACCATGATCTCCGTGACCTCTTCATCCCGCATCAGGCCCTCCAGGGGCCCCAGGCCGAGCATGTCGTCGAGGAGCTTTTCCAGCAGCGGCTGCATCTCCCGCGGGCCGGCCACCAGGCCCTCTTCCCAGACGATTTCCCTGGCCAGGCGGAGCAGGGCTCTCCTCCTCTCCGCGGTGGTCAAGCCCGGCGCGAAGAGGGGATCGTTCACCGGCAAGCGGTCCCGGACTTTTTCCCTCAAGACTGCATAGAGGTCCAAGCCTCATCTCCTCCAGGGGGCGAGCGCTTTCTTCCTCCCGCCTTTCCCGGCGGCGGGAGCCATGGTGAGCGCGGCGGGGCCCTCTCGCTCCCCTGCTCCCAGTGGCGCACGGGTTTCGCCACGCACGGCCTCGGCCAGGGCGTGCACCGCCTTTCCCAGGGGGGATTCGCGATGGGGGAGGTAAGCCAGCTCGGCGAAGTCCAGCCCCGACCTTGCGTCTTCCGGAAGGACGCGGGTTTCCTCGATGCCCACCGCGTGCGAGATCTCGTGCGGGTGCAGGGAGGAGTGCGGGCCGAAGCGGTTGACGATCAGGCGTAACCTCCGCTGGTCCACCCCCATGCGGCGCAGCAGAGACGCCGCGTCCCGTGCGCAGCGCACGGAAAGGGTGTCGGCCGGACAGACCAGCAGCACCTCGCGGGAGGCGAGCAGCGGGGCGCGGAAGTCGTGGAGGAGGCTCCCGGGAAGGTCCATCACGACGAGGTCGAAGATGAACCCGAGGTTGCGCAGGAGGGTCTCCGGAAGCTCCACCCCGCCCCCCGCGCCCGGGCGTTTGCCGAAGGGCAGGAGATGGAAGCCGTCCGCGTGTCGGTATACGGACATGCGCACCAGGTCCCAGGATATCTCCTCGGCCAGGGGGAGGAGGTCGAGCAGGGTCTTCCCCTCGCCCGCCGGCTTCAGGTGCAGGAGCTGGGAGCGTTCCCGGTCGAGGTCGAGCAGGAGGGTTCTCATCCCCGCGCGAGAGAGGGCGGAGGAGAGGGTGCAGGAGAGGAGCGTGCACCCCGCGCCGCCCTTGCAGCCGACGAGAGCGATGCAGACCATGTCCGAGGCTATGCTCCCCTGCAAGTCCGTGCGCGAGCTCGCGACGGCGTCCCGGAAGAGGGCGACCTTCTCCTTGAGGGCGCCGTACAGCCCGTCGGGATCCTGCGCATCCGCGTTCAGGGCGCCGCAGAAGAGGAAGGGGTGGCGGAAGGCACGCAGCAGGTCGGGTCTTTCCCAGCGCAACCCGCCGTTCACCAGGAGGAAGGAGAGGGTGAGGTGGGGAAGGTGCCCGCCGGCGCCGTGGAGCTCGCAACCCTCCAGCTCTTCCAGCATCTGCGGGGATATGAGGAGGACGGCGGGACGGAAGCGCCCGAGGAGGCGGGCAAGGTCTGCCGGCGACCTGGCCACCCCGCAGAGGTCGAGAAGGGGATGCCTCTCAACCACGGCAATCAGGCCGGAGGCTATCTCGCCGGAGGATACGGCTATGGCCACGGAAATGCTGTCCACGCTCACCTCCCAGGCATACTGCATATCATGTCAATAATATAAAAAATATAAAAGATAGTCAACATCTTTATGGAGAGTTTTCGCCTTCGCGTGGAACCGGAGTGGGGCCTGGGGCATCATGTATTCATGAGCTCCCTTGACCCGCCTGGCCGATTCGTTGATTATCGGGAAGAAGGGAGACTGCCGGAGGCAGGTGTGCGGGCGGAGGCCGAAAGGAGAGAGCATTCCGGATGATGGCGTCCGGGCGCAGCAAGGGAATAATCCAGGCCGCGATAGCCGTTACGGTGGTGGCGCTCATCGTGGCGTCCATCTTCCTCGTCAGGCGCTCAAGGGAAAAGATCACCCTGGGGGAAGCCGATTGGGCGATGCCCGGCGGCAACCCCTCGCACACCTCCTTCCTTCCCCTCGCTCCACGGGACAACCTGCGCGAGCTTTGGGGTACTCGGCTGGAGGGCGAGCTGGCGGGTGCCCCGGCCGTCGCGGGCGAGAGGGTTTACGTTTGTTGCAAGGACGGTTTCCTCTACTGCCTGGAGCTGGCCACCGGTAGGCCCGTATGGAAGTACAAAGCCGGCAGCGGGTTCACCTCCATGCCTGCCGTGTGCGAGGAGGGAATACTCGCGGGCACCGTGGATGGAAGGGTATTATGCGTGGACGCGGGAGGGAGCCTTGCCTGGGAGGAGGAAGTGGGGGGAGCGATCACCGCGACGCCGATTCCGGTGGGCGGCCGCGTCTACTTCGGCTCCCTGGACGGCTTTCTCTACTGCGTGGAGGCCGGTAACGGCAAGCGCAGGTGGGCTTTCCAGGCCGACGCGCCCATCGAGGCGTCCCCATGCGTATACGAGGGACAGGTGTTCGCGGTGACCTCGGAGGGAGGCCTGCTCGCCCTTGACGGGGGAAATGGGCGCCTCGTATGGACGTATCTTTGCGACGAGGCCCCGGCCTCTTTCCCCGTGGCGGATGAAGGGAGGGTTTACCAGGCAACGGAGACCACCTTGCACTGCGCGGATGCGCAGAGCGGGAAGCGTTTATGGTCTCGCTACGTCGGTTCCAGGATCGTCTCCAACCCGGCCTTGCGGGGCAACCAGGTGCAGGTGATACAGGGATGGCAAGGCGCGCCATCAACGGCCATAGCCCTCGACGCGCGCACCGGCGACCCGCTCTGGAGCGTGGCATCAGGAGAAACTTCGGGTTGGACCTGGCTCTTCTCCACTACCCAGGACGTGTACCTGGCGGGGCCGGGCCAGCTGCGCGCCGTGCTGGCGGATTCGGGTTCCCCTTCTCTGAGTTGGGACGGTGACGGCATCTCGCCGGAAACGCTCACCGTATCGCGGGACCGCATCCTGGTGGGGACGAACTCGCGCAAGGTATATTGCCTGGGGGAATAGAAGTCTAAGATGGAACGGCCAGGCTGCCTTAGCGGCTCCGGTTAATGTCGTTGCCCGGAGGGCCGATATTAGGTGAGGCGTGTTGGTGCCCGGCGGGCGTTCGCCGGGTGTCAAGGCGAGGAAGCCGAGGGCGGGAACGGGAGGCGAATCCCGTTACCGGGCCTGCAGGCGAGAAAGCGGAAGAAGGATGCAATCAGTGGGAAAGGAGATTAGCGGTAATGGAAGGGGGAGCTATGAGACGTCCTGGAAAAATAAGGTACTTTGCGGTGGCCGGGATTTCCCTGGCCATGGCCTGCCTGCTGCTGACCCTCCCGGGTTGCTTCGGCGGCGAACCGAGCGTGGATGAGATTTGGGAGAAGTCCGAAAAGGCGCAGGAGAACATCACCTCCCTGCACATGGAGATCACCGTGCTCTATCAGAACACCAAGTTCGGGAGCGGCCAGATCCAGACTTACACGGTCGACGTGAGCGGCAACAACGTCCACCTGCAGAACGCCATCTTCGGGCATACTTTCAGCGAGGTGTTCGTGGTGGGAGGGAAACAGTACTCGCGCGTCATGAACGAGACGAAATGGAGCGAACAGCCCGTGAGCGTGACGGCGCAGGGAGCCACCGAGCAGGTGGGGGGCTTTTCCAACCTTCTCTCCCTGGCGTCCTCCAAGGAGAACAAGGGGGTTGAGAATATAGGCGGCAAAGAGGTTTACCACCTGACCTTCGCTCTCTCACCCGATTCCATTTCCAGCCTCTTCAAGAGCGTGCCGGTGACGCAACTGTCGGCGGCGGCGGGGGGAAGCGTGGATGTCTGGGTGGAAAAGGACACCTACTACCGGGTTAGATACGAGGCTGTGGTGCAGAACGTGTTGATCACCGATCAGATCGGCTACGGGGATGTGCGCATCGTGACCAACGTCAGCGAGATCAACCAGCCGATCAGCATCAACCCGCCCGTGTAAATCGGGCCTGCCGGGCGCGAAGAGGCCACGCGACGTACGCGGCGCGTGGCCTCTTCTGTTACACGGAAGTAACAACGGCGTTACTTTTTGGTCAAAATTCCTGAAAACATATAAATATTGAGCAGGCAGCGCACGACATATATCCATAGGAGTAACATAGCTCTTATTATGAGTGCATGTTTTCCGTGAAGGACGCATAGAGTTATTGGCAGCCTGGCAAGCGTGAAGGTGGGGCGGCCTGGAACCTGAGAGGCAAAAACGGCGCGCAAAAGCGAGAAAGGGGTTCGGGTTATTGAGAAGCCAAAGAGAATCAGCCAGGCGTCCAAGGGACACCAAACGGGTAGGGGCGTGCACGCCATCGCACACCGCATCACCGGTTTGCGGCAATCCCCGCTGGCTTCACAGTCCGCTGACGGCGCGGCCGTCAACCCCGCCACTGCCTTTGCCTGCGCACGGAACGCGGATACGTCCGCTCGCATACGGCGCGGAGAGCTCGCCTTTTTCATGCGGAGGGCAGGTGAAGTTGTGGGTAGCGCGGAATATGTAATTGACATGTTACCGATTGGTAAGGTGGCGGAGAAAGTGCGTTTGCCGCGAATGGAGAGTGTTAACGGGGGTTTCGAGTCGAGGAGAGTTAGGGGGTCGAGAACATGTTGATCAACCGGAGCTTCCAGAAGATCATCAACCTGTTGGTCGTGATCATGGTCGTTTCCCTCATAGCCGTAGGTGGGGTGTTGGCCTTACCTGCACGCTGCCCATTCGGGCCTATACTGGGGAAGGTCTTCAACTCCAGGGATAACCTCGTGGGTATGTTCCGAAACCTTGACCCCAAGGAGGTGGCCAGGGCGATCAACGAGAACCCCGACCTGGCAAAGGAGTTGCTCTCCTTCCTGCAGGCGGACATCCTGGCCGCGGCCCTCAATGAGAACGAGCAGTTCGTGAACGAGCTGGTCGCCTCCCTCGACCCCCGGGTGGCGGCCGGGCTGATAAACGAGAACGCGGATTTCGTGAACGAGGTCATCCCCTACCTCGACCCCCAAGTGCTGGCGGATGTCGTGAACAACAACTACATGTTCGTTGTCGAGATCGCGAAATACATCGACCCCTTCGCAGTCGCCTACATCGTCAACAACAACGAGAGCTTCGCCATACAGCTGGTGGGCGCCCTGGACCCCGTGGTTATCGCCAACGTGATCAACAACAACGGGACCTTTATCACGCAGGTGGCGGGATTGCTGGACGAGGCCGTCCTGGCGCGGGTCATCAACGAGAACCCGGACCTGGCGGTGGACCTGGTGGGGCAACTGGATCCGCGGGTTGCCGCCATGGTTGTGAATGCCAATGGCCGCTTCCTCAACTCCGTTCTGGGATTGCTTAATCCGAAGGTTCTCGCGGGAGCGGTCAACGCCAACGGGAATTTCCTGGTGCAGCTCCTGGGTTACATCGACCCCAAGGTGGTGGCGGACGCCCTCAACAGAAACGAGCACCTGGTGAACGACGTAATCACCTTGCTCAAGCCGGACTTCATCGCCTCGATCATTAACAACCAGTCCTTTGTCACCGCGCTCATCGGATACCTCAACCCGGCATCCGTCGCCGGTTCCATCAATGCGAACGGCGGTTTCGTGAGCGCGCTCTTAAGCCACCTCGATCCCTCCATGGTGGCGGGGGCGATCTCCAGCAACTACGCCTGGATCGACTCCCTCATCGGGCAGTTGGACGGCGCCCAGCTGGGAGGCATCCTGGACCACAACGCGGCCTTCATGACCGATTTCGTGGGGGCCCTCTCCACCGACACCGTGGCCTCCATCGTCAACGGCAACCAGGTATGGATAACCGAGCTCCTGGGCAAGCTCGACCCCTCGGTGGTGGCGGGTGCCGTCTCGGACAACGCCGCCTGGATCGACTCCCTCATCGGGCAGCTGGACGGCGCCCAGCTGGGGCACATCATGGACAACAACGCGGCCTTCATGACCGACTTCGTGGGGGCCCTCTCCACCGACACCGTGGCCTCCATCGTCAACGGCAACCAGGTATGGATAACCGAGCTCCTGGGCAAGCTCGACCCCTCGGTGGTGGCGGGTGCCGTCTCGGACAACGCCGCCTGGATCGACTCCCTCATCGGGCAGCTGGACGGCGCCCAGCTGGGGCACATCATGGACAACAACAGCGCCTTCCTGGTCGACTTCGTGGAAGCCCTATCGCCATCCACCATCGCCTCGATAGTGAACGACAACGTGCCCTGGGTGGTCGATCTCATAGGCGAGCTGGACGTGGGGGCCATAGCGGACATCGTCAACGACCCTGCCACCACGGCCTTCATCAATGCCCTGCTGCCCATGCTGGACGCCCCCACCCTAGCCGGGATCATGAACGGAAACGGCGCCTGGGTGGGAGATTTCGTATCTAACCTGGACACCTCCATGGTGGTGGACCTGTTGAATAGCCTGGATCCCGCATGGACGGCCCAGCTCATGACCGAACTCAACAACCCCACCAGCCTGGGGGTCATCGCGGACATCGTCAACGACCCTGCCACCACGGCCTTCATCAATGCCCTGCTACCCATGCTGGACGCTCCCACCCTGGCCGGGATCATGAACGGAAACGGCGCCTGGGTGGGAGATTTCGTCTCGGGCATCGAGGTCTCTTCCATAAACGACCTTATCAGTGAGCTCTACGCCAACGGCTGGATCGGGGCCCTCATGGGCGGCCTGGACCGCGGGACCATAGCCTCCATCGCCAACGACCCCGCGACCATCGACTTCATAAACGACCTCCTGCCCCTGCTCGACGCCGGGGCCCTCGCGGACATCGTGAACGGCAACGGCACCTGGGTGGGGGACCTGGTCTCCGGCATCGAGGTGGGAACGGTTAACGACCTCGTCTCCCGCCTCTACTCGAGCGGCTGGATCGGGGCCCTCATGGGCGGCCTGGACCGCGGGACCATAGCCTCCATCGCCAACGACCCCGCGACCATCG
>CAKZMC010000075.1 GCA_937128055.1 uncultured Actinomycetes bacterium | reverse complement strand
TCCACCGGCACGTGCCATCGCCTCCTGCGGCAGGAGATCCCCCCGACATCCCCGGGCAGGGCACGCCTTTCCTGCATGGTCCCTTCCAGGTCCTCCATGATGCGCCAGCCGAACACCAGGCCTTCGAGGAGGGAATTGGAGGCAAGGCGATTTGCCCCGTGCACGCCGGTGCAAGCCACCTCCCCGCACGCGTAAAGGCCCTTGACGCGCGTGCGGCCCCGCAGGTCGGTAACCACCCCTCCGCTTATGTAATGGGCGGCGGGAGACACGGGTATGGGGGTTTCCGTGATGTCCAGCCCCGCCTCCAGGCAGTGGCGGTAGATGGAGGGGAAGCGGCTCCGCAACTTCTCCGGCGGTATATGCGTCGCGTCGAGGAAGAGGTGGTCGCGGTCCAGATCCTTCATCACGCGCACCATCTCGTTGACCACCACGTCGCGGGGCGCCAGGTCCTTCAGGGGATGCACCCCCTCCATGACCCTCCTTCCCTTGTGGTCCACGATCACCGCCCCCTCTCCACGCAGGGCCTCGCTGATCAGCCAGCGCGGCGTCTCCGGTATATGCAGCGACGTGGGGTGGAACTGCAGAAACTCCACGTCGGCTACCTCGGCCCCCGCCCGCAAGGCCATGGCCACCCCGTCCCCGGTGCAGATCTCCGGGTTGGTGGTGACCGCGTAGAGCTGTCCCATGCCCCCCATGGCCAGCACCACCGAACCGGCCTGGAGGAAATGCAGGGTTCCCGACTCGCTTTCCATGACCAGGACGCCCAGGCAACGCCCATCCGAGGTTATAACGTCTATGGCGAAGAAATCCTCGTAGGTCTGCAGGCGCTTGTTGTAGAGCAGCCTCCGGGTGAGGCAGGCTTCCAGCTCGCTTCCGGTGGCGTCCCCTTGCGCATGGGCCACCCGCCTCCTGGAATGCCCGCCCTCCATGGTCAGATCCAGGTAGCCCTCGCTCATGTCGAAATGGGCCCCCACCTCCTCGATGAGCTCGGTGATGCGGCGGGGCCCTTCCCTCACCAGCGCCCATACCGCCTCCTCCTCGCAGAGCCCCTTGCCGGCCTCGATGGTGTCCCGGAAATGCAGCTCCGGCGAATCGTCGGCCCCCAGGGCGGAGGCTATGCCTCCCTGGGCGAACTTGGTGGTGGTGGCGGTGAGAGTGGTCTTGGTGACCAGCGCGGCGCGGTAGCGCCGCGCCGCCCGCAGGGCCGTGGAGAGTCCCGCCACGCCACTTCCCACCACCACGAGGTCGAAGGACTCGGTGGGCAGATTATCCAGGTCGAAGTCTATGAGAAAGCGTGGAAACATCCCGCGTACTCTCCTTGGAAAATTATTCCTTTAAAAATATCGCCCCGCCCTACCCTATGCTCAGCATGCGCTCCACCGCCCGCAAGGCCCGCTCCCGCACATCCTCGGGCACCGTCACCCGCGGCTGCATCTCCGCGAGCGACCTTTCCACCTTCTCCAGCGTGATGAGTTTCATGTCGGGGCACAGGGGCTCCTGGATGGGAAAGTGAAAGCGCCGACCCGGGAACCTCTTGCGCAGGGGATGCCCCATGCCCGCCTCGGTGAGGATGATGAACTCCTCGCCGGGGTGATCCTTCACCACGCGGAACATGCCGGAAGTGCTGCTCACGGCGTCGGCCAGCGCGACCACCTCCGGGCGGCATTCCGGGTGGGCGACGACCAGGGCGCCGGGGTGCAGCTCGCGCAGCTCCCTCACCATCTCCACGGTTATCGCGTCATGGATGGGGCAGCAACCCTCCCAGATGATGAGGTCCCTGCCGGTCATCCTCTGCACGTAGAGGCCGAGGTTGCGGTCGGGGGTGAAGATTATCTCCGGGGCGTCGATGGCCCGCACCACCTCCACGGCGTTTCCGGAGGTGCAGCAGTAATCGCTCTCCGCCTTCACCGCCGCCGTGGAGTTCACGTAGGTCACCACCACCGCTTGCGGATGGAGTTTCTTGAGCGTGCGCAGCCCCTCGGGAGTGATGGTGTCTGCGAGGGGGCAGCCTGCCTGCGGTTCGGGCAGCAGGGTGACCTTTCCCGGGTTCACGATGGCCGAGGTCTCGGCCATGAAATGCACCCCGCAGAAGACGATGACCTCCGCCTCCACCGCCGCCGCCTCGCGGGCAAGCCCCAGCGAGTCCCCCGTGAAGTCCGCGATGTCCTGTATCTCGGGACGCTGGTAGTTGTGTGCCAGGATCACCGCCTTGCGTTTCTCCCGCAGTACGTCTATATTGCGCAGCGTCTCACCGTATTCTTCCATCAGACCCTCCAGTGCCCGGGCCGCCCCGAAGGAAAGCGCTCGCGGTTTCCGCCCTCGCCTCGGACGGTGAGCGCATATAAAAAATGGGGGTGATCGCCCCCGCTCGCATCCCTACCCTTTCCGGCTCAGCATATGTCATCTGCGGCTACGTGATCCTCGACGTGGCTGATCCGGTTGAGCTCGTCGACGTACACGATGCGGGGCTTGTAGAGGTGGGCCTCTTCCTCGTCCACCATGCTGAAGGAGAAGATGATCACCTTGTCGCCCCTGTGGATGAGCCGCGCCGCCGCGCCGTTCATGGTGATGGTCCCCGAACCGGGCATGCCCCCGATGACGTAGGTCTCGAGGCGGTTCCCGTTATCCACGTCAACCACCATGACCTTCTCGTAAGGGAGGAGGTCGGCCTCATGCATGAGCTCCTCGTCGATGGTGATGCTGCCAACGTAATGGAGGTCGGCATCGGTAACCGTAGCCCGGTGGATCTTGCTCTTGAGCATGATGCGCTGTCTGGCCATCTCTAGACTCTCTCGCGCTGTCTTCCCTTCCCGGTTCTCCGCCACGCTATGCTCACGATTTCCCAATTTAATATATCATAGTCCGCATTCCCTTTTCAGGCTCGACCGCGCGTGCCGCATTTCATCGATCGGCACCGGGGCACGCGCCATTTAGTCCCGCATTCCCACCACCTGCGGCCGCAGCCCGCCGTGGAGGCCGGGTCCGCGGCGGGCATGGACGCGGGGGCCAAAGCCGCCACGCCTCTTCCCTCCCCCGCGACCGCCCGCTCAGGGCACGTCGAGGAGGATGTTGTCTATGAGTCGCGCCCTGCCCACGCGCGCTGCCAGCGCGACCAGGATCCTGCCCTCCAGCCTCTCGACCGGCCGCAGCTCCTGCCAGTCCACGACCTCCACATATTCCGGCCTTACCAGGGGCTCCCCCTCCAGCAGGCCTCGCATGGCAGCGGTGACGGCGCCGGCACTCCTCTCCCCGCCCCGCACCAGTTGCTCCGCCAGCTGCAGGGACCGGTAGAGGGAGGTTGCCGCCTTCCTTTCCTCCTCTCCCAGGTAGATGTTGCGTGAGCTCATGGCCAGCCCGTCCTCTTCCCGCACGGTGGGGCAGACCACGATCTCCACGTCGAAGTTCAGGTCCTCCACCATTTTCTGGATAACGCGCACCTGTTGCGCGTCCTTGAGGCCGAAGTAGGCGCGGTGGGCGGGAATGATATGGAACAGCTTGGCAACCACCGTCGCCACGCCGCGGAAATGCCCCGGGCGCGCGGCGCCGCACAGCCCCTCCGTGATTCCCTCCACCTCGACGTAGGAGAGGTAAGGGCGCGGGTACATGTCTTCCACGCCGGGGTGGAAGATATAGTCCACGCCGACTCCCCCGGCCATCTTCACGTCGCGCGCGAGGTCCCGCGGATAATCCCTCAGGTCTTCGCCGGGACCGAACTGCGCCGGATTGACGAAGAGGCTCACGACCACGCAGTCGTTCTCCTCGCGGGCGGCGCGCATCAACGAGATGTGGCCGGCGTGGAAAAAGCCCATGGTGGGAACCAGGCCCACCGCTTCCCCCCTGGCGCGATGTTCCCCGACCAGGCTCCTCATCTCCTGCGGCGAGGTCACCACCCTCATTTCCGCACTCCTTGTGGCAGCATACGGCAAGTCTCCGCGCTATCCCGCCCGCGAGCTAGGTATAGCGCTCCAGGAGCTCGGCTATCTCCTCGCAGCGGGAGTGGCTCAGGCTCGCCTCCGCCAGGTCGAGGGCGTAACGGCTGAGGGAGACGTATGCCCGCATGAGCTGCTCCCTCCCTTCCCTCTCCATGTATTCCAGGTGCCGCCGCAGCACGCCTATGTCCCCCCTGGCCACCGGCCCGGTGAGCGCCTTTTCCGTACCCAGGCGGCGCAGGTTGCCCACGGTCCCCTCGACGAGGGGGAGAAGCGCCTTCAGGGCCCGCTCACCGTGCATGCCGATCTCCTGGTAGGCCAGCTCCGCCGCGTGCT
>CAKZMC010000074.1 GCA_937128055.1 uncultured Actinomycetes bacterium | reverse complement strand
TGGTGCCCACGGGCATCGCCACCGACGACACCAACAAGGTCTTCTTCTCCCGCCTGGTGGAAGCGGGCAGACTGGCGGGGCTCTACGATTTCGAGAACCGGGAGAAGATCTTCCCGGCGGTTGATAGCAGGTACAAGTTCTCTCTCCTCACCCTTAAAGGCGGCGGCGATGGGGCGGGCGAGTCTGCCCGCTTCGCCTTCTTCCTCACCCGCGCCGAGCAGCTCAAGGACGGGAGGCGCACCTTCGAGCTCACCGCGGAGGACTTCGCCCTCCTCAACCCCAACACCCGCACCTGCCCCATCTTCCGCACCCGCCAGGACGCCTTGCTCACGAAGTATATATATGAGAGGGTGCCGGTGCTGGTGAACGAGGTAACGGGCGAGAATTCATGGGGCGTTAAGTTCATGACCATGTTCCACATGTCCAACGACTCCCACCTCTTCCGCACCCGCGCGGAGCTCGAGGAGGCCGGCTTCACCCTCTTCGGCAACCGCTTCGTCAAAGGCGAAGGCGACGACCGCGAAGTCTGGCTGCCGTTATACGAAGCGAAGATGATACATCAGTTCGATCACAGGTTCGGCACCTATGAGGATATGGGAGCCCGCACCAATGCTCAAATCCCCACCCCTACCGAAGAACAACACGCCGACCCCCGTTATATGGTAGAACCTTGGTATTGGATCGAATCCCGCGAAGTTTCAACAGCGTTGAGAGATTACTCGCGAGGATGGCTGCTAGGCTTCCGCGACATAGCAAGGTCAACCGATGAGCGCACCGCCATCTTCACCCTCATCCCCCGAACCGCCGTCGGCAATCCGATTCCACTAGTATTTTTAAAGGAAGAAACAAATACTTCCCAAGTGCCCTGCTTCCTCCAAAATTTCGATAGTATTATTTTGGACTATATAGCAAGACAAAAAATCGGCGGCACACATCTCACGTATTTCTATTTAAACCAGTTCTCCACCTTTGATCCTAGTTTCTTTTCAGCGAAAGACGATAATGGCATCATTTCAACCACTTTAGAATTGATTTACACCTCCTGGGACATTAAACCATTCGCCGACGATGTCTGGCGTGAAGCGAATAAAGAGCTCCGCCAAGGCATTACAGCACAGTGGGAAGAGAACAGGGAAGCCACCGGCGGCCACACATGGGACCCACCCGAATGGGCCGAGATCGCAGACGACGGCATACCCCTCCCACCCTTCAAGTGGGATGAGGAGCGCCGCGCCCACCTCCGCGCCGAGCTGGATGCCATCTACGCCAAGCTCTACGGCCTCAACAGAAAGCAACTCCGCTACATCCTTGACCCCGCTGACCTCACCGAAAAAGAGCTGGAGAACATCCTTGACGACTACGAGGAGGTGGAAGACCCCCTGGACGAGGAAGCCTACCTTGCCCGTTGCGAAGCCTCCACCTTCCCCGGCGAGACCTTCCGCGTCCTCAAAGAGAAGGAGATCAAGCAATACGGCCACTACCGCACCCGCCACCTTATCCTGCAGGCTTGGGAGGAAAGAGAACAACAGGATAAATAATGGAAGGAGAGAAGATTAGCGCAAAACTGAATCCATTCGTCTCTTTTGAAGGCGATAAAGGTTAGAGCAAAATTGTGGGGGATAAAACTTCAGAGGACAGCATTAGTAAAGAGATACAAAATTATTAACAATTTAAAGGGGTAAGGGAGATGAAAAGACCTAAACCATGGACACGAGACGAGATCGTACTCGCGCTGGATTTATATTTTAGGTATAGGTATAGCGCACCCGATTTCCTTGGACACGGAATAAGGTTAACCTTATGTCCAAGGAGGTGGGAAGATGACGGATGTTGGAAACGATAAAGAGGTATCTGAAGAGAAGGGAGATGGCTCCAGGCTGGGTGAGGTAACGCCATTGCACCAGGGCCCCATAGGACCGAAGGGCCGCTGGAGCAAGAAGAGGAAAGCGGAGGTGGTCATCCGCATGCTCAGGGGCGAACCGCTGCA
>CAKZMC010000073.1 GCA_937128055.1 uncultured Actinomycetes bacterium | reverse complement strand
AGCGGATCTCCGAGGCCATCTCCTACATCTCCTCCCTCTCCGCCTGGCTTTTAGACTGGAGGGAGGTGCTCCCGGCGGCGGAGGATGACCGCTCCCCCGGGGCCATCGAGGGCAACGTGGACAAGCTAGCCGCCGATCGCTTCAAGAAGCGAGGTATGAGCTGGCGTCCCTCGGGCGCCGATCACATGTGCCAGATCATCGAGCTCAGGGAGAACGGGGAGCTCGGCTCCTTCATCTCCAAGCGGAGAAAGATGGGCGAGAAGGCAGCCGAGGAAGCCATGGCCTCCTTGCGAAGGGAGGTGAGGAGAGATCCGGAGGCCTGGCTCAGAAAGAACATGCCCCTGCTCGAGACGAGAAGCGGCGATCCCTGGGTGAAAGAAGTCCTTATGGGTCTGGCCGGATATTCCAAGATGGCATGTTGAGGTTTTGTCGGGATGGGGTGCCTACTTTTTCTGGACAGCAACAAATTCTGGTATAGCGTTGCCCGCGCGGACTACCTTTGTTATAATTTAACCAATAGAACGCAACGCGGGAGCCGAGTGGGCTGGAGCCCACTTTTTATTTGGCAACGGGGTGAAGCAGATGCACGTATCGCCGTTCACGCAAATGGAAGAGCGCCTGGAGGGGTTGATAGAGTCCTGCCTGGAAGGCAGCGCCATCCGCCTCGTCTCCGTGTACGTCGAGCGCAGGGGGAGGAGGCTGGTGGTGACGGTGTGCCTGGACCGGGAAGGCGGCATAGACGTGGACACCTGCGCGGAGATGAGCGAAGTAATCGGGCGACACCTGAACGTGGAGAACGTCATAGAGGAAAGCTACAATCTCGAGGTGGAATCGCCCGGGCTGCAGCGGGTGCTGCGCAAGCCGAGGGAGTTCAGGAGTTTCCTGGGAAGGGAAGTGGAGGTGCTTCTCAGGCAGACCTTCGAGGGCAAGCAG
Source organism: uncultured Actinomycetes bacterium (assembly GCA_937128055.1). GTDB lineage: Bacteria > Actinomycetota > Geothermincolia > Geothermincolales > RBG-13-55-18 > JACIXC01. The sequence goes on along the minus strand of CAKZMC010000073.1, from coordinate 2,403 downwards.
AAGCTCTGCGGGCGGCTGGTGGACGCCGATGCCGAGAAAGTGAAGGTAATCGTGGACGGCGAGGAGCTCGTCTTCCCCTACGAGGCGCTTAAAAAGACGAGGCTGCATTTCGAACCACCCTGGTAGGGAGCATAGCGAGGACGGTGAAGGAGAAGTTTGGCTTGAACCAGGACTGGCTGGAGGCTCTGCGCCAGATCGAGAGAGAGAAGGGGATAGACTCCGGGACCATAATCGAGGCCCTGGAGAGCGCCCTGCTTTCGGCCTACAAGAAAAACTACGCGGAATCGGAAGAGGCGAGGGTGGAGGTCAACCGAGAAAGCGGCAGCATCCACGTGTTCGCCATGCAGTACGATCCCTCGAGCGGCGAGACGGAGGAGGTGGAGGTCACGCCGCGCGATTTCGGCCGCATCGCGGCACAGACCGCCAAGCAGGTAATCCTGCAGAGGATACGCGAGGCCGAGAGGGACCTCGTTTTCGAGGAGTACCAGGAAAAGGTGGGGGACATAGTGACGGGGATCGTGCAGCAGTCGGAGCAGCGCTACATCTTCGTCGACCTGGGCAAGGTGGAGGCCTTGCTGCCCCTTTCCGAGCAGATGCCCGGCGAGCGCTACAGGCACGGCATGCGCATCAAGGTCTACGTGGTCGAGGTGCGCAAGACCAGCAAGGGGCCCCAGATCATAGTGTCGCGCACCCATCCCGGGCTGCTCAAGCGACTCTTTGAGCTTGAGGTCCCGGAGATAGCGGACGGCTACGTGGAGATAAAGGCGGTGGCCAGGGAGCCGGGCCACCGCTCCAAGATAGCCGTGCTCTCCCACGATCGCAACGTCGATCCCGTGGGGGCCTGCGTAGGGGCGCGCGGTTCCAGGGTGCGCACGGTGGTCAACGAGCTCAAGGGAGAGAAGGTGGACATAGTCCCCTGGAGAGAGTCCCCGGAGGAATTCGTGGCCAATGCCCTCGGTCCCGCCAAGGTGAAGAGGGTGATCTTCCACCCCGAGGAAGAGCTCTGCGAGGTCATCGTACCGGATGGCCAGCTGTCCCTGGCCATAGGCAAGGAGGGGCAGAACGCGCGGCTCGCTGCCAAGCTGACCGGGTGGAGAGTGGACATCCGCAGCGAATCGCAGGAAAGGGAGGAAGGCCAGGGGTACGTGGCCCACGCGGGAAAGGCGGGGGGGGCCTGGAGGGCCGCAAGGGAGGAGGAGGCGCCGGAGGAAATTGCCGACGACACCTCTCCGGTCGCAGCGGAGGAAGAGGAGGCAGAAAGAGGAGAGGGGACGGCTGAAGAGGAGGAGAAGGAGGAAGCGGGAGAAAGAGGGGAGAATACGCCACGGGATGAGGAGGGCGGGAAGGAGCCCGAAGATGACTGAACAGAGGCCCTGTTTTGGTTATTATATGGATGGCGGTACATGCCGGGAATAAATGGGCGTAGCGCCCGGAGGCTTGAGTCTCGCGGACGTTGAGCGAGTACGGAAGGAAAGGTTCGCATGGCAGGGAAAAGGGTGCACCAGGTCGCCAAGGAGCTGGGCATAACCAGCAAGCAGTTGCTGGATACCCTGCAGTCCATGGGGGAGGATATCCAGAATCCCCTCTCCTCCTTGAGCGAGGACCTTGAGAAGAAGGTAAAGAAAAAGGTCATCGGAGAGAAGGGCAAGAAAGCCGTCAAGGCCCAAGCCAAGGCCCCCTACAAGGAACCCGCCAAGGCCATGAAGAAGGCGGCCGCCACCGCGGCTACCGAGAAGAAGCCGCCAGCGACTGCCAGGAAGGCACCGGCGAAAAAGAGGGCGGTCGGGGAGGAGAAAACCGCCCCAGCGCCGGGAAAGGCAGGCGGCCGCGGGACGAGGGAAGCGAAGCCCGCCCCTCCTTTACGCAGGGAAGCCAAGTCCCCCCGGGCGCTTCCCAAGAAACCGGCGCCGGCGCAACCGCCGGTGGCGGAAAAGCCCGCACATGGCGTGGCCAGACCCCAGGCGGCTCCGGGAGCGGGCAAGGTCATGAGGCCGCCCGCGCGGGAAGGGATGAGGTACAGAGACGAAACGAAACCCGCGGAGCCGGCGACCAAGCCGATGCGCAAGACCCTGCGCGTGCCCCTGGGGATAACGGTGCGCGAATTCGCCCAGAGGGTGGGCAAGACGCCGGGAGAGATCATGCGCATCCTGACGGGCCTGGGGGAAGCGGCAGGATTGAACCAGGCCGTCTCGGAGGATTCGCTGCTGCTGGTTGCCGAGGAATTGGGTATAGGCCTGGAGGTGAAATCCAAGGCGCCGGAGGAAGTGGGCATCGGCGAGGACGCCCCGGGGTTGCTGCTGCCCAGGCCTCCCGTGGTAACGGTGATGGGCCACGTGGATCACGGAAAGACCTCGCTTCTGGATGCCATACGTCGCACGGCGGTGGCGGACCGCGAGGAAGGCG
>CAKZMC010000072.1 GCA_937128055.1 uncultured Actinomycetes bacterium | reverse complement strand
ACTTGCGGCTGTTGCCCCCATGGTGATGTGCCCCCCTTCCCACGCCCCCCGGTAGGCGAAGTACATGGGGCGCTCGGCCACGATAGCCCGGGAGGAAAGGATCTCCAGGGCCACGTCCTTCCCCTCCCCCACCACCGCGTTCACGTTCACCGTGTAACGCCTCCAGGCGGGCACGGTGTAGCTCTCGGTGAAGGAGTCTCCCTCCGCGAAGAGGTACCTCACCTGCACCTCGGCCTCCTGCGCTCCCGGATTGGCCAGGCACAGCCACTCCTCGAAGCCCTCCCGCGTGGTGCCCTCCGCGAAGTACCACCTTTCGCTGGCAGCCGCGGCGGGGATGGCGCAGTGCCCTCCCGTCCAGGAATCCCCGTACTTGAAGTAGAGGGAACGCTCGGCGTATATCCTCCGCGCCGCCGAAACGGATAACGAGACGTCGCGCCCGGCACCGATCTCCGCGTTCACGTTGACGGTAACGCGGGAGCGGGCGGGAAGGTTGTAATAGCGGATGCGGTTGGCTCCCTGGGCCACCATGAAGGTGACGGTGGCCGTGTACTGCGAGTCATGGGGGTTGAAGAGGGTGAGCCACTCCTCGAAGCCCGCGCGGGTGGTGCCCTCGGCGAAGTAACATGTCTCCTGCGGGCTCTGCTGGTAAACGGTGAAAGGATAGGGGTTGCTCTCCCCGGCCGGGGTGGAGACCACCACCGGCCCGGTCGTGGCGCCGCCGGGCACGGCCACCAGGATGTAACCGTCGCTCCAGAGGATAGCGGCGCCCGCGTCCACCCCGTTGAAGGTCACCCGGCTTAAGCCCGGCACCTGCAGGTCTCCGAAGTCGCGCCCCTGGATGGCGACGGGGGTGGCGGGCCAGGCCGCGGGAGGAAAGATGCTCTCTATCACGGGCGCCGGCAGCGGTTCCTGGGCCACGGCCCGCGGGCAGGGCACGGCCAGCACGGCCGCCAGCGCCAGCGCGACCGCAATCCCGAGCTTCCCTTTTGCTCGCATGGCCTACCTCCCGCGCCCGCGCCCACGGCGGTGACCGCCCGCCCGCGGGAAGGGCGCATCCGCTCTCCTTTTCGCTTCATGCCCTGTGCGATACCGGCTTATAGACCATTATAACCGGAGGCGCGCGAGGGAGGGCTTCCCTGAAGGCCGGGGATTCCGGGAACGTCCTGCCCCGCGGAAAAGAGCCGGGGGCCCGCGCAAGAAAGAGCTTCCCGGGGGGTCGCTCCCTCCCGGGAAGCCTCAAAGGCCGCGAGCGTTCACAGAGGCCGCCGGGCGCAACAGCGAGCCCCGGGACCTCTGGGTGGCGCCTCCTACTCCTTGCCTTCTTTCCCGGAAACGACCTCCTTCAAGACCGATAGGTAGGTGGCTTCGCCGAACTCCTGATGGGGCTCGCCGGGGAGGCTGCTGGCGGATGCCACATGGCCCAGGTCCTGCGCCAGCCAGACATATTCCACCCCTTCCTCGCTTCCACCGCTTTCCAGCCGCCGGATGAGCAGGGTATCGAAGACGCCCGCCGGCGTGACGGCCTTACCCTCGGCGACGGCCTCCCACGAAAAGCCGTGGTCCATATAGGAATATTTCCCCGACGACACGTAGACCGCGTCGAGCACCCCCGTGCTGCCCACGCTCACGGGGAAGCTCATCACCGTGCGCGCCACGGGTGTCTTCTTGTCGCTCGGGCTCAGATAGCGGTACACAAACTTCACCGGCCTCTCATCGGCGACGCTGTAACCCTCCAAGGTGTATCCCCAGTCCTTCCAGGCCTTCTCCGCGGCGTCGTTGCTGCAGTAATGGTGTCCCCACAGGCGATGGCCACCGGAGAAGACGTAGAGGTAACGGACGGCGTAGGTGGCCTCGGGGAACTCCGCCGCCTCCGGCGCCTCGCTTATGTCCACCACCTCCTCGACGTACTGGTAGGGCGTGGTCATATTGAAGTACCAGGGGCCCTGGAGGCCGAAATAGACCGGGTTCAGCGCGCTCAGCGCCGCGACGCCATAGTAATGCGAGGCGGCGTAGTTGACGGGACTGACGCTCGAGGCGTAAAGCGCCGCCGCGTCCCAGTAGCCCAGCTGCGAGGTCCCGAAAAGGTCGCCGTGGATATCGTTTTGCCAGTCGTTTATGCAAACGACCTGCTTGCTCCCCACCTGCGGCTCCCAGTAATCGATGGTCAGGCCCTTGGCGGTCTGCTGCGTGACCTGCTTCTCCCCCACGGGCTGCCGCTCCTCGGCCCAAACGGTGACGCTCAAGGTCAGCGCCAGGACCGTGAGCAGGGCCACGCTCGCGGCCAGCGTGACCGCCCGTTTTCCCCTCTTGCCTTTCAGCGCGCCTTCCATTCCCGCACCCCCTCCTTCGCCTTCTCTCCACCCTCCGGCGGTTTGCTTCCGTCCTCCGCTCAGCAATTCGGCTCCCTTGCCCCGTGCCTTGCGCCTCGCCCCCGCCGCGACGCGGAGGCCCTTGTAATTTATGTAAAATATGTTAAACCGTGCCTGGCGGCATGTCCACGCCACATATCCTTTACTCGACCGCTTGCGCCGCGAGCTGTGGCGGCGTCCGCGGGAAGGGAACCCTTGAAAAGCCGCGTGACGGCATAAGATGCGTCGGCGGGCGTTCGCGCGGAAAGCGGCCCGGAAGCGAAGCCCGCAGCGCGGCGTCGGCACGATGCCGCCCGCGTTGCGCCGATTTGCGATAATATTATCATGGAGGAACGGGAAGGGAGTCCGCATGGAGGGAAGGATACTTTTCGTCGACGACGAACCCGAGATCCTCAACGCGGTGAAGTTCTACCTCGAGGACGAGGATTTCGAGGTGCACGTGACCACCGAGGGCAACCGGGCGGTGGAGCTCGCGGAATCCCTGCGCCCGGACCTCATCATCCTGGACGTCATGATGCCGGCGATGGACGGGATCCAGGTCTGCCGACAGTTACGCTCCCGCATGCGCACCCGCATGATCCCCATCATCTTCCTCACGGCGCGGGAGTCAGTGGAGGACAAGATAAAGGGCCTGGAGGCCGGGGGCGTGGACTACATCACCAAGCCTTTCCACAACCAAGAACTCATGGCCCGCATCAAGGCGCATATCCGGCAGAGCCACGAGAACCTTTCCGGGCACCCGGTGACGGGCCTGCCCGGGGCGTCCATCATAGAGAAAGAGGTCAACCAGCGCCTGCACCGAGGGGAGATCTTCGCGGCCATCTTCGTGGCCATCGACCATCTCAAGGCATACCGCGACGCCTACGGGGTAAGCCGCGCCGACCGCCTGCTCGCCTCCTTCGCCAGGCTCCTCGAGGAGGAAGCGGCGGAGCGGGTGGGCGAGAATGTCTTTGTCGGCCAGCCCACCTACGAGGAGTTCCTGGCCCTCTGCTCTCCGGATGACGCGGAACCGCTCTGCCGCAGGCTGGTGGAGCGCTTCGAGGAGGAGAAGACGGCGTTCTATTACGAGCAGCACCGCCAGCGGGGGGAGTTGCTCTACTACGATTACCGCGGCAACGCCGTGCGCGCGCCCCTGGTGCGGCTCTCCCTCGGGGGAGTGTGCAATTCCCAGCGTTTCCTCGCCACCTACGCCACCCTTGCCGAGTGGGGCGCCCAGGCGGTGCTCAAAGCGCGGGCGCAGGACGGCAGCGCCTATGTCGTCGAGGAATGAGATGGCCGGGGAACTCATCCTGGTGGTGGACGACGAGCCCAACATCATCGAGCTGGCCCGCCTTTACCTGGAAAAAGATGGATTCCGCGTGGCGGAGGCCCGCGACGGCAGCGAGGCGCTCCGCCTCCTCGAGGAGCTACAGCCCGCCCTCGTCGTCCTGGACATCATGATCCCGGAGCCGGACGGATGGGAGGTCTGCAAGCATATAAGGGCGCGCTCCAACCTGCCCATCATCATGCTCACCGCCCGCGAGGACGAGGTGGACAAGGTGGTGGGCCTGGAGCTGGGCGCCGACGATTACCTCACCAAGCCCTTCAGCCCCCGAGAGCTGGTGGCGCGGGTGAAGGCCGTCCTGCGCCGCACCCTGCCCCTGGCCGAATCCCGCGAGGTCCTCCACGTCGAGGACCTGGTGATCGACGCCTCCCGGCGCAGGGTCACGCAGGGCGAGCGCCTGGTCGAGCTCACTCCCCGCGAATTCGACCTCCTCTACGTCCTGGCCCTGAACCGCGGCATCGTCATGAGCCGCGAGAAGCTGCTGGAGAGGGTGTGGGGCTACGATTACTACGGGGACACGCGCACCGTCGACGTCCACATACGCCACATGCGCGAGAAGCTGGGTGACAATCCCCAGGAGCCGCGCTACGTGGAGACGGTGTGGGGCGTGGGATACAAGTTCCGGGAAGGGAAGAGCTGAAGCATGCCGTCCGGAAGAAAGCCGGGTTTCCGCTCCCTGCGCACGAGGTTCCTCTTCTACTTTTTGGTCCTTGGCCTCATGAGCCTCCTCCTCTTCGGCGCCCTCTTCGCCTTCTTCGCCTGGAGGGAGAACGACCGCCTGGAGAAGCGTGCCGGGGAGGAACTGGTGGAACAGGCCAAGGAGATGGCCCGGGACCTGGAGCTGGCCTTCGGCCTGGTGCAGCGCTTCCCCGACCTCCCCGTGGCCAACCAGGAGCGCGTCACCCAGCTGCTGCGCCTGGAGGGCAAGCTGGTGAACGCGGTGAGCGTGGTGGTCAACGCGCAGGGGTACGTGATGGCCCCGCGCCCCCTGCCCCTGCGCTATCCCCGCCAGATCGACACGAGTCTCCTGGCGAAGGACGAGATCCGGACGGGCGACGCCGAGATTTCCCCCCTGGGGAGCTGCCTGGTGGTGGCGATTCCCCTGAGCATACCTACGGAGTATTCCTACCATAATCTGGTAGTGGCGAAGAGAAGGGACCAGCTCCTGCAGACGAGCGTCTCCGACCTGACGCGCTATATCGCCATCGCCGGCGGCGCCGCCCTGGCCTTATCCGTTCTCCTCGCCCTCTACCTCAGCAACTACGTGACGCGGCCGCTGCACCGCCTGAGCCGCGCCGCCTGGGAGATGGCCCACGGCAACCTGGAGAGCAGGGTGGAGGTCTCGGGAAGGGACGAGATATCGGCCCTGGCCCGCTACTTCAACTACATGGCGGAGCGCATCCAGCGCGGCTACCAGCAGCAGAAGGAGTTCGTGGCCAACGTGTCGCACGAGATAAGGACCCCCCTCACCTCCATCGAGGGCTTCACGCAGGCCCTCCTGGACGACATGGTGGAAAGGGGGGAGGAGAGGAAGCGTTACCTGCATATCATCCAGGAGGAGACCCGGCGCCTGCAACGGGTGCTCGCGCAGCTCCTGGCCCTCTCCCGCCTGGACGCCGGCGCCTGGATACTGCGCCCGGCGCCACTCTCCCTTGCCGATTTCCTCCGCGAGGTATGGGAAAAGCAGCGGCCGAAGGCGGAGGAAAAGGGGCTGGCCCTCGAGCTCTCCCTCTCGCCGGCGCTGAAGCCGATTAACAGCGACCGCGACGCCCTGGAGCAGGTGATGGCCAACCTCCTGGACAACGCCGTCAAGTTCACGCCCGAGGGGGGCACGGTGAGCCTCTCCGCGGACCCCCTGCCCCGGGGAGGAGCGCGCATCCAGGTGCGCGACAGCGGCCCCGGCATCCCGGAGGAGGACCTGGAGCATATCTTCGACCGCTTCTTCCGCGTGGAAAGGTCGCGTGCCCAGCAGTACGGGGGCTCCGGCCTGGGACTCGCCGTCTGCCGCGAGCTGGTGCACCTGCTGGGGGGAAGGATCACCGCCTGGAGCCAGCCGGGAAAGGGGAGCGCCTTCACCGTGGAGCTCCCCGGCACGCTGCCGGAAATCCCCTGGGAGGGAAGCGGCCGGGGGGAAGCGGTCGGGGGGAAGGGGCCGGGGGGCCCTCCCAAGGAGGGTGACTGACGCGCCTGCACTCCCGCGGCCACTTTCCGACTCGTGT
>CAKZMC010000071.1 GCA_937128055.1 uncultured Actinomycetes bacterium | reverse complement strand
CCTGGAGTGGAGAGGGGGTCCTCCCGGCCACCCCGCCGCAGCCCACGGCGAGGTCGCCCCTCACCGCCGGGACGGCGCTGAAATCCCCGCCGTGAGAGGGGTTGAAGCCCTGGAGAGAAAGCCCCCTGCCGAGGTGGGAGAGCTGCTCCGGCATGCCCCGCATCCTTCCCTTTCTTACGACGTTTTCCAGATGTTTTCCAAGACCGTCTCCTGCCCGATCCCATTTAGATAATAGCACCAACCGCCGGGGGTGGCTCTTCCTGCCGCCGGGCCCGGACGACCGGAAACCGCCTTGGCTGCGTACCACCTACCGCCGGGGCAGCGCCTCCCGGCGCCGTGGCGAACCCGCGTGGGGCAGGCGGCAGGGAGGGAACGTGAGGGGCAAGGCGCCGCCGGCCGCCTCGAGGAGGGGCGGCCGCGAGGTTTTTTCAGGCAGCGGGAAGCCCGCTCCTCCACATCCCCCGACCGGCAGAGGAGGGACGGCGTCCGGGGGAGGCGCACCGGCTCCCCGCGCGCCGTTCCCGCCCCCTCGCCGCCGCCCGGAAAAATGTAACGGGCCACATCCTTTTTTGGTATCATGGAGCGGAAAAGCAGGCATCTTGATGCACGATGGGGGGTTAAGCGCATGTCCGGTAAGAAGAGCGGCAAGGCCAGGAAGAAGGGGCAGCTCCACACCGCCAAGAGGCTGCTGCAGGCCGCCTGCCTTTCTTCCCTCTTCTTCCTGCCCCGCCTCGCGGCGTGGCAGGCGCGCATACGGGGCGGGCGAAGGGGTTACCGCATGGAGCAGTTCAAGCTCACCGCGAGGGACGGCACCAGGCTTTCCGCCGCCCTCTACGTTCCCCACGGGGACGGGCCTTTCCCCGCCATTATCATGGTCCACTCCTGGGTTCTCTCGCGCTGGCAATGCCACCTCTACGCGCCCCTCTTCGCCTCCTCCGGGTACGTGGTGCTGGCCTACGACTGCCGGGGGTGGGGATCATCGGGCGGAAAGGTCCACGTGGCCGATCCCGACCGCGAGCTCAACGACCTCGAGGACGCCATCGACTGGCTCACGCGCGAGAGCGAGCTGCCGCTCCGGGAGGGAGCCCTGGGTGTCACCGGCATCTCCTACGGCGGCGGCCATTCCTTCCTCATCGCCAGCCGTGACCCGCGCGTGCGCACCGTGGTCCCCATGGCGGGCTGGACCGACCTGGAGAGGAGCCTGGCCCCGCAGGGATCCCTCAAGATATTCTGGGGGGCCTTCCTCGTGGTCACCGCCACCTGGGCCACCAAACTCGACCCCCGCAACCCCCTCTACCGCTGGACGCTCCTCCTGCTCCTGGGACGCGGCGACCGCGAGGCCTACCGCGAGGACATGCGCAGACGATCCTGCCACCACCAGGTGGAAGGATTCAGCAAGCCCATGCTCATCTTCTGTTCCTGGAACGACGATCTCTTCGAGCCCAACCAGATGCTGGAATTCTTCGAGCGGCTGAAGGCCCCCAAGATGCTCTACATATCCAACGGGATACACGGCATCGACGCCATGGTCGGCCCCCGCTGGGCCGGCCGGGAGATATGGGAGCTCACCAGGCGCTGGTTCGACTACTGGCTCAAGGGCGACGAGAACGGGGTGCTCGCGGAGCCTCCCTTGCGCCTCTACCGCCCGTGGAAGGGCGTCATGGAAGCCGAGCCCTCCTGGCCTCCCCCCGGCGTGCATGGCCATCTCCTCTACCTGGGAAGGGACGGCGGGGAACTCAAGCTCACTTCCCAACCCCGCGGCAAACGGGAGGAGGTGGCCCTGCGGACCAGGCTGCTCAACCCCGTCAACTCCGGGCCCTCCATACTGCGTCCCCAGGCCTTCAGGCTGTCCTTCCCGGGGCCGCGGCGAGAGGCGGGCAACGGCTTCTTCTCCTTCTCCACCTCCCCCACCAGGAGGAACTTCGAGCTCCTGGGCACCCCGCGGCTGAACCTCCTGGTGAAGCCCATGCGGGAAAGGGCCCAGGTGAACGCACTGCTCTACGACGTGCCGCCCGACGGAAGCCTCCCCGTGCTCATCACCTACGGGACCGGCTCCCTTGAGGGCGCCGCACCGGAAAAGGAGGTGACGTTCTCCCTGGACCTGGTCGCCGTCGATTACCTGTTGCGGGAAGGCCACCGCTTCCGCCTCACCCTTAGCGGCAGCAACCTCGCCTTCGCCCTTCCCGTTTTCGGTGGAGGGGTGCGCGTATGCTTCGGCGAGGGAGTAAGCCGGCTCGAGCTGCCCCTGCGGGAGGTGCAGGCGTGAGGAAGGGCCGCGGCGGCAGATGGGATTTGCTGCCGGCAGCCGCGGCCGCCCTGCTGTTCTGCCTCTCCCTCTGCCCGCTCCTTCCGGCATCGCCCGCCTTCCCGGCCTCCGGGGACGGCTTCTGCGGGGAGGCCCGCGCCGGCGCCGCCACCGACTGGTACTTCGCGGAGGGCTACACCGGCGCCGGGTTCCAGGAATGGCTCTGCGTCTTCAACCCGGAGGAGGCATGGTCCTCCCTTGACCTCCGGCTGCTCTACAACGAGGGCTCGCCGCGCACCGCGTCCTTCCCCCTCGCGCCCCGCTCCCGCACCACCCTGAACATAAACCAGGTGGCGGGGGAGAACCGCGAGGTTTCGCTGCACCTGCACAGCGGCCTGCCCGTGGTGGCCGAACGCCCCATGTACTTCAGCTACCGCGGGAGGTGGAGGGGGTGCACCGTCGGAGGAGGGACGGAATCGCTCGCCGCTTCATGGTATTTCGCGGAAGGCTGCACGCGCCCGGGCTTCGAGGAATGGATACTCCTGGCCAACCCAGGCGAGGCGCAGACGGCGGCCACGCTTTCCTTCGCCCTGGAGGACGGGCGTGTCGTCGCCTGCCCGGTGCCGCTCCCGCCCGGCGCGCGCCGCACGGTGCTGGTCAACGCGGTGGCGGGCGGCGGGCACGACGTCGCCACGCGGGTGCGGGCGGACGGGCCGGTCTGCTGCGAGCGGGTCATGTATTTCAACTACCGTAACGCGTGGCCGGGAGGGCATGCATCCGCGGGGCTGGCGGAGCCGCGCAGGAGCTTCCTCTTCGCGGAAGGGTACACGGGGCCGGGTTTCGAGGAATGGCTGAGCCTCTACCTGCCCGGAGACGGCGACCCGGACGGAACCGACGTCACCCTGAACTGCCTCTTCGAGGACGGGGCGGAGCAGTCGTTCCACCTGCACCTGGATCCCCACCGGCGCCACACCCTCAATATCAACGCGCTGGTGGGAAGCGGCCGCAACGTGTCCATCGAGGCAAGCGCGCCCGACCCCTTCCTGGCCGAGCGTCCCATGTACTTCGACTACCGCGGCGTCTGCCGGGGAGGCCACGTTTCCCTGGGGGTGGAATCCGCGGGCAAGCGCTGGCTGCTGGCGGAGGGGACCACCCGCCCCGGTTTCCATGAGTACCTCTGCCTGCTCAACCCCGGGCATGGAGAAGCGACGGTGGAGGTGGACTACATCCTGGGCTGGGACGAGACGGTCACGAAGGAATACGTTATCCCCCCGCGTTCCCGCTTCACCATAGACGTCTTCCGCCAGGTGCCCAAGGGGCGCGACGTCTCCCTCGAGGTCACGTCACAGGAGCCGGTGGTGGCGGAGCGCCCCCTCTACTTCCCCGGCGCGGACTTCGAGGTGGCCAACGCCATGCGGCACATACGCGACCTGAGCCTGGGCATAGGCACCCGCGTGGAGGGAACGGCGGGAGAGGCCGCCGCAGCCGGCTACATAGCCTCGACGTTACAGGGTTACGGTTACCTGCCCGCCGTGCAGGAGGTGCCGCTTCCCAACGGCGCCATCACCCGCAACGTGGTGGCCACGCTGGACGCCGCCCATCCCGGCCCGTCCACCCCCATCCTGGTCATCGGCGCCCACTACGACACCAAGGGCGGCACCGGCAGCCCGGGGGCCAACGACAACGGCTCGGGGACCGCGGTGGTGCTCGAGCTCGCCCGCTGCCTGGCGGAGCAGGGACCTTTCGCCGACATGCAGGTGACCTTCGTCCTCTTCGGCGGCGAGGAGAGGCTGGTGGACGGCACGGACCTCCACCATTTCGGGTCGCGCTATTACGTGGCCAACCTTACCCTCGAGATCAGGCAGCGGTTGCGTGGCGCCATAATCGTGGACATGGTGGGGGTGGGCCAGCAGCTTTACGCCCGCACCATGGGAATAGGGCCCATGGACCTGTGCAACTCGCTCCTTTCCTACGCCGCGCGCACGGGAACCCACCTTCCCTACATGAAGAGCGGGAGCTACTCGGACCATGAGCCCTTCGAGAACGCAGGCCTGCCCGCCGTCTGGCTGGAGGTGAAGGACGACCCCTGGTACCATACCCCGCGCGACAGCTACAACAAAATCGACCCTGCCCACATAGGGCTCACCGGCGGGCTCATCGAGGGTTTTGTCCTCTCTCTCGCCGGCGTCCGCTGACGCGCACGCCACCCGTTGTTTGCGGGAGCGCGGTTTCACCCGCGCGACGCTGCGGGGAAAAGGCCGCGTCCCGCGGGCCGGCAGGCCGCGAACCGCAGTGGACCCGCCCCTCGATCCCGGCATCCCGCCGCGGACACGCGTTCCCCGCTCCCCCGCCGGGGCTACGCGCTCCCGGCAGGCGCTCCCAGGGCCTATACGGGCCGGAGGGAGCCGCCTCGCCGCGGTTGTAATACTCCCGCCGCCCGGGCTAAAATTGCAACATCCAGGATGGTTAGGGCTGCAAAGGCATCGCACGGGGCGTAAAGAAATCCTTTGCTTGCGCTTTTCACCGAGTCCCCCTCCTGGATGCGCGAGCAAGCAGGGACGGAGGAACACGGAGAAGACAGGGGGTACTGACATGAGCGTTCTTTATATTCCCAGGGAAGACGGCAGCCATGAAAAGGCGCCGGTGACGCCGGAGAACACCCGCCGTTACCTCGAGAGCATCCCGCTCTACCGCGACGACGACGATCCGTGCTTCTGGCCCCCGGAAAAGATGAGGGAAGCGCGCGAGAGGCTTTTCAGGCGCCAGATGGAGTGGGTATGGGACGGGCACGATTACTACAAGCGGGTCTTCGCGGAAGCGGGCATCGAGCCGGGTGATATCCAGTCCCTGGATGATCTGGAAAAAATCCCTTTAACGCACAAGAGAGACTACATGGCCGATCCCGATTCCTTCAAGCTTAAACCCTCCAGCCCCAACCTCTATGACTGGATCTTCGAGGTGACCTACACCACCGGTTCCACCACCGGCGTGCCCACCCCTTTCTGGAACACGGTGCACGACGCGCACGGCATCTGGCAGATGATCTTCCGCGGCATTAAGCTGGGGGGCTTCCCGCCCTACGCCAGGGGCATAAACCTCTTTCCCCTGGGGCCCGTCCCCCACATCGGTTTCTTCCGCGCGCGGGACATCGGCATGATGGGGCTGGGCGCCCTCTCCATGTACGGGTGCACGGGCATGACCTACCCGGAATTCCCCGTGCACCGCTCCCTGGATTACGCCATCGACCTCATCGAGAAGGGCCGGGCCGAGGTATGGCTGGGCATCGCCAGCTTCATCCGCCGCCTCATCATGCGGGCGGAGGAAGAGGGACGTGATTTCTCCGCCACCAAACACATCCAGGCCCTGGGGGAGGCGTGCCCCAGGGGGATGCGCGACGACATGCGGCGGCGGCTCATGAACATGGGCGCGGAGGACCCCTTCATCAGCAACTCCTACGGGTTCACCGAGATGCAGGGCGCCATGCCCGAATGCACCGACTTCAGCGGCTGCCACAACCCCGCGCCCGACCTCTATTTCTTCGAGATAGTCGACGGGGAGACGGGGAGGCGGCTGCCGGACGGGGAACGCGGCCTGATCTGCATAACCCACCTCAACCGGCGCGGCACCGTCCTGCTGCGTTACGTCATCGGCGACCTGGGCGCCATGACCCACGAGACCTGCCCCCACTGCGGCCGCAACACGGAGAGGATAGTCATCGCCGTGGGCAGCACCTACGCCACCCGCACCTCGGAGCTGGTGAACCTCAAGGGCACCCTCATCAACCCTGAGGTCCTGCGCGACGAGGTGGCCAACACGCCGGGGGTCAAGGAGTACCAGATCATCTTCACCAAGCGTGACCTGGCCGACCCCTACTCCCCGGACGAGCTGGTGGTGAAGGTCTCGCCGGAAGAGGGGTGCGACACGGCCCGGCTGGAGCAGGAGATCCAGAGCAAACTGATCACCGCGGTGGAGATGCGGGCCAAGGTGGAGTTCGTGCCCATGGAGGACATCTACGATCCCGTGGTGGCCCTCAAGGCCTACCGCGTCCTGGACATGCGCCCCAAGGAATACTGAAACCTACCGCCACCGGCGGCGCGGGCACGCGGCCCGGCTCATTCCCGCTCCTTTTCCCGGCGGTCGCCTATCACCCTGGCGGGCACCCCGGCCACGATGGCGAAGGGCGGCACGTCGCCGGTGACCACCGCGCCCGCGGCCACCACCGCCCCCGTCCCGACGGTGACCCCCTTGAGGATGACGGCGTGGGAGCCTATCCAGCAGTCCTCCTCGATGACCACCGGGCCATAGGTGCCCTCCTGGAAGCGCATGGGTTCCCCGATCTCCGTGCCGTGGTCGGCGCAGTTGATGTTCACGTAAGGCCCCAGCATGGAATTGCGGCGTATGGTGCAGTCGTCGAAGGCGTTGATGATGTTATAGGGGCCGATGGCCACGTTCTCCTCCAGCAGCAGGGTGGCGTCGTTGGCCGCGAAGAGGCGGGCCAGGGTGTCCAGGGAGCAGCGCTCGCCGATGACGATGCGCCCGCGGTCGTTCCCCCGGATCTGCACGGTGGAGGGGATGAAGGTCCCGTCCCCGATGCTGCAGGTGGACTCGCCGGCGAGGGCCACATCGGGGCGCGCTGAGATCCATACGTAGGGCCCGCAGACCACGCCCCCGCGCCGCAGCTGCCACTGGTGGTAACGCACCGCGGGGTGGGAGAGGGAAAAGCGCAGGCGGTACCATGCCTCCCTGCAGCCCGCATGCCGCATCTCGCCTCTCACGGGATGACCTCCAGCTCCGCCGCCGTGTCCCCGTAGCCGCCCAGCCTCTCCCCCATGGACCAGTATTCCCGCTGGTTGAGCACGTAGGGCCGGGCTTTCTCCACCCGGATGGACCCCTTCTCCCCCTGGCACTCCCGGTCCAGGTGCACGGCCAGCACCTCTCCCACGAAAAGGGTGTGCGATCCGAGGGGCAGGCGCGCGGTCACCCTGCATTCCAGGTTCAGGGGACATTCCGCCACCAGGGGAGCGGCGACCTCCCTCGCGCGCTCGCGCGTCAACCCCGCCAGCGAGAACTTGTCCTGGTCACGCCCCGAGACCATGCCGCAGAGGTCCACCGCGCGCCAGAGGCCCTGGGAGGGGACGTTGATGGCGAACTCGCCGCTGGCCTGCAGCAGCTCGTGGGTGAAGCGGCTCTCCCGCACGGCTACCGCCATCTGCGGCGGCTCCATGCACACCATGTTCACCCAGGCGGCGGTCATCACGTTGTCCCTCCCGGCATGAGCGGTGGTGACGAGGACCACCGGCTTGGGCAGGAAGAGCGTGGATGGCTTCTTTACAATCTTTTCCATGTGCCCTCCTCGACGTGAAACGTCTACTCCCGGCGTCGCGCGCCCGCGACCGGTCCCCGCACCGCGGCCCGCCCGATCGCCTGCGCTAACATATTCTCTCACACGCGGCTACCCGCCGGAGCTCAATTTCCTCTCGAAACCGGCCAGCCTGTATCCGGCCCACAAGGCGTAGACCAGGTGGACCTTCAGGAGTTCCCTCTCCTCCAGCATGATCAGGCGCGGGCCGTAGGCGATCTCGCGCACCAGGGCTTCGGCGAGGGCCTCGACGCCCAGGGGTTCGCCGGCGAAGGGGGACGCGCTCACCACCTCCTCCTCGTACATGAGGCGCAACTTCTCCACGCCCGCTTCCACCGAGCCCGGACGGGCGGGGTCGGTGAAGGTGACGCTACCGGCGCCCCGGTCGTAGGCCGCCCGGGCCAGTATATAGCCCTCCATGAAGGTGGAGTCGATCACCTCCCCCACCTCGCGCAGCAGGCTGCGAGAGCCCGCGCTCGGAAAGCAGTTGCGCATCACGCGCTCGCGGAAGATATCCAGCCACAGCAAGGCCACGGCCCTGGAGGCCAGGTCCAGGTCGCTGAAGTGGATCCGCTGCCGGTAGTCCTCGAAGCGCTCCCGCAGGTTCATCGCCTTTTCTTAAAGGTAAGCGCCGCCGCCCGGGGACGGGCCCAACTCCACTACCCGGTCGGCGAAGGCATCGTACTCATCCCCGCAGGTGAAGATGACCACCTGCCTGCCGCGGGCATAATCCCGCAGAAGCTCCATGGCGCGGCGCAGCCTGTAGCCGTCGAAGGTCACGAAGGGGTCGTCGAGGAGGAGGGGAGGGTTGCGGTTCCCGCAGATGACCTCCACCAGGGAGAGGCGGGCGGACAGGTACAACTGGTCCACCGTCCCCCGGCTCAACGATTCCGGCGCCGTAGGCCCCCCCTTCTCATCCGACCACACGGAAAGGTCCAGCGTGTTCCCGTCCACGACGACTTTGCGGTACCTCCCGCCCGTGATGCGCTCGAGATACCCCCCGGCCAGGCGCTCCAGCCGCCGCGCCACCGAGGAGAGGGTATCCGTGGAAGATCTTTCCAACCATTCCAGGGCCAGTTGCAACGCCTCGGCCCGGCGGGAGAGGCGGGCCCTCCTCTCGTGCAGCTCGGCGAGATCCTCCTCCACCCGCAGGAGCTCCTCTTCCACCTCCTCCCCGGAGAGAACCACCTCGCAGCGCACCCGCTCCTCGCGCAGCCCGTCCAGCCTGCGGCGCAAGGCCTCCTTCTCCCGGAGGACCTCCTGCAGCCGCACGGGGTCCACGAACCTGCCTTGCAGTTCCTTCAACATCCTCTCCCGCATGCCCACCTCCACCGCCAGGCTGCGCGCCCTCTCCTCCAACCCCGATACCTCGCCGTCAGGCACCAGCACCTCCAGCTTGTCGGCGATCTCCTTGCGCCTGGCCCGCAGCTCCAGGTACTCCACCCTTAGCGTGTCGAATACCTCGGTAGACTCGCAGCCTGCCCTGGAAACCACCCTGCGCGCCTCCTCCGCCAGCTCCCGCCTTCTCTCCTCCAGCTCCTCCACCCGGACCTGCAGGTCCCTCACCTTCCTCCCCTCCCGCAGGAAATCCAGGTAACCGCCGGGCAGGAGGGCGAGGAGAAACAGCGTGGCCCCCGGCAGGGCCAGCAGGAGGAGGTAGGGGGAGAACGCGACGCCGGCTATTCCCACCAGGAAGGCGGTCGCCCCCAGGACCAGCAGCCAGGGGGCCCAGGAGGCGTGGCGCGCCTCCGTGGCTTCTTCCAGTTTCTTACACATCATCTTCGTCTGTTCCGCGAGCCCGGCACGCCGTATCTCCAGGTCTCCCAGCTCGCTCCACCCCCCTTCCAGCAGGTCCCTCACCCCCGCGTATTTCGTCTCCTCGAGGCCGGCCAGCTCCTCGTCCTCGGCGAGCAGCTCCGCAGCCGAGGCGAGCTGGCCGTAGCGGCGGTGGAAATCACGGATGTCTTCCTCGATCTCCAGGCGCTCCTGGGAATCCCGTGCCAGGTTTTCCAGTACCTCCAGCCTCTCCCTCGTCGCCTCCCATGCCCCGTCCAGCTCCGCCAGGCGCCGGCGGGCGTCGAGGCGCGCTTCCGCCGCCCGGGCGAGCTCCTCTCTCCTCGCCTGCAGGATCTCTATCCCTTCCTCCACCTCCGCCAGCGGGCCCGGGTTCTTCGCCGCCGCCCCCCGCTTCCCCCGCAGGAGATCCGCCAGCTCCTTGCGCAGCGCGTCGCGCGCCCGCAAAGCGCCCTTTCCCCCCTGGGAACCGGACACGGTCACCTGGAGGCTCTCACCCAGCTCCCGCTTGCCTTCCCCTATGAGCGCCACCTCGTCCTGGCGGATCCCCGCCGTGGCGCGGAAGGCGGCCTCGCACCCCAGTCCCAGCCAGTCTCGCACGCGCTCCTCTATCCGCGAGGGATCGGAGGTCTCGCCGTCCTCCCAGGTAAGGGTGGCCTTGCGCGCGGAGAAATCCTTGACCAGGCGGAAGCGCTCGCCGGCAACGCTTCCCTCGATCTCCAGGCGGAAACCGTCGCTCTCTCCCCAGGTCAGGCTCTCCCTTACCTCGCGGCGGGTGGAGTCCGCCTTCCAGTAGAGAGCGGCGAGAACCGCCTGCAGGAGGGTGGACTTGCCGGACTCGTTGGGGCCCTTGACCACGTTTATCCCCTCCCCCAGGGAGAACTCCGCCTCCCGGAAGCGGCGGAAGTTGCGCAGGGATACCCTCTCCACCCTCACGGCCCCTGCTCCTCCCCCGCCAAGTGGGCAAGCCCCAGGCGCAGGGCCTCCTCGGCCACCAGGAGCTCCTCGCCTTCCCGGCGCGCCATCTCCTCGCGGGCCAGGCGCAGGAAGCGACCGATGACGGTGCTCTCCGGGAATTCCTCCACCTCCCGCAAGCCCAGGGAGGCGGGAGAGACGCGGAGCTGGAAACGGAAGAAGAGGGGCGCCAGTTCTTCTTCCATTTCATCCCATGGAAAACCTACCCATTCCTCTCCCCAGGTCCTGTGCACGTTCACCTTGAGAAGCAGGTCGGTGTCCGCCATCTCCCTGATCCTCGCGTAAAGTCCCCGCGGGCCGCCCGCCTCGCCGGCATCCAGGTCGACCTGCAGGAAGCGCCTGCGGCCCACGCCTATGGGCTTCACCAGGGCCCTCTCGCCTTCCTCGAGCTCCACCAGGAGAACCCTTCCCCTCTCGCCGTCCCCCACACCCAGGGCCTCCGGCGGGCCGGGATAGTAGGCGGTCACCTGGCCCCTGCTGTGATCGGCAAGGGAATGCCAGTGCCCCAGGGCCAGGTACTGCAGCCCCGAAGCGGCGATGCTCTCGCCGGTGACCATCATGCAGTCGTCCTCCACCCTGCCGGGAATGCGCACCGAGGCGTGCACCACGCCCACCCTCCAGCGCGGCCTCCCGCCGGCGCGGAAACCGACCAAAGCGTCACCGCCCTCCCGGTGGGAAGCCATCCCGTAGACCACGAGGTCCAGGCCCTCGATGACGAAGGGCTCCATCTTCTCCCCGCGGAACACGTGCACATGGGGCAGGGAGGAGAGGGGGCCGCCGTCGTAGGCCCCCCTGGCCAGCGGCGGATCGTGAGTGCCGGGGGCGATCACCGTCCATATGCCCTCCGCGTCCAGCCGGCCCAGCTGGTATGCCACCTCGCCGAGCAGCCCCGCTCCCGGGTAGGGTGCATGGAAAAGGTCGCCGGCGATGATCAAGAGGTCCACCTGCGAGGTCAAGGCCAGATCCACCACGCGGTTGAAGGTCGCCCTGAGTTGCTCGCGCTGTTCCCGGCCACGCTTTCCCAGGAAGTTGAACGGCGCCCCCAGGTGCACGTCGGCCGTATGCAGCAAACGCGGACCCGGCATATCCACTCTCCCAAATACCGCGCATCGGTTTTGGCGGCGGGGGACCGGCTCGAGCCGCGTCTCCCCCGCGAGCGATGCGTTTCCCCGCGAGCGATGCACGCCCATGGGGTATCGACGACACAACAACAATTATAATGCAGGCACCCGACCCCGGGCGCGCCCGCGAGCGGTGCGCGCCAGGCGCAGGGAGAGCCGCGGCCGCCGCGGCAACCGCCAAAGGATACCGCGGGCCGCCGTCCCCGTCACCGCCCGCCAAGCCGCGCCCCCGTGCCCTGCTATAATGGGGCCCATGAGCCCTTTCCTTTACGCGGTCCTGGCCGCGGCTGCCCTCGCGCTCCTGGCCGCCGCCGCCGTCTTCAACCGCATGATCCGCCTGCGCAACAAGGTGAGGCGGGCCCTGCAGGATATCGACGTGCAACTGGATCTGCGCCAAAGCCTCCTTCCCAACCTCAACCGCGTCGCGGCGGGCTACGCCGCGCACGAGAGGGAGGTCCTGGAGCGGGCGGCGCGCGCCCGCCGGGAAGCGGCTTCCGCCCGCGGGACGGCCGAGCGCGGACGGCGGGAGCTCGCACTGGCCGAGGCCCTGCGCGGTGTGCTGCTCCTCGCGGAGAGGTACCCGGACCTCAAGGCGGATTCCTCCTTCGCGCGCCTGGCGGAGGAGACGGTGCGGGTGGAGGACCACCTCGCCGCGGCCCGCAAGTATTACAACGGTGCGGTGCGCGCCTACAACACCTTCATCCAGAGCCTTCCCGTAAACCTGCTGGCGGCGCTTTTCCGGTTCTCCCCTGCCGAATATTTCCAGGCAGAGCTGGAGGAGGGCGAGGCGGAGTGAGCGCGGTGAGAGGGGCGGCCGTGGCGCGCTCCGCCTGGGAAGCGCGCCCGGGAGCGCGGCGCGCCGGGGTAAAGGCGGCGCCTGCCGCCGGCGGCAACGAAAGGCCGGCGCTTGAAAAGAGGCCGCGAGGTCCCGCGCTTCAGCCCGCGACCTCGATAAGGCGCCGGAGCGTGCTCTCGATGAGGTCCACCACCCGGTAAACGCCTTCCTTCTCCCGCGCAGGGAGCCTCTCCGTGAGTCTCCGCATCACCTCGGCGGCGCTGCCGATCATCTCCTCGACCTGCTTGCGCCCTCGCGGGGACAGGGAGACCACCACCTTTCTGCGGTCACCGGCGTCGCGCTCGCTCTTCAGCCAGCCCGCGCGCTCCAGCGCGTAGAGCATGCGGCTCATGGTGGAGGGGTTCACGTGGATGAGACGCGCAAGCTCTCCCTCCGTGAGGCTCCCGTACATGTACACGGTGAGCAGCGCGGCGTACTGGGAGTAGTTGACCCGGTGCCTGGCCAGGGCATCGTTGAACTCCGGGTAGTAGGCGTGGATGAACCTGAAGACGGTCTCCACCAGGCGCACGAAAGCCTCTCCCGCGGGCTCCTGCACGGCACCGGCCTTCGCGCGACCCGGATAAGCGGCGTCCTTTTCATTTTTCACATTTTTCATATCACAAACATCCTATGCTCCACCGGGCAAGCCGGTCAAGGCGGCGTGCGGGTCCCCACGGCGGACGCCGCCGGCGGGGCGCATTTGACCCACGCCGGTGCCGGTGTTAGATTGTGACAATCGGTCATGATCCGGGGGTAGCCATGCGATCCTCGTCATCGGGAAAAAAGCCGGGGCGCGGGGTCCGCTTCGTGCAGGAAAGGTCGCGCGAGACGCTGCGCCGCATACTCAAGGCGGCGGAGGAGGTGTTCTCCGAGAAGGGCTACCAGAGAACCTCCGTCGCGGACATCATCGCTCGCGCCGGCATAGGGCACGGCACCTTCTGGCTCTACTTCCGCAACAAGGACGACCTGCTGCGCCACCTTGTCCAGGACCTGATGAGCGATCTCGGCTCCTTCGCCTGGTACCGGGAGAGCGATGCGGGCAAGACGCCCATCGACCGCCTGGAGGACGTGGAGGTCATCATCGGCGACGTCACGGGCACCTTCGAGCGCCACCCCCACGTCTTCCCCCTCATCCTGCGGGCGTCGCTGGAGAGCGAGGACTTCCGAAACACCCTCAACGAGCTGCTACGGCCCTTCGCGCGCATCCTGGAGGGCAAGCTGCGCGAAAACCTGGGGAAGGGGCTCTGCCGCAACCTGGACCCGCAGGTCGCAACCCCGATCATCCTGAACATGGTGGAGTTCGCCAACCTGCAGTGGCTCGCACGCGGCATCCCATGCGACCGCGAGACCCTGGTCCGCAACCTGAGCGCGTTGATATTTCACACCCTTAAACACACGTGAAAACGCGCGGGGACGGCGCGCGGGCGTCCGGCGGCCTTCCCCGATTATAATATCCCCGACGACCTGTCCAGCGCGCCGCGCGCGGCGAGAACTGCGGGGAGGCCAGCGGTGAAAGCAGTGGTGGTGGGGGCGGGAGCCGCGGGGCTTGCGGCCACCTACAGGCTGCGCAAGGGCGGCGTAGAGGTCACGGCCCTCGAGGAAAGGGAACGGGCGGGCGGGCGCCTGGCGGGAGCGGCCAGGGACGGCTTCATCCTCGACCTGGGAGCCCAGTTCTTCTTCCGCTTCTTCGATACCACGTTCTCCCTCTGCCGCGAGCTGGGGCTCGCGGAGCAGGTGGTGCCCTTCCCCTTCAAGGCTGGCACCTGGAGAGAAGGGCGCTTGCATCCGCTTACCGTGGGGCTCGACCCGCGCCCACTCTGGCGCGACCGCCGCGACCTCCTCCGCTTCCGCCTGCTCACCCCCCGCGGCGCCTGGCAGGCGGCGCGCCTCCTTTCCCTGATGGTCAGGCGCAGGCGCGACCTCCACTTCGTGGACTACGGCAATGCGCTGGACCTGGACGGCGAAAGCCTGGCCGAGTTGGTGCTGCGGCGCGGCGGCGGAGAGGCGCTGGAGTTCTTCTTCCAGCCCCTGGCCTCCACCCTGACCCTGGGGGAACCCGAGGAGGTGGGCGCCGCCTACGGCATGGCCCTGGCCTGGTACGCGCTACACGGGCTCTTCACCCTGAGAGAGGGTATGGGGTCCCTGGCGGACGGCCTCTCGCGGGAGTGCGGGGACAGCCTGCTCCTCTCCACGCCTGCGCGCCGCATCGTCATAGAGAGCAAGGCGGTCAGGGGGGTGGAGACGGGCGCCGGCTTCCTCGATGCCGACGTCGTGATCTGCGCCACCACCGCCTCCCGGGCACTGCGGCTGCTGCCCGACCTCCCGGAGGAGATGAGGAAGGTGCTGCGTGGCGTGCGCTACAGCTCCTGCTGCCATGCCATGTTCGGCCTGCCCCGCCGCCTGCTGCCGGAGGGGTGGTACGCGGTGGCCCTGCCCCGGGCAGCCCGCTCACCCCTCTCCGGCTTCACCGACAACTCCATCAAGTCATGCCGCTACGCCCCGCCGGGAGCGGGGATGCTGCACTGCTTTACTTACGGGAAGCATGCCCGCGAGCTGAACGCGGCCCGCGACGAGGAGGTCCTCGCGCTACTCCTGGATGAGGTCAGGCGCTACGCACCCTCCCCGCCCGCGGACCCGGTCTTCGGCGAGATCCGCCGCTGGGAGGAGGCGGTGTGCCTCTCCCCGCCGGGAATGCTGCGGCAGGTGACCCGCCTGAAGCGGGAGTCGCGGGAAGAGATAAGGGGGCTTTACCTGGCGGGGGAGTACCTCTTCATGCCCTCCGTCGAGGGAGCCCTGCGCAGCGGCATGGACGCTGCCGAAACGGCGATGCGCGCCTGAGGGGGCGCGTTGAAAGAGACAAGAGAAGGCGCCGCCAACCGTCCCTTCACCCTGAGAACATCGCGGACATCGCGGGGTCCGTTCCCGGGACGGGGCTAAGCATCGTCCCTTCCCTCGCTCCCGCCTTCCTCTTCCCCGCGCCGCACGCGGCACGCGCCGGAAAGTCAGGTGGGGACCCCGAGCCGCGGCAGAACCACCCCGCTCACTATAAGCCAAACCGCAATGATCCCCACAAGGATCAACCATTCCATCCCTTTACCTCGCTTGCCTCTCCGGCAATCCGCCGCCTTATTCGCTCCGCCTGCCTCATCCTGCGGCTGCCATCTTCCCCGCTTGCGGTCCGCACGGGACCATCACCAGGGACTTCAAGTGGAGCGCGTGCCGCAATCCCCCGAGAGAAGATCCCCGGCCGCGCCTCCCGTGCTCCCCAGGCCTATGGTCGAGAAGAGCTTGCGCACCCGGCTAGATCCGCACTTCCCGCACCCGTGGGGTTCCTTTTCGGCATCCTCCGCGCGGCGGAAAAAGGCGTCGAAGCGGTGGCCGCATTCCAGGCAGCGGTATTCGAAAATGGGCATCTTCCCCTCCTTTTCCTTGTTCTCGTCGTTTAATTTTACTACGGTCCCTGTCGCCCGCCATGACCTGGGTCAAGCCGATCCAGCGCGTCCGGTGGAGAAGCCGCCTTTCGCGCCATGAACCCCGCCGCCAGGGAAGCCCGGCGCATGGGTATCTCAAACACCGCGAACCCGATGGCGGTGCTGCCGGCAAACGATAGGTTTTCGACGGTCCTTCTCCCTCAAGTACGGGCGGCTCCGGCACAGACCTCGCGGCGAGCAACCGGGAAGACCCCGCGGCCGGGCCTCGGGGGTTCGCTTTCCGCATTGCGGGTGCCGGCCAAACAACGACGTTGCCTGAAAAGCGACATTTGAGACACGACCCCATCCTTTTGCCTGAAAAGGCGACGTTGGAGACACGGCCCCATTCCCTTTGCCTGAAATGGCGACATTAGAGGCACTGCCCCATCCTTTCGCATTCTCTTGCTTCAAGGAGAGGTACCTTAACCAATCGTTCGGTGGTATCATAGTCATTAAGTGTGGGGCGGCATGGAAGGCCGCGGGGGTTTCCCGTGAGCGCTGAAATGTGGGGCGACTCGCGGTCCCCTGCTCGCGAAAGCTCCCCCGCATCGCACCTGGCGTCACCTGTCAAGAGGCATATGCCGCTGCGAACCTTGCCTACGCGTTCGCGGCAGGGGAGAGGGTTTCGGGAGAAGGTGAGCAACAGATGGCCGGACGGAGGAAGGCGGCAAGAGAGGAGAGCGCGGCAAGGCCGCGATTCCTCTTTCGCATGCTTGAGTGTTACCTGATGGCCGTCTTCCACGTAACCCGCTTTCTCTTCCGCTTGCTGCCGCCTTCCCTCATGTACGCGCTTTTCCGAGCCCTTGGCTACGGCTTCTACCATGCCCGCCCCGGCATGCGCCGCAGGCTGGAGGCCAGGATCGCCGAGGCCATGCCGGAACTGCGGCACGGCAATGCGATAGGCAGCGTCGCGCGCCAGGTATGCGCGAGCCTCTTCATGCCCATGGCCGACATCTTCACCATGGAGAGGCACGGGGATCGCTACATGCGCGGGCTGCGTGTGGAGGGAGAGGAAAACCTCGCCCGCGCCGAGTCCCTGGGCAAAGGAATCATATTCATCACCCCCCACCAGGGCGGGGTGGCCGTCATCCACGCGGTGCTCGCACGTATGGGGAAGCCCTATACCCCCATCATGTACAATCCCGGCGACACCTCCACGCCCCGCTACGTGGAGGCCATGGCTTTCCACGCCGGGTTTCTCGGGTGCGACGTCGAGGAGCCCGTCTTCTGGGCAGGCAAAGACATAATACCCAGGGTGAGGGAGCACCTGTCGAGGGGGAAGAGCATAGGTCTCACCTTCGACGTCCCCGGCACCGGCGTAGTGCGGTTCTTCGGGAAACCTGCGGCCTTCGCCAGCGGCACGGCTCATTTCGCCTACGAGACGGGGTCGCCTATCGTTCCCTTTGTGCTGCTGCGCGGCAAGGGGCCTTTCGACAACCGCCTGGCCTTTCAGCCCCCCATCCTCTGCGACCAGGCGGCGGAGCGCAAGGCCGAGGTGCAGCGCGTCATGGATGAGGTGGTGGCCGCCGAGGAAAAATTCATACGGGAGGCACCGGGGCAGTGGATGAGCTGGTTCGGGCTCTCGTCCTGGTGGGAGCAGGCGCAACAGCTCCTGCACAGAGAGGGGTGAGGTGTCCCCGCCTTGATCCCCAGCGTTTCGCCTCCGTGGAAGGCACCTGCATTTAATGTTACCATTTAATCGTTCCCGACCGGGCTGTGCGTCCGCGCACGCCGTGGCCGCCGCACCGGGGGAACATGGCCCGGGAACCGCCCCGTGCCCAGCACAGTCAGATAAGAAGATCGCGAGGAGTAGAGATGCACAGGCTGACACTGTGGTACGCCAACCTGAGCAGGGGGGCGAAAACCTCTCTCTGGGTCGGCATGGGAGCCCTGGCGGCCATCCTGGTGATCATCATCGCCTGGATGACGCTCACGCCGGACAAGGTGATGGTGAGATACGGGACCATTGTCCGGGATCCCATCGACAACTACGTCTGGGAAGACAACACCCAGACGGCCTGGGTCAATCCCTCGGAGGCCGGCAATTACCGGGTGGAGTACATAGACCGCTACAGCCCGGAGCACGAGGAGCAGCTGCGGAAGGAGCAGGAAGAGCTGGCCGCCAAGGAGCAGGAACTCGCCCAGTCCACCGGCATGCAGGCGCTGGAAACCTCCCTCCCCTCCCAGACCTTCCAGGACCTGAACACGCTGCAGAAGAACATAGACGTCATGGGGCAGGACATCATCTCCGGCATGGAGATGGCCAACGAGATCTCCCGCACCAAGTCGACGCTGGTGAACTACCGCAACCAGGCGGCCTCCGTGACGCTGGCGCCCGAGCTCGAGCCCATGCGCCAGCAGGTCCTGCAGATCTTCGACCTCTACATCAAGGCCTGCGACCTTTACCTGCAGGCCATCGCCACGGGCGACCTCACCCTGGTGGACGAGGCGAACGCCTTGATCAAGCAGGCCAGCGAGGCGATCCAGGCCCTCATGCCCTCCAAGTGAAAACGTTCGCCGCGGCCGGCACACCAAGGATTGACGAGAGCGACGTCGCCATGCCAACCTAAAGCATCGAAAAACCGTGCGTGGAAGGAGGCTGCGAATGGAAGGGCAAAGCGGCGAAGAAAGGCGGGAAAGGCCGAACATCATCTTCCGCATCCTGCAAGGTTCCTTGATGGCGCTCTTCCACGCCACCCGCATCATGTTCTACGTCTTCCCGCCTTCCGTCATGTACGCGATCTTCCGGGGAATCGCCGCCGCCCTGCTCCTCGCCCGCCCCGGCATGCGCCGCAGGCTGGAGGCCAGGATCGCCGAAGCCCTACCGGAGATGGGGGACGCGAGGAAGATAAGCGCCGTCGCCCGCGGCGCCTGCGCCAGCGCCTTCGTACCCATGCTGGACGTCTTCACGCTCGGCAGGGAGGGGGAACGCTACATGCGGGAGCTGTGCGTGGAGGGGGAGGAGCACCTCGACCGCGCCGCTGCCCTGGGCAAGGGCATCATCCTCGTCGGCGCCCACCTTGGCGCGGTGGCCATAGCGCATGCCGTCATGGCCCGCCGGGGAAGGCCCTACACACCCATAACCTACAATCCCGCCGACACCCCCGTCCCGCGCTACGTGGAAGCCCTGCAATACTACGCCGGGCTTCTCGGGTGCGACCCCGAGGAGCCGGCCTTTCTGGCCGGCAAGGACATCATCCACCGGGTGATAGAGCACCTGAAGAAGGGCAAGTGGATCGGGCTCACCTTCGACGTCCCCGGGACCGGCGTGGTGCAGCTCTTCGGAAAGCCCGCCGCCGTGGCCAGCGGTTGGGCCCATTTCTCCTACGACACCGGGGCGCCCGTCGTGCCCCTCGCCCTGCTGCGCGGCAAGCACCCCTGCGACAACCTCCTCACCTTCCAGCCTCCCGTCTTCAGCGACGCCACGGCGGAGCGCAAGGAAGAGGTCGCGCGCATCATGGGCGAGACCATCGCGGCGGTGGAGAAGCTCATACGGCAGGCCCCCGAACAGTGGATGGGATGGTTCGGCCTCCCTGCCTGGCAGAAGCAGGCGCAGGAGATCCTAGGGAAGGCGCCCTCCCGGTGAAGTAAACGTGGACTGCTCTCCTCGTCACGGCCCGAGTCCACGGCAAGGAAGAGAAGGCGCTCGCGAAAGGGGGTTGACAGATGAGTGAAGGGAGAGAAGAGAGGCCGAACATATTCATGCGCGCGCTGGACGGTTTCCTGCTGGCCATTTTCCGCTTTACGCTCTTCCTCTTCAAGTTCCTGCCGGCTTCCCTGATGTACGCGCTGTTCCGGTGGCTGGGGGCCGCCATCTACTACGCGCGCCCGGGCATGCGCCGGCGCCTGAAGGCCAGGATCCGCGAGGCCCTGCCCGAGATAGGCGACGACAAAAGGCTGAACGCTATCGCACGCGGGGCGTGCGCCACCATGTTCATGCCCATGCTGGACATGTTCAAGCTGGGAAAGAACGGCGAGCGCTACCTGCGGGGGTTGCGCGTGGAGGGGGAGGAAAACCTCGACCGCGCCGCGTCCCTGGGCAAGGGGGTCATCTTCGTCGGCGCCCACCTGGGCGAGATCGCCACCGCCCACGCCGTCATGGCCCGCAGGGGGAGGCCCTACACCACCTTCACCTACAACCCCGCGGACACCCCGGTGCCGCGCTACCTGGAAGCCATGATCTTCTTCGGGGGGCTCCTCGGGTGCGACCCCGAGGAGCCGGTGTTCTTGGTCAACAAGGATGTCATACCGAAGGTGAGGGAGCACCTGGCCAAGGGAAAGTGGGTTGGCATCGCCTTCGACGTCCCCGGGACCGGCGTGGTGCAGCTTTTCGGAAAGCCCGCCGCCGTGGGCAGCGGATGGGCGCACTTCTCCTACGACTCCGGGGCTCCCATCGTCCCCCTCGCCCTGCTGCGCGGCAAGGACCCCTACTCCAGCCTGCTCATCTTCGGGCCCCCCATCTTCTGCGACCAGGCGGCGGGGCGCAAAGCCGAGGTGCAGCGCATCATGAACGAGGTGGTCGCGGAGGTGGAGAAGTACATCCGCATGGCACCCGAACAGTGGATGGGATGGTTTCCCCTCCAATCCTGGCGGAAGGAGGCGGAAAGGATCCTCAAGGGGAGCCAGTAGAAAGCCCGCCGCCACGCGTGCCCCGCCTGGCAACGCTTCGCACGGGAGCCTGGGAGAAAGCGGCAGCTCCGTCCTTCCCGGGACGTTGGCCGCCAGCTTATATCAACGCCTATCGGAGCGCGGCCCCAATTGTTACGATAGTGTTGCGCCGTGGTTGTGATTTTGTAACATAAACGAGTGGGTAACTTGTTGTACGCGTTACGCTGATTTAAAATATAACTATCTGGATGGACATATAGGTTGGGTGGAAATATCTATCCGCAGATAGACAATTCGGGACCTTGCTGTTTGCGTAGCATACAGGTTCGTTGAGAATATGGCAAGCGTCTTTTAGGGGTAGCGGCGGTCAGGTCATCTTGTTGTAACTGGGGGTGTTAAGACAAAAAGTCGGGCGCAAAAACTTTTCCACTCGGGCGAAGATCTGGAAACGGCCGATATTTCCATCCCGATGACATCACGACCGGGGAATAATCTTCACCCATCATCAAGAAACCGTATCTGTTCTCGTTAACCGCCCCGGAAGGACGCCCGGCCAATCGATTGGAGGACGAGATCTTGAAGGACAAAGCCCTGGAGAGGCGATGAGGGTAGCCCTGACGCACGACTGGCTCACCAACCTGGCAGGCTCGGAAAGGGTTCTCCTGACCTTGCATGAGATCTATCCGGAGGCGCCCATCTACACCTCCGTCTTCGTCTCCGGCGAGTTCCCTTCCCTTGCGGGCGCCGACGTACGTACCTCCTTCCTGCAGAAGATCCCGCTGGCCAAGACGAAACACCGGGCTTTCCCCATGCTGAGGATGGTGGCCTTCGAGAGGTTCGACCTCTCCGGATACGACGTGGTCATCTCCTCCAGCCACGCGGAGGCCAAGGGGGTCATAACCCGCCCGGAGACCCTGCACGTCTGCTACTGTTACACTCCCATCCGCTATTACTGGAGCGGTTACCACCATTACCTGGAAAACCCGCGCTTCGGGGCGCTCAACCCGCTGCTAAAGGCGCTGCTTCCTTACATGACCAATTACCTGCGCGTATGGGACCGTTGCGCGGCCGACCGGGTGGACCTCTTCGTGGCCATCAGCGAGCATGTGGCCCGGCGCATCCGGAAGTATTACCGGAGGGAAGCCGACGTGATCTATCCTCCCGTGGACACCTCCTGGCTGCGGCCGTCATCCCACGTCGAAGACTACTTCCTCCTCGTGGGGAGGCTGATCCCCTACAAGCGGGCGGACATCGCGGTGCAGGCCTTCAACCGCCTGGGGCTTCCCCTGAAGATCGCCGGCACCGGCTCCGAGCTGGAGTCCTTGCGCCGCATGGCGAGGCCGAACGTGGAATTCCTGGGAAGGGTGGGCGACGCAGAGCTGGGGGAGCTCTACTCCCGCTGCGCGGCCCTGGTCTTCCCCCAGGAGGAAGACTTCGGCATCGTCCCCCTCGAGGCCATGGCCGCGGGCAGGCCGGTGATCGCCTACCGCGCCGGCGGAGCCCTGGAGACGGTGGTGGAGGGAGAGACGGGGGTCTTCTTCGACCGCCAGGAAGCGGAGTGCCTGGAGGAAACGGTCAGGGACTTCGACCCGGGCCGCTTCGACCCGGAGCGGGCACGCCGGCGGGCGCAGCTTTTCGACACCGCGGTGTTTAAGGAAAATATTTCCAAATACGTGGAGAATGCGTGGAGGCGCTTTCGTGAGGACAGGGTGAAACCGGCAAAAGGGGGGCACTTGAGGGAAGTGGCCCCGCTAGGAGACAAGGCGAGGGGGATTTACCATGGAAGGGCAGCTCACCAGGCGTAACCGATCCGGTTCGGGCCAGTCACTCGGCGTGGACGGGCCTCCCTCGACGCACGCCGTCGAGGAGATCTCGGACGAGGAACTGCAGGCCATCATCTCGGAGGCGACGCGCGGTTTCCTGCGCCGCCCCCTGTCGCGGCGCCTGGAGGTGACCGCCAGGGTAGCCGTACGCGTGGCCGTGGATTCCCTGGCCCTCTGGCTCGCCATCTGGATGGCCTACTGGCTGCGCTTCGAGAACTCCTGGTTCCTGCGCACGTTCCCGCCCGAGAACGCCGTCTCCCTGGGCACGGTCACCGTGACCCTCGCTGTCACTTCGCCGGTGCTCTTCATGGCCATCAAGGCCTGCGGCCTCTACGACGCCTACCGCCGCGTGCGCATCCTGGACAGCGTCCCCTGGATCGTGGGCGCGGTGAACGCCTACGTCGTCTTCACCCTGATCTTCTCCTTCCTGATCAACTCCCAGGCCACCCCCCGCGGCTTCCTGGTCCTCTTCTGGGCCTTCACCATCATCTTCATCTTCCTGGGAAGGACGTTCTTGCAGGCGCTCTTCTCCCTCCTGGGGATGAGCGAGGCGGTCATGCGCAACACACTCATCGTGGGGGCGGGGAAGGTCGGGAAGTCGTTGGCCTGCAAGTTGATCAAACACAAGTGCTTCGGCCTGCGTCCCATAGGGTTCCTGGACGACGACCCCCTCTTCGCGGAATTCAAGGAGCCGGTCCTGCGCGACCTGAGGGTGCTGGGGGACATGGGCCATATCGGGAAAGTCATCGAGGACTTCAACGTGGAAAAGGTGATCGTAGCCTTCAGCCACGCCTCCTCCGAGGAGCTCCTCGACCTGACCTCCCGCTGCAACGAGGCGGGCGTGGAATGTTCCGTAGTGCCGCGCCTCTTCGAGGTCATCACGGACGAGATCGCGGTCAACGAGATCGGGGGCATACCCCTCATACGCCTGCGCGAGAAGAGGCTGAGGGGATACAAGAAGGCGCTCAAGGCCGTGGAGGACCGCGTGATCGGGGTGGCCGCGTTATTGGTCGCCTTGCCCGTCATCCTGGTCACCGCCATCGCCATCAAGCTGGACTCGCCGGGACCGGTGTTCTTCCGCCACAAGAGGGTGGGCAAGGACGGCAAGTGCTTCACCTGCCTGAAATTCCGCTCCATGTACGACGGGGCCCACGAGCTTCAGGTGATGATGGTGAACGGCAAACCCGGCAACGAGTTCGGCTGGCTCTGCTGGAAGGAAAAGGAAGACCCCCGCGTCACGCGGGTGGGGAAGTTCATCCGCAAGTATTCCATCGACGAGCTCCCGCAGATCTTCAACGTCCTGGCCGGCCAGATGAGCCTGGTGGGACCCAGGCCCCACATCAAGGAGGAGGTCCGCCAGTACAAGGACTGGCACCGGCAGCGGCTTAACGTCAAGCCCGGCATCACCGGGTTGTGGCAGGTGAGCGGCCGCAGCGACCTGCCCTTTGACGAGATGATCAAGCTCGACCTCTACTACATCGAGACCTGGTCCCTCTGGCAGGACATAAAGATAATCCTGCGCACCTTCAAGGCCATCGTCTCCGGGAACGGAGCCTATTGACGATAACCGGATAGGGCGAGGGGGCTTGGGGGGAGGCCGGGCGGCCTTGCCGCCCGGCTTTTATCTTTTATATTCCTCTCCCGCGCGCCGGAACGCAGGCGCGCCGCACGTCGCCGGGCGTCGGCTCGGGACCGCTTCCCGCCCCTCCCGTCCTCCAAACGCAACTCCCGGCCTTCAACCGCCCTTCCGCCGGCCCTTGTCCCTGTAATAGGTGGAGGGGTCGGTCCAGGACTCGCTGCGCTCGGGTTCCTTGTCGGGGTCATGCTCGGGAGGGGGCCCGTGGAAATGAGAGGGGTCGTACCTGTACCCCACGTAGTCCTCGGGGTTGACCCGCCTTCCCTCCACCTTGATCACCCGCGCCGGGTTTCCCACCACCACCGAGTAGGGCGGGACGTCCTGGTTCCACACCACGGCGTTCAGCCCTATCTGCGCGTACTCCCCGATGACGGCGCTGCCTCCCACCATGGCCCCGTGGTAGATCTGCACGTAATCGCGCACGTCCATGAAGGGATTCTCCTCCGGCAGGCCCACCGCCCCCACCGCCACGTGGGAGTAGATGCGCACCCCCTTCCCGATGCGCGTGCGCCTGCCGATGAGCACGCTGACGGGGTGGTCCAGGTGAAAGTC
This sequence comes from uncultured Actinomycetes bacterium, assembly GCA_937128055.1. Taxonomy (GTDB): domain Bacteria; phylum Actinomycetota; class Geothermincolia; order Geothermincolales; family RBG-13-55-18; genus JACIXC01. Next base: position 15,191 of record CAKZMC010000071.1, on the reverse strand, counting down.
GGGGCCGATCTCGGCATCCGGGTGTATCTCCACCCCGCAGAGAAAATAGTTGAGGCGGTAGCCCAGGAAGGCGAGGTTGATGCGCCCCTTGAGGTAAAGCCAGCGGTAAACGCGGTAGAGCGCGATGGCCTGGTTGCCGGGATGCAGGAAGATGTCCCTCAGCAGCCCCCCCAAGCCCTTGCGCTTCATTGCCAGCCGCAGATCTTCAAGAAAGTGCGCCTTCTTCTCCTCGCTCATGTGCCGCCGTCCCTCCTTCGCTTCTTGCCTTCGGAAAGCCCTCGCAGGAATCTGCGTGCCGTGTCCAGCGAGCCGTACTTTATCAAGGCAGTCTCGTAGGGCTTGCTCTCCAGGAATCTCACCGTCTCCGGGGAGAGGACACAGCGCCCCCTAAGTACCTGGGGAAGCCCCAGCAGGGTATCGAAGATGCCGCGGAAGAACTGCCGGAAGGTGCGGTGCTTGATGGAGTACAGGACGAAGAAGACCAGGTACTGGAAGGCCTTCTTGCACGCCTGGCCCGCCGGGTAGAATCGCGCCAGGTACCACCAGCCCCCGGTCATGGTGATGTAAAGGCGGTGCCCGGGGTCGCGCACCTCCCGGGATATCTTGTGCCGGATGGTGGCGGCGGGATGGTACACGATGCGGTAGCCGCGGTCGATGGCCTTGGCGGAGATGTTGCGCTCGAACTGGTAGAGGAGTATCTCCGGCTCGATGTAGCCTATCTCCTCCAGGACGTCTTTCCGCATCATGGCGCCGTTGCCGTGGAAGGAGGGCACGTCGAAAACGCCATCCGACGCGTGCTCCTCGGGAGTGAACCAGCGCAGGGGGTCGAAGACCTCACCGGTGTCGTAATACAGGTTCCGGCAGTGCACCACGGCGATGCGCGGGTCGGAGGCGAACACCTTCACCATGCGCTCCACCGCGTCGGGCGCCAGCACCCCGTCGTTGTCCTGGTGGAGGACGATGTCCCCCGAGGCGGTCTTGGCCCCGATGTTCAGGGCCTGGATGACGATGTTGTGCGGTGACTGGATGAAGAGGACCTCCGGGAACTCCTCCCTGACCATCTCCCGCGTCCCGTCCTGGGAATTATTGTCAACGATGATTATCTCCTCCACGGGATAGGTCTGCGCCTTGATGGCCAGGATGGCCTCCCGCAGGTCATCCCTGCGGTGCCAGTTGGGTATCACCGCGCTCACCCGGGGCCGGAATTCCTCCCCCTGCTGCCGCGCCTTGCTCTCCATCGCCGCCGACCTTTCGCGTACCGACCTCACCTTCCGGCCTTCCCGAAGGCGCCCTCGCCCGGCGCCTTTCCCGCCTTTACATAATATATCGGGAAGTCCCGGCTTTCATGAATATCCATCTCTCAAGTTCTTCCTTCCGCCACCTCGCGGAAGACACGCAGCGTCTCCTGCGCCGCGCGCCCCCAGGAAAAACCCGCCGCCCTCCTCATCCCCGCTTCCCGCAGCCTTTCCCGCCTGTCGGAGTCGGCGAGAAGGGAGGCGATGACCGCGCCCATCCCCTCGACGTCCAGGGGGTCGAAATAGGCCGCAGCCTCTCCCGCCACCTCGGGCAGGGAAGTGACGCCGGAGCACGCCACCGGCGTCCCGCAGGCCATGGCCTCTATCACCGGGAGGCCGAACCCCTCGTAGAGCGAGGGGTAGACGAAGAGGCCGCAGGCGTTGTAGAGGAGCAGGAGCTCCTCCTCCGGCACGTAGCCCAGGCGGACGACGCGACCCCGCAACCCGCTGCGCCTCACCGTGCCCTCTATATCCACCGGCGGGCTGAAGGGCGCGGGCTGTCCCAGGATGAGCAACTGCAATCCCTCGCCCAGCTCCCTTTCCGCCCGCGCCACCGCCTCCACCAGCCTCTCCAGGTTACGCCTCGTATGCACCGCCCCGGCGGTGAAGAGGTAACCGGGGCGCAAACCGTGGCGGGCGCGCACCCCGGCGAGGCGCTCCTCGTCCTCCACCGGCCGGAAGAAGGCGTCGGGGGCCTCGTATATCACCTCCACCCTGGAGGGTTCCACCCCCAACAGCCGCACGATGTCCCCCTTGGAATGCTCGCTCACGGTGATGATCCTCTCAGCGCGCTTGACCTCGCGCCAGAAGAGGTCGTCGAAGCGGAAACGCTTCTCCCTCGCGAACCACTCGGGGTGGGCCTTGAAGGTGAGGTCGTGCACCACCACCACCGAGGGGCATACCTTCAGCAGGGGGAGAAAGTAGGAGGGCGAGAAGTGCAGGCCCACCCCTTCCCGGCGCATGGCCAGGGGCAGGCGGAGATGCCTCCAGGCGAGTCCCGGCGCCCGCGAGAGCACCCGGGTGCGCAAGCGGGGCGAGGCGAAGGGAAGGGGCTCTATATCCCCGGAAAGGTAGACCACGTACTCCTCGTTCCCCTCCAGGAGGACCAACTCCCGCAGCAGGTTTACAAGGTACCTGGCCACCCCGTACCTCTCTCCCTGCAGGGTGCGCCCCTCGACCCCCACGATCATGCCGTCGCCTCCCCTGTCATCCTCACCAATCATCTTCCATTATTTACCTACCGCACGCCGCCGGGCCTTCTCCGCCACGGGCCGTGATCGCGCGAAGCGTGGCGGCCGGCGTTCCAGGACGGCGCGCAGCTCCCGCTCCATCTCCCCGCACTTCGCCGCCAAGTCGAACCTCACCTGCGCCCGTTTCCTCCCCGCCTCCCCCATCTCCCGCGCCTCGCGCGGGCGGGAGAGCAGCCAGGCGACGGCCTGCGCCAGGGCCTGGACGTCGCCGGGAGGCACCACCAGCCCGGTCATCCCCTCCTCCACTATCTCGCGCACGCCCCCGCCGTCCGCGGCCACCACCGGCAGCCCCAGGGACATGGCCTCGAGGAGCACCGTGGGAAGGGGATCCGGCAGGAGGGAGGCGTGCACCAGCAGGTCGAGCGAAGACATTATCTCCAGGGCGTCCTCGCGGAAGCCGGTGAAGACCGCCCTGTCTCCCAGGCCCATCCGCAGGGCCGTTTCCCTGAGGTCGTCGAGGTAGCCGCGCTCGCCGAAAACGGCGTCCCCCACCAGCAGGAAGCGCGCCTCCGGCAGGATCCGGGACACCTCGGCCGCCGCGGCCAGGAAGACTTCCGGCCCCTTCCAGCCCACCAGGCGTCCCACCATCCCGGCCAGGGGAGCCCCGGGCGGGATACCCCATTCCCTCCTTATCTCCTCCCTGCGCGCGCCGGGAATCCTCGCCACCTCCACGCCGTTGTGCAAGGCGGCCACCTTCTCCTCCGCCACCCCCAGGGCGATGAGGGCGCGGCGCGAGGCCTCGGAAACGGCTAGGACGCGCGCCGCGAAGAAGGTGGCGAAAAAGCGGAAGAGAAAGAGGTTCAGGCGGCTGAAGGCCCGGCGGTCCACGATATCGTGCATCCTCCAGACCACCGGCTTGCGCGCCAGCCACCCGGCCAGGCTCCCGTAGATGTCCGCCTTGGCGCTGTTGGTGAGCACCAGGTCGTACCCTTCCTTCCGCATCAGCAGGGAGAGGCGCGCCACGGTGCGGGCGAAGTCCCAGGGGTAGGCTGGGATGGCCCACCACTTTCCTCCCAGGGATTTCCTCTTCACCTGCAGGAGCCTCCTGGTAGGATATCCCAGGTGAATGCGCACCCCGAGGGCCTCCGCCTCCTCCACCAGGGGGCCGCGCTGTGGGCAGGCCAGGGACGGCTCGAAGACCCTCCGGTCCATGCGGGCGAGAAAGCGGAGCAGCACGCGCTCCGCCCCCCCTATCTCCACGGCGTGGTTCACCACCAGCAGGCGGTACGTGGCCATACCCGCGCGTCACCTCCTGCGGGCGGAGAGCAGCAGGCTGCGGCCCCGCTCCCTGAAGTGGGGGAGGCGGGAGAACATCCCGTGGAGAGGCACTCCCACCGCCACGCTTATACGGTCCCTCAGGAGGTGGGGGAAGACGGTGAAACATCTCTCCACCGTAAACCCCGCATCCTCCGCGGCCTTCCTCAATTCCCGGCCGTCGTAGATGTGCACGTGGCCGGGGTCGTCGAAGATGCGAGGGCTGGGGTAAAGGCGGTTGGGGGTGCAGATGGCTAATGAACCCCCGGGGCGCAGCACCCTCCTCCACTCGCGCAGCGCGGCCGGGAGATCGTCGAGGTGCTCCACCAGGTGGTGGCTGACGAGGCGGTCGAAGGAGCCGTCCGCGAAGGGGAGGTCATCCGCCCGCGCCAGCACTACCCGGCTGGAGGGAGCGGCCTCCGCCGCGAGGCGCACCGCCTCCTCCAGGATGTCCACCCCCACCGCCTCGTGCCCCCTGCCCTCCAGGAAGGCGAGGAGGGCGCCGCCGCCACAGCCCACCTCCAGGATGCGGCTCCCCGGCTGCGGGCTCAGCAACCCGTATAGGAGCTCCGCCTCGATGCGGAAGTCGCGCGTGGACTCGCGGTAGCGGTAGTAACCCTCGCCGTACGGCATAAGGCCCCTTCCCCCGCCGCCCTTCTCGCGGCACGGGGGGGTCCGCTCACGTCGACCCGTCACCGGTTTCCTCCCCGCCGCCCTCTCCGGCCTGCCTCTCCTCCTCCGGTGACGCGCCGCCCGCGGGGGACTCTTTCTTGAACTTCGCGTCCAGGATATAGTCGAAGGGCGTCCCCGTGCGCAGCTCCGTCCAGTCCCTCACCTTCACGTCCATTTTTCTCCACTTCACCAGGTGATCGACGGGGGTGGAGGGCGCCCGGGCGGGATTGGGATGGTCGTAGTACTTTTCGGGATGGGCGATGACGTCCTCCTGCCAGGCGAGGCCCAGGTCCACGGCGGAGAACATCTCTTCCGCTGGCACCCCGCCCACTATGGTAAGGGGGCGCACGTCCTTGGTTACCACCGAACCGGGCATCACCCCGCTGTGCTCCCCCACGGTTACCCCGGGCAAGATGAGGGAGCGCGCCCCGATGGCGGCGTTGTAGCCGATGCGCGTGGTCACGACCCGCATGGGGAGGTCGATCACCGAATTGAAGGAGGCATCGTGGGCGTAGATCACGGCACCGTAGCCGATCTTCGCGTAATCCTCGATGATCACGTGCTGTGGGGTGGTCATCTCGATCCACACCCCCAGGTCCACCCAGGCCTTTTCCGATATCTGCACCCCGCGCTTGCGAAGCAGCTTGATCCTCGTGGTCGCATCGGGGTGCCACATGGAGAGGAGCATCAAAATCCGGTAATCCATGAAGGCCAGGAAGTCGAGAACGTTGTTGACGATCTTCCCTCCCAGGAGGTTGCGCCCGTAGAAAGCGTACCCCCTGAGCAGCTTCAGCATTCTATCCCCCTGCATGGTCACGGCTCCTTTCTCCTCCCGCACCCGCGCGAAGACGCCGCGACGGAAGGACCGGCCTCCTTGTCCTCCCTGATATTATCGACAAACCCGCCGCCCCGTTGAGCCCGGGGCGGTGGTCCGGCGTCTCGCGGGCTGCCGGCGCGGCGCGCGGGCGCCTTGCCCCACCACGTTATGGCCGGTATTAACTTTATTATCACTATATTCCTTCAACCGATACAACCGAGGCGCGCGCCCCCTTGCCGCCGCCGCTCTACCGCCGCGTTGAGGGCTCCCTCTCGCCGACCTGCCGGGCAGCAAGCCGTGCGAGCCGGGCTTTCCGCGCACGTAAAAAGGACGCGCCGCCGCCTGCTATAATGGACCCTGAAACGGGCAGCGAAAAATAAAGTACCTGACGCGCGGACCGATATATTTACTTGCGGGCTATGCGCGAGGCGGCAGGTGGAGGTGGACGAGACGAGGGAACGGACGGAAGGGGCGGAGCAAGGAACGGTAAGAGGAAGGGCTTTCGAATGAAGTTCGCTGACATAGGGCGCGCCATCGTGAAGCGGGCATGGATCGTCATCGCCTTACTCCTCATCTCCCTGCTGGTGGCGGCCATAATCACCCAGACGCAGGACCCCCTTTACAAGGTGGAGATAGCCGTTTCCGCCATGGCGCCGAACAACCCCACCACCAAGCTCCCCGACGCCACCATCCAGGCCTCATACGTCGTGCTGGTGCGCTCCATTGCCAACTACGCCGAGGGCCTGGACGTCGCGGAGGCGGTGAGCAAGCGCCTCGCGCAGGAGGGGGTCGATATCGCGCCCGAGGAACTCCTGAACAAGGTGAGCGCCGTTCCCGAAACCAACTCCACCTCCATCAAGATAACCGTCTCGGACATAAGCCCCACGCGCGTGGCGGACATCGCCAATACCTGGGGAGAGGTGCTGGCCCTCAAGACCCTCAAGAGCGAGGCCAACGAGTTCTTCGACGACAACCTCAAGTCCCTGCTCCTCAACGGCACCATGGTCTTCACCAACCGCGCGGTGCCTCCGAGCAAACCCACCCAGCCCAAGCCCCTCGTCTACCTGGGCCTGGGGGCTTTCGTGGGGCTGGTGCTGGGGCTCACCATCGCCGTGCTTATAGAATATTTCGACCCCCACTTCCGCACGCCACAGGAGACGGAAGAGCTGCTCGGGCTCCCGGTGCTGGGAATCCTGCCACGCGAAAAGTGGGATAAGGCGCTAAAGCTGCTGCCCTCCTTCGGCGAGGGATCGCGGACCTGGGAAGCATACTCGGAACTGCGCTCGGGGCTCATCCTCACCCGCAAGGGGGAGGCGCCCAGGTCCATCCTGGCCGTGGCCGCCATACCCTTCGAGGCGGGCCCGGCGATGGCGGCCAACCTGGCCATGAGCATCGCCGCCACGGGGAGGGATACCCTGCTGGTGGACTGCGACCTGCGCGCGGGTTCCCTCAGCGGCCTCTTGGGGGTCACCGGCAAGCCCGGCCTCTCGGAGGCCCTCTCCGGCGACGGCGACCTGAAAAGCCGTGTCCTCGCCAGCAAGATCCCCAACCTCTCGCTGCTCCCCTCCGGCTCCCGCAGGGAAAATTCCACCGACCTGCTCTCGCTGCCCTCCTTCTCCTACAACCTTCGCGAGCTGGAGGGCGTCTACGACCAGGTGGTGCTCTACGCCCCGCCCCTGGCGGGCTCCATGGACGCCGCGGTGGTGGCGGCCCAAGCCCAGGCCTGCCTGGTCTTCATCGACGCCGGGCTTTGCACCAGGAAAGCGGCTCTGGAGGCCATGCACAACCTGCGCCTGCTGGGCATCGTGCCCACCGGGGTAGCCCTGGCAAACGTGAAGATGAAGGAACGGGAACGGGTGTCACCCGCCGCTCAGCGCGCCGCGGCCGGAGCGCGCGTCGCCGCGCCCGCCGCCGGCCCGGCACGGAAGGAGCGCGTGGCGACGGCCACCGCCGCCACACCCCCCGCCCCCGCAACTGCCGCGGCGCCCGCGGGAGAAAGCGCGCGCGCGGACGCCGCGCGAGCGCGCGCGGCGAAAGAGCCTCGCGAAGCGGGCCAGGAACCCGCGCAGCGGGAGGAAAAGACCATGGAGGAATTCCGCCGCATGGGAGAGAAGGGCGAGCCCATCCCCAAGAACTGGCTGCGCGCCCTCAACTCCGAGAAGCCCGAGGTGAGGGGGACGGCCACCGCCGCCATTACCACTTATTACCATGCATTCCTGCGCCGCTACCGCATCGGCGAGGAAAGCGTGGCGCGCATCACCGATTCCATCATAAGGATGATGCGCAGGGAGGGCGAGTTCGCCGGCATGAGCGAAGCGGAGGCGCAGCGGCACCTGCAGGACCTGCTCATCGAGGCCGGCGCCGTCTCGCCGCCCCGGGGCGCCGCGGATCCCGGCGCGGGGGGAGCGACGCAAGAGGGAGAGGCGGGTGGCAGCGCGGCGGGCGGCGGGGACCTGAAGCGCAAGGAAAAACACCGCCTCCGCCTGCAGGCGCGGGAGGACAGGCAGAGGCGCGGCGGAGACGGTTAAGGGAAGCCGGGCGAAGAAGAGGGTCGCGCCGTAGGCCAAAGGGGGGCGCAGCGCGAAGGCGCAGGCCGAAGGCGGCGACCTTGCTTTCCCGCTCGGATGCGGGGCGGCGCCACCCGAGGCCGTTTGCGGTAAAGGAGGCGGTCGCGCTCCGCCCGCCGAACACGGGACGCAAAAAGAACGAAGGACGTGGTGAAGTGGAGAGAGTGGGCCGCCTTACCAGGAACACGGCTGCCCTGGTGGCGGCAAAGGTGGTCACCTCGGGACTCACTTTCCTCCTGGCCATCCTGATCAACCGCAATCTGGGCCCGGAGAGGGCCGGCATATACAACTACGCCTTCGCCCTCTACACCATCTTCCAGGTCATCCCGGACTTCGGCCTCGGCAACATCTCCATACGCGACATCTCGCAGGACGATTCGCGCATGCGCCGCTACCTCGCCAACATCGTCTCCATCCGCCTCATCCTGGGATGCGCGGCCTTCGCCCTGCTCATGGTGACCAACCTGGTGAGCACGGCCGCGCAGGGGGGAGGAGCGCTGGGGGGCGAGAAGTTCTGGGTGGTCTTCGCCATCTCCTTCAGCCTCCTGGTGGAGCAACCGCTCTCCAACTCCCTGGCAGAGAACTTCATCGCCCTGGAGAGGCTGGTCCTCGTCTCCGGCGTATACCTGATGATGGGCGTCCTGAGGGTGGGGCTGAGCATCTATGTGATCAGCGCCGGGTGGAGCAACATCCTCGTCTGGCTGATGCTCATCTACATACTCACCTACGTCTATTCCCTCCTCCACCTCTACCCCCTGTACCGGAGATTGTTGAGGAGGCAGGAGGCCGCCGCAAGGGACTACCGGGGCTATGCCGCCGCGGAGGCCATCCTGCGCGCCCCCGAAATGGGGTCGGAGGCGCCCGTGGAGGCCCTGCTCGCCGACTACTCCTACGCGGCCATCGCGGAGGAGGAAGCGCCGGGGCTGGAGGAGGGCGCAGCGGGGGAGGGGAGCGGGGGAGTCCCCCGGGGCATCGCGGCCTCCCCGCCCGGCGAGACGGCGGCGCCACGCCGCTTCGCCTTCTTCACCCTGGACCCCGCCCTCTGGCGCTACCTGCTGGGCAGTGCCTGGCCGCTGGCGGTGGTCGCCGCGGGGGTGGTCGTCTACGCGGGCATCGACATCCCCATACTCTCCTGGCTGAAGGGCGATACGGAGGTGGGCCTCTACGGGGCAGCCGGCATGTTCGCCAAGGCCTTCGTCTTCCTCACCCTGGCCATCAACATGGCCGTCCTGCCCGCGGTGTCCAAGGTGGCCGGAAAGCATCCCCAGCGGCTGGGCGAGATATGGGAACGGCTGCTGCGCTACGCCCTGCTCCTCATAGCCCCGCTGGTGGTCATCCTGCCCGTCCTGGCCCGGCCCATCTTGGTGATCCAGGAACACCAGTTCATCACGGCCTGGCACGCGGCCTGGCTGACCATGGCGGCCATGAACTTCACCTTCATGACCGCCATATGTTTCCCCTTCTTCATCGTCATCGACCGCCAGAAGGAGATCTCCAAGCTGGTGGTCTTCTCCGTCCTCCTGAAGGCGGGGCTGGATTTCGCGACCATCCCTTTCTGGGGCTACACGGGCGCGGCGATAACCGTGCTGGTGAGCGAATGCGTGGTCTTCCTGGTCCTCGCCTGGCTGCTCTCGCGGGAGCTCTCTTACCGCCTCAACCCGCTGAGGCTCGCGGGAGCCCCGCTCGTGGTCACGGGAACGCTCTACGGAGCCTCCTTCGTCCTATACCGGGTGCTGGGGAAGGGAGGGGAGTCCTTCGCATCGTCTTTCCGGCACGCCCTCATCCTCGCCCTGATCCTCGCCGCCGTCTACCTGGTGGCGGGCATGGCGGCGGGGGCTTTCAGGAGGAGGGACCTGCGAAAGCTGAATGAGCTGCTCAGCGTGTGAGGGAGATGAGATAATGATAGGCGGGAGCGGGACAGGAACCACCACGGAAAGGAGCGGAATGAGAAAAGGCCGGTGGAAGCTTGCGCTCGCGGCGTTCCTCATACTGAGCACGGCCCTGCTTGCCGGCGGCTGCGGTTGCTCGCTGACCAGGATCATCAGCCAGGTAGGAGTCACCGTGCGCGGCCTGGCCGCCGCCAACGAGATAAGCCAGAAGGCCAACCAGGGGTACGACGTGCGCCAGGCGCGCGCCAAGTGGCTGGAGGCCCTGGACGCCTACAACAACGGCGATTTTTCCCGCGCGGGGAAGCTGGTGGACGAGGTTTACCGCCTCCTTTCCAACCTGGAGCTGGCGGCGGAGCGGGTTTATTACACGAGCCTGGACGGCCTCCCGGTGTCCGGCCTCCTCTTCCGCCCCACCAGCGGCGACGGCCCTTGGCCCGCGGTCATCGTAAACCACGCCGGCTTCGGGACGGCGGGCGACTTCAGCGACGTGGCCCTTCTCATCCGAGACCGCGGGTACCTGGTCTTCAACCCCGATTTCCGGGGCAGCGGCGAATCGCAGGGCTCCCACGAGGGGGCCAAGGGAGAGGTGGACGACGTCATCGCCGCCGTGGACTACCTGGTGTCGCGAGGCCTGGTGGAGGACGGGCGCATAGGGATGTACGGACAGAGCCACGGCGCGGCGGTATCCATGCTGGCCGCGGAGCGGGACCCCCGCATCAAGGCGGTTGTGGCGGAGGCGGGCTTCTACGACGCGGCGGACCTCTACTACAACGCGGTGAACAACGATGACGCGCAGATAAGGTCCCTGGTGGACCAGCTGCTGCCCATGGCGGGCGGCACCCCCGAGGAGATGCCGGAGGAGTACGCGGTGCGATCGGCTCTCAACTACGCCTCTTCGACGCGTGCGGCCGTCCTGCTCATCCACGGCGAAAAGGACCCGCTCTGCCCCGTGAGCCAGGCCCGCCGCATGTACGATGCCCTGCTTGCGGCGGGAAAAACGGCGGAACTGAAGATATACCCCAACGAGGCGCACTGCGTGAACGACCCCCGGGGAAGGCAGGAGGTATGGGAGCTTATGTTCTCCTGGTTCGAGAAGTACTTGTAGGTCGGGGCAGGCGAGGGGCAGCCCGCAGCCGCCTGAAGGGCTTCGCGACGCGGGGTGATTTCCATGGCCCATGAGGAGGGAAGGCTCCCCGAGCCGGTGTCCCCGGACCTCTACACGCGGCAGTATTTCACCACCGACTGCGAGGGCTACGACATCTTCGCCTCGGGCCTGGAAAAAATCCCCGAACGCATCCGGGAGGCGCTGGACGCAGCGGGGGACCTCTCGGGAAAGTGGGTACTGGACATCGGCTGCGGGAGGGGCGAGCTGGCGTGCGAGGCGGCGAGGCGGGGCGCCCGCGCGGTGGGCCTCGACTACGCGGAGGCCGCCATGGAGCTCTCGCGGGAGCGCCGCAACCTGCTGGACGAGGAGGCGCGCGCAAGGGTGGAGTTTATGCTTTCCGACGCCAAGGGCCTGGCTTTCCCCGACGGTTCCTTCGACGTCGCCTTCTTCGTGGATGTTTACGAGCACCTGCACCCGCACGAGATCGAGAGCACCCTGGCGGAGGTGAAGCGTGTGCTGCGCCCGGGCGGGATGCTCATAGTGCACACGGGGCCCAACACCTGGTTCTACCGCTTCGGCTACCCCCTGGTGCGGGGAGCGGCCAGGCTGCTCCTGCGGCGCGAGTTCCCGGAAAGCCTGCGCGGCCAGTACGACGACGTCATGCACGTGAACGAGCAGAGCCCCTGGAGCCTCCAGCGGGGGCTGCGGGCGGCGGGGTTCCGCGCCTCCATCATGCCGCGCAGCTTTTTCCCGGGCATCCATCCCGCTCCATGGGAGAAACTGGCAATGAAAGTCCTCTTCGCCCGCCCCCTCGGCTACTTCTTCTGCACCAGCCTCATGGCGGTGGCCCGCCCGCGCCCGGGGGGACACGAGGCGGCGCTGCGGGTGGAACGGGTGGCGAAGCTCCTGCGCCCCGCCCGCGATAGCCGCGTGCTCCTGGTGGGCGAAGCGGAGGGGATGCTGGCAAAACGCCTCTCCCGCCTGGCCGGGGTGGAGGTCACCTGGTTGGAACCGGCGCCGCGCGGACGTGGGGAGGGCGGGCTGGAGGAGCTGCCGGGAGAGAATTACCGGCGCCTCGCGGGTGATCCCCTCTCGCTCCCTTTCGCGGACGGGAGCTTCGACGCCCTCGCCGCCCAGTTCACCCTGGACTACGCCGAGAGCCCGGGGGCCTTCCTGCGCGAGTGGAGGCGGGTGCTCAAGGCGGGCGGCGCTCTGGTGCTGGCGGCCCGCAACGGCCTTTACCGGGGATTGGAGCCGAGGCCGGTGCCCGCGCCTCGTCTCACCTTCACCCCCCGCGCACTGAGCTCGCTGGTGGAAAGCTGCGGTTTCCGCGTGGAGGAGGTGGCCACCCTCTTCCCCGACCTCAGGCTCCCCGCCCTCTACCGTAGGGAGCAGGGCTTCTTCCTCTCCCTCGCGAAATTGCCCCTGCTCAGAACGCGGGGAAAGATCCTTTTCCTGCGGGCGCTTAAGCCCCGCGAAGAAGGGGGGGCGGCGGCTTGAGGGTGGGCATAGACGCGCGCGGACTCACCAACGCGAACCGCTACCGGGGGATCGGGCGCTACACCGCCCGGCTGGTGGAGGCCCTGGTGAGGAACGCCGGGGAGGAGCTGGAGTTTTTCCTCTTCGGCTACGGGGAACGGCCCGATAGCTCCCTGCTGGACGGGGAAACGCTGCGGCGCGCGCGTTGGTGCCCTCTGCCTTGTCTGGGAAATTATTCCTACCCGGGGATGCTGGTGGAGCACCTCCTTTACGCCCGCGAGGTGGGAAGGGCCCGCGTGGACGTCTTCCACGGCATCGACCACAACCTCACCCCCTTCCTCCCCTGCCCCAGCCTGGTAACCGTGCACGACCTCATCCTGCTGGTGCTGCGGGGCCCCTACCTGGGACCCACCGCATGGGCTTGGATGCGCTTCCACCGCGCCGCCGCCCGCCGCGCCCGTTGCGTGGTGGCGGTCTCCCGAAACACGGCGCTCGACGTGGAGCGCATCTGGAAGATCCCCCCCGAACGCATCGCGGTGGTGCCCGAGGGGGTGACCCCCGCATACGCGCCCGTGCGGGACGGGGAGCGGCTGCGGGAGACCCTGCGGCGTTACGGGATCGACAGCCCTTATTTTCTCTACCTGGGAGGCTTCGACCCCCGCAAGAACCTGCACAACATGCTCCTGGCCTTCAAGCGCTTCCTGCTCGCGCACGGGGCATCCCACCGCATGGTCCTGGCGGGCGACCGGCGCGGCTTCGAGACCTACCTGGACGGGTTGACGGAGGAGCTGGGACTGGAAGGCATGGTGACCTTCACCGGCTTCGTCCCCGAGGACGACCTTCCCGCCCTCTACTCCGGCGCCGCCGCCTTCCTTTGCGTCTCCCTCTACGAGGGATTCGGGCTCCCCCTGCTGGAGGCCATGGCCTGCGGCACCCCGGTGCTCGCCTCGCGCACCTCCTCCCTGCCGGAGGTGGTGGAGGGGGCGGGGCTGCTGGTGGACCCCCGTAGCCCGGACGAGATCGCGGAGGGCATGCTAAAATTGGTGGAAGATACCGGGTACGGGGAAGAGCTCGCGGAGAGAGGCAGGGAGAGGGCGGCCTCCTTCACCTGGGACCGCGCCGCCCTCGCGGTGCTCGCTCTCTACCGCCGTGCGGCGGGGAGGTGCGCGACATGAAGGTGGCCCCCACCGCGGAGCAGGCGCGCGGCCTGCCGCAATCGCGCAAAACGGCGCTGCTGCTCGCGCTGATCGCGGCAAGCGGTATCGCCGCGGGGCTGCTCTCCACCCGCGTGCCGGTGATCGTGGCCTGCGGGGTGATCGGGGGCTGCGCCCTCTTCGTGCTCATCTACCGCCACCTCTGGCTGGGCATAGCCCTCTTCGCCATCTTCAACCTGGTCATACCCCAGGCCGGCCCCACCTGGAACCTGGGCCTCGGGGTGGCCATGTTGGGGGAGGAGCGCGGCATCCATTTCAACCTCCAGGAGATAGTCATGGCCATGACCTTCGTGGCCTGGTTGATCAAGGCCGCGAACGGCAAGGCGGAATGGAAGACATACAGCCCCATGATCATCGGCATCGCCCTCTACGTCGCCACCTCCATCCTGGCCAGCTTCATCGGCATCATCAACGGCGCGCACGGGTTGGTGTTGGCCTTCCGCTTCGTGCGCACCGTCATCTTCGCCTACATCTTCTTCCCCGTGATCAACATCGTGCGCACGCGCGAGGATTTCCACCGCCTGGTCGTGATTATGCTCGTATGCTTCACCGCGGTGGCCGTCTTCGGCCTGGTGCAGAAGGGCATAGGGCAGACCAAGACGGAGTGGATCGCGGAGCACGTGTTGAAAAAGCTCGGATACCCGGAGGAGGTCAACTACGTGGCGGGGGAGAGCGAGGGGCAGGCCTACCGCATCAATTCCACCTTCCTCCACCCCAACATCCTGGGGGGATACCTGGTCTTCGCCCTGCCCTTCTACGTGAGCCTGCTCAGCCTCTACTGGCGCCGGCGCAAGACTTTCATCTGGTTCCTGCTCCTGCTGGGGCTGGGCGCCAATCTGGCGGCCCTCTTCCTCACCGGATCGCGCGCCGCCTGGGTAGCCTTCGGCGTCATAGCCCTCATCTACGGCGGCTTCGGGTTCATGGACCGCCGCGTGTGGCTTGCCGCGGCCACGGTCATCATGATCATCGCCCTCATCGTCATCATGCTGCACCCACCGGACTTCGTGAAGAAGAGGTTCTCCGGCCTCAGCGCCAAGGAAGCGGTGGAGGCCCGCACGTACACATACAAGATAGCCTTCGATTATTTCCTGGAACGTCCCCTTTTCGGCATGGGCATGGGCATGGAGGGGCAGCGCATCATCGAGAACAACATACGGCAGACCTGGGCGGCGGTGGAGAACGCCTACCTCACTTACCTGGTGTCACACGGCCTGGTGGGACTCACCGCCTTCCTGCTGCTCTTCGCCATCTACTGGGGGACGCTGCTGCGGGCGCGTTCCGCCTCGCGCCACGACCCCTTCGTCTACTTCCACGCCGAGGCCTTCATCCTGGGCATCGTGGGCTTCGCCATGGCAAACATGTTCGGGGCCTGGCTGCTCTTCGCCATTCCCATGCTCACCCTTTTCTGGTTCTACCTGGGCATGGGGAGCGTGCTCTACAATTTCTACCGCGAGGAGAGAGCGAGGAAGCCCGTCCCCCTCTTCCCGCCGCGCGCGGAGCCGCTACCGGCCATGCGGCTTGAGACTTGACGGCCCCCGCAGGGGCTTCGCGCGGCTTGTTACGTTTATGCAAGATGCTGTATCGTCTCAGTAGGCGCTTTCCGGGTTGAAAAAGATTGAGAGACCACCCTATCATCCCGACAAACAAAA
>CAKZMC010000070.1 GCA_937128055.1 uncultured Actinomycetes bacterium | reverse complement strand
CCATGGAGGAGGGCCTGCGCTTCGCCATCCGCGAGGGGGGCCGCACCGTGGGGGCCGGCAGGGTGATCGCCATCGCGAAGTGAAAGGGAGGACGTATGCGTGCCAGGCCTTGACCTCCGGAAATGTCGAGGCGCTGGACACTGGCCGCCGCTCCGCTGGGCTTGGGCGCGCTTGCGCGCTGCATGCTCTCGAGCGTGTTTGTTGACACCGGGGTGGGGTGGTGGTAGCTTAATTTTCCGGCACTGGAAAGAGCAGGTGAGATGGAATGAGGGTTCTGGTCACGCTGGCCTGCACGGAGTGCAAGCGGCGCAACTACACGACGAAGAAGAACAAGAGCAACGACCCGGACAGGATCGAGCTCCGGAAGTACTGTCCATGGTGCAGGGCGCACACTTTGCACCGGGAAACGCGCTGATATAATATAGGAAAAAGCGAGGAGGGTGCTTCGGACCGTGCGATAAGCGAGCACCCGGCTTATGGGAAAAGCGTAGGCCTGTAGCTCCAACTGGTAGAGCGCCGGTCTCCAAAACCGGAAGTTGGGGGTTCGAGTCCCTCCAGGCCTGCCATTCTTTTTGAGGAAAAGGAGCAGGGATTGCCGAGCAGGGAAATGCGCCGCATGCAGCAGAAGCTGGGCATGGAGAAGAAGCGGGCCCAGCTCAAGAAGGCTGCCGGCACGCGCAAGAAAGGCGGACCCAAGAAGCAGAGAGTGACCATCTCCCAGTTCCTCACCGAGGTGAAGGCGGAGATGAAGAAGGTCACCTGGCCCACGCGGGACGAGGTCATCTCCTACACCATCGTCGTCGTGGTCACGGTGGTGATCATGGGCGGGCTGGTCTATTTCGCGGACATCCTCTTCACCAAGCTGGTGGATATCTTCATATTGTGAGCGGAGGAAACCCATGGTGGATGCGCAGTGGTACGTGATACACACCTATTCCGGTTACGAGAACAAGGTGAAGAGCAACCTCGAGCACCGCATAGCCTCCCTGGACATGGAGGACAGGATCTTCAAGGTGGTGGTCCCCACCGAGGACGTCATGGAGATAAAGGGCGGCAAGAAAGAGGTGGTGCAGAAGAAGATGCTCCCGGGGTACATCCTGGTACAGATGGAGCTGGATGACGACAGCTGGTACGTGGTGCGCAACACGCCCGGCGTGACCGGGTTCGTCGGCTCGAGCGCCAAGCCGACGCCGTTGACCGAGGAGGAGGCCATAAAGCTGCTCAAGCCCCCCACGGCGGAGAAACCGCGCCCCAAGACGGAGTTCGAGGAGGGGATGAGCGTGCGGGTGGCCTCCGGCCCCTTCGCCGACATGACCGGGACCATCGCGGAGATAAACATAGACCAGAGCAAGTTGAAGGTGATGGTTTCCATATTCGGTAGGGAGACGCCCGTGGAACTCAACTTCGACCAGGTGACCAAGTTGTAAGGAGGATGACGTAAGCATGGCCAAGAAGGTCATAGCCAAGATCAAGCTGCAGATTCCGGCCGGGCAGGCCAACCCGTCCCCTCCCGTGGGGCCGGCCCTGGGCCAGCACGGCGTCAACATCATGGCGTTCTGCCAGGCGTACAACGCCCAGACCCAGTCGCAGGCGGGGACCATCATCCCGGTGGAGATCACCGTCTACGAGGACCGGAACTTCACATTCATCACCAAGACTCCCCCAGCGGCGGTGCTTCTGAAGCAGAAAGCCGGCCTGGACAAGGGCTCGCCGGAGCCCAACGTCCAGAAAGTGGCCCGCCTCACGCGCAAGCAGGTGCGGGAGATCGCCGAGCAGAAGATGGCCGACCTGAACACGTCAAACGTCGAGGCGGCGATGCGCACCATCGAGGGGACCGCGAGAAGCATGGGCATCGTGGTGACGGAGTGAAGCGTCACCCCCTTTGTTCATATGACGGGTAGGACGTGGGAGGGCTGCGGCCCGCCAGGACCACGGAGGTGAGCATAGTGAAGAGGAGAAGCAAGCGATACCGCGAATCCCTTTCCCTTTTCGACCGGCAGAAGCTCTATCATCCCCGCGAGGCGGCGCAGATCGTCAAGAGCATGCCGGAGAGCCGCTTCGACGAGACGGTGGAGGTCGCCTTCCGCCTCGGCGTGGATCCCCGCAAGGCGGACCAGATGGTGAGAGGCACCGTCAACCTGCCCCACGGTACGGGCAGGGAGGTGCGGGTACTGGTCATTGCGCAGGGGGACAAGGCGAGGGAGGCGGAGGCGGCAGGTGCCGACATCGTGGGGGGCCCCGAGCTGCTGGACAAGATCAAGGAAGGCTGGTTCGAATTCGACGCCATGGTGGCCACGCCCGACATGATGTCCCAGGTGGGCAAGCTGGGCAAGCTCCTGGGGCCCCGGGGGTTGATGCCCAACCCCAAGACGGGGACGGTGACCTTCGAGGTGGAGAAGGCGGTGAGGGACATCAAGGCGGGGAAGGTGGAGTACCGCGTGGACCGGCAGGGTAACCTCCATCTCGTGCTGGGCAAGAAGAGCTTCGACGAAAGGAAGCTGCTGGAGAACTACGCCGCGGTGCTGGAGGAGATCATCCGGGCCAAGCCGGCGGCGGCAAAGGGCCGTTACCTCAAGAGCATCACCTTCTCCACCTCCATGGGGCCCGGGGTGAGGGTGGATCCCGCCGTGGTGAGGGACATCTTCGGAGAGGAGAAGGCTGCCGTGTGAGGGGCGCGCCGCTGCGCGCCGCCCCGGGCGGGTTGACACGGGGTTTTCGCCATGGTAGCTTGGTCAACGTCAGGCCCGAGAAGCGGGTGCCGGTAGCGGCTTAATCTTCCCGCGGAGGCCGGAGGCGATGGTCTTGACCGCGCCCCCGCACTTCGCGGGGGCGCTTTTTTGCGCGGCGGGAAAGAGCCGTGGATAGGACAGAACGCCGGCGATTGGCAGGAGGAGGACATGGCTAAGCAGGAAAAAGTTGCCAAGGTGGAGGAAATCCGCAGGCGATTCCTCGATAACCGCTTCGTTTTTCTCACCGATTTCACCGGTCTGACCGTTGACGAGATAAGCAGGCTGCGTCACGGCCTGCGTGCCAAGGGAGCCGATTACCGGGTGCTCAAGAACACACTCACCCTCCTGGCGATCAGGGGCACGGACTTCGAGCCCCTCGAGAGGCTCATAGTGGGGCCGTTGGGAGCGGCTTTCGGGGCGGACGACCCCGTTACCGTGGCCAGGGAGCTGGCCGCTTTCGCGCGCGAGAATCCCAACCTGAAGATCAAGGGTGGTTTCCTCGAGGGAAAGGTGCTGGAGGCCGAGGAGGCGCGCTCCGTCGCCACCCTGCCGCCGCGGGAGGTGCTGCTGGCAAGGATAACGGGCTCCTTGCAGAGCCCCCTTTACGGCCTGCACGGCGTGCTGTCCGGTCCGTGCCGGAAGCTGGCATACGCGTTGCGGGCGGTGGCGGACGCAAAGTCCCAGGCCGCCTGATTTGCGCGCTCGTGGAGCGTGGGAACGGGAAGTTCTATAGGAGAGCGGAGGTGTAAGCTTTGGCGGAGAAGAAGATCAGCAAGGAGGATATCCTGGAGGCCATCGACTCCATGACCGTCCTTGAGCTCAACGAACTGGTGAAGGCCCTGGAGGAAAAGTACGGCGTCACGGCCGCGGCGCCGGTGGCGGTGGCGTCGGTTGCGGCCGGGGCGCCTGCCGCCGGCGAGGCTCCGGCGGAGGAGGCGGAGAAGACGGAGTTCGACGTCGTGCTCCTGGCCGCCGGTGACCGCAAGGTTCAGGTCATCAAGACGGTGAAGGAGATAACCGGGATAGGCCTCAAGGAGGCCAAGGCCATGGTGGACGAATCGCCGAAGGCGGTAAAGGAGAAAGTCTCCCGGGACGAGGCGGAGCGAGTGGCCGAGATGCTGCGCGAGGCCGGCGCGCAGGTGGAGATCAAGTAGATCCCACCCCGCATGTCAACGCCTTCAGGCCAGGCCTCATTCGTTGCCTTTTATAAGACCAAGGGAGGGGCTCCGCCCCTCCCTTGACCCTCCCCAGACATACTTTGGGGTCAAACCGCGTTCATGTCTGAGA
>CAKZMC010000069.1 GCA_937128055.1 uncultured Actinomycetes bacterium | reverse complement strand
CGTGTTTGCGGATCTGGTTGTTGAGGCGCCCCCGGGGTGGTAAACGTCCTCACCTTCCTTGTAGTATTCATACAGGATAATCTGGCGTGAAGGGTTGGTGGCTGATACGTGGAGGAAAGAAACCGCGTTCTGGGTGAGAGCCTGAGCGGGCTGCTGGAACAGGGGAAGATGGGCGCCGCCCTTGCCCTGCTCGATGGGCTGCACCCGGCGGACGCCGCCGAGGTCCTGGAGAGCATCCCCTACGAGGAGAGGCTGCGCATCTTCAAGGCATGGGATGCGGAGGATTCCTCCGAGGCCCTTCTCGAGATGTCCGAGGGCGGCCAGGTTGAGGTAGTCCAGGGCTTGGCGCGGAACCTGGCGGTGCGCATCATTTCCGAGATGCCGCCTGATGACGCCGTGGACCTCCTGGCGGATCTGCCGCCCAAGCTGGCGGAATCCATCCTCTCCGGGATCAACCCGGCGCGGGCGGGAGAGCTGCGGCGGCTCCTCGCCCACGGGGAGAATACCGCCGGGGGCCTGATGACTCCCGAAGCCATGCGCCTGCGCGATTCCCTCACCGTGGGGGAGGTACTGGAGGAGCTGCGCAGGGCGCCGGAGAGGATCGAGATGATCTACTACGTCTACTTCCACGACGAGAAGGAACGCCTGACGGGGGTGAGCTCGCTGCGGGAGCTGATCATCGCGGATCCGGACCGGCCGGCGAGCGAGGTCATGCACCGCGACCTCATCACCGTGGGGCCGGGGGAAGACCAGGAGAAGGTGGCCTCGCTCATCGACCGTTACGACCTGCTCGCGGTGCCCGTGGTGGACGAGCAGGGGAGGCTTCTGGGCATCGTGACCGTGGATGACGTCATGGACGTCATTGAGGAGGAGAGCAAGGAGGATATCTACGGGCTCGCAGGTACTTTCGAGGCCGAGGAAGGCAAGGAGCGACGGCCGTTTCTGGCGGCTTTCCTGGGAAGGTTGCCCTGGGTCCTCGTGGCCCTCGCCCTCGAGTTGCTCCTGGCGGGCGGTATCCTGAGAGCCTTCTCTCATGTGCTCAAGGAGCATCTTGCGGTGATGTTCTTCATCCCCGCCATCCTCTCCATGGGAAGCACCGTTTCCCTGCAGGGAGCCGCGCGCGTTTCCGTGGACATCGCGCACGGAGGGGGACGGCGCAGGAATATACGGGGAGTCATGGGCGAGGTTGGCGTGGGCCTGCTCATCGCCGTCTTCGCCGGCGGCGCCATGGCCCTGGTGGCGTGGTCCATGCGGGAAAACGCCCGCCTGGGTATGGTGGTGGGGCTGGCGATGGCGTGCAGTGTGGTCTTCGCTGCCCTGGTCGGCGCCTCGCTGCCCCTCGCTCTGCGGGCCATGGGGAAGGATCCCTCCAGGGCCGGGGAGCCGTTGCTGGCGACCCTGATGGACGTTCTATGCCTGGCGGTTTACCTGTCGATAAGCCTGGCTTTGATATAGGCGCGGGTGGTGGTTCATGGAAGACGAGTACCTGGAATTGTTCCCCTCTCCGGGACATCTGACCTACCTGCTCGATGCCACCCTTCTGCGCCCCGAGGCTACTGAGTCCGATTACCTCGCCTTCCTGAGGGAGTCGGCGGACGGCCGTTTTCGGGCGGTTTTCGTGCCACCTTGCTATCTCCCCATGGCCCGTTTGGAGTTGCAGGGGAGCGGGGTGGCCTTGGGAGCCCCCATCGGCTTTCCTCTTGGCTACGTTTCCACGGATGACAAGAAGGCGGAAGCGGTCTTCGCCCTGCAGCAAGGGGCGACGGAATTGGACATGGTGATCAACATCTCCGCTCTCAAGTCGGGAAGGTGGGACCGGGTAAGGGAGGATATAGCCGCAGTGGTGGGCATGGCCCGGCGCTACGACGCGGGCAAAGGGGAGGGCCACGTCGTGGTGAAGGTCATCCTCGAGACCTGCTACCTGACGCGCGCGGAGATGCAGCGGGGCGCGCTTCTCTCCATGGAGGCGGGCGCGGACTTCGTGAAGACCTCTACCGGTTTTGGTGAGCGGGGTGCCACCGCGGAGGACGTGGCTTTCCTTCGCGAGGTGGTCGGGCCGGGGTTCGGGGTCAAGGCCAGCGGCGGGATAAGGACGCTTCGGGGCGTCGCGGAGATGGTCAGGGCCGGGGCCAACCGCATCGGGACCAGCGCGGCCTATACCATACTCCAGGAGTACCTGCATATTTTCCCCTGGAAGTAAAGTGGCAACACCTCGGGGTCAGGCCCCATCCGTTGCCTTTTATAGGACCAAGGGAGAGGCCCCGCCCCTCCCCAGACATACTTTGGGGTCAAACCGCGTTCATGTCTGAGAGGGGTCGTTCCTGGGGATGGAGGGCGTCTCGGCC
This sequence comes from uncultured Actinomycetes bacterium, assembly GCA_937128055.1. Lineage (GTDB taxonomy): Bacteria > Actinomycetota > Geothermincolia > Geothermincolales > RBG-13-55-18 > JACIXC01. The sequence goes on along the minus strand of CAKZMC010000069.1, from coordinate 3,081 downwards.
CTCTGGACGGGCCTCCGCCGCACCCATCCCCAGCAAGCGAGGAATCCCTTCTTCCGGCCCGGGACGCCGAGTAATGGTCTCGCTCCGCGACGCGCGGCCTCCCGTGACCCCTTACCCCTCCCGCGAGGCATGCCCTATCGCTGCCTCCGCCCCCGCAAGATGACCGGGCAGGAGGCCGCTTGCGATGTCGCTCGCCCGACCCCTGGTCCCGGCCTGGGCAGGCTTCGCACATTGCTTTATCGTGTGATAGCATTCACTTATGGCATTGTCCCGTTAAGGCTCCGTAATTTTCGGCATGGATAAGGCAAGGAAGGGCGCATGATTTACGGAAAGAGTTAAAGCGGAACAAGCACTGAGACAGGTGGAATAGTCATCCAGCACAGCCGCCCTTCTCGGGGAAGGAACATGACAGGAGGTTTGCATGGGTAACGTACCCGGGGCATACTGCCCCTTCCGGGCTTCGGCTATCGCGGGCGCGCTGTCGCCGTGCAACGACGAGTGCTCGCTCTATATCCCCACTTCCAAGATGCCGCCGCAGAAGAGTTGCGCGCTTTCCATCCTCGGCGTCTACGCCTTGCAGAGGATCATCTTCAAGCAGCAAGAAGGCGGGACGGAGGGGGCCGGGAAGCCGGAGGAGGGCGACTTGGCGCCTTCCTGAGGGACGGAAGCGGTCTTGCGCTTGCAGTTGCGGTAGGGGTGAGGACAAGATGGCGACGGTCGACTACGGGAGGTAAGGTCCAACGTGGAGGAACGCGAAGTTAAAAAACCGGAAGGAGAACTTCCCCGCCACATAGCCATCATCATGGACGGAAACGGGCGGTGGGCAAAGAGCCGGGAACTCCCCCGCATCGCCGGCCATAAGGCGGGAGAGAAGTCCATAACGGATGTCGTCCGGGCCGCTTCCGAGTGGGGCATCGGGGCCCTGTCGCTCTTCGCCTTCTCCACGGAGAATTGGAACCGGCCGGAGAACGAGGTGAGTTTCCTCATGAGCTTCAACCGCAACCTCCTCAACAATCGGGTCAAGGAATTCCACGAACGCAACATCCGCATCCGGCACCTTGGGCGCAGGGACCGCATCCCCCCCTCCACCCTCAGGGCCATCGATAACGCCGTGGAGATGACACGCGACAACACCGGGATGACCCTGAACATCGCCTTCAATTACGGCGGCAGGACGGAAATCCTGGACGCCGTCCGCTCTCTATGCGACGACGTAGTGCAGGGCAGGGTAAAACCGGAGGAAGTGGACGAGGATCGCTTCCGTTCCTATCTATACCTCCCGGACATGCCCGACCCCGATCTGCTCGTGCGCACCGCCGGAGAGATGCGTATCAGCAACTTCATGATCTGGGAGCTGGCTTACACCGAGATTTACGTCACCGAGGTACTATGGCCCGACTTCGACCGCCGGCACCTGGCGGAGGCGATAAAGGACTTCCAGGGCAGGGAAAGGCGCTTCGGCGCCATCCGGGAGGAGTAATGGCCCCTTGGCCACCTACAAGGAAGAGGCCATCGTACTACACGCGCACGACCTCGGCGAGGCCGACCGCATAGTCTCCCTGATTACATCGGGGCGCGGGCTCCGCCGGGCCGTTGCCAAGGGGTTGAAGCGCACCGGCAGCAAGTTCGGTGCGCGCTTGGAGCCCTTTACCCATCTGCATGTCGTCCTCCACGAGGGAAGGAACCTGGATACCGTGACCCAGGCGGACATCATCGCCTCCCATGCCCCGCTCCGGGACGATTTCGAGAAATTCCTCTTCGGGGAGTCCATGCTGGAGGTGATCGAGAAGTCCCTGCAGGAAAACCAGAATATCCCGCGCCTTTTCGAGATACTGCGCGTCACCCTCGATGCGCTCGAGAAAGGCCCCCGCGACCTCGCACTGCTCCTCGCCGCCTTTCAGCTAAAAGTATGCGCCCTCATAGGCTACCACCCACACCTGGAGCGATGCCTGCACTGCCAACGGGAGGTAAAAGGAGAAGGCGCGCGCCTGGACCTGGCGGGGGGAGGCGTTTTCTGTTCCTCGTGCCACGGCGAGACGGGGCCCACCGTCCACCTCGGGCCGGAAAGCCTTTCCCTCATGTGCGGGATGATGGGCAAGGGCATGGCAGCCATCGCCAGGATGGAGGTGGCCCCTCGCATAAGCCGCGAGGTGCTGGGCATCACCTTTCTCTACACCGAGAGTTTCCTTGAAAGGCAGCTAAGATCCCGCCGCATCGTCTTGGATCACCTGGACGGCAAACCCCGCAACCACCCGACATGATATGCATGATTTTCGCCGTATCCGGCAAGACATCTATGCCAGCCCTTGAGACGGCAAACCCCGCAACCACCCGACATGATGTACATGATTTATAAGATGTCCAAGGATACCTCTCCGGTATTAACCCCATTCCCACCCCGATTCCGTGAGATTTTATAAATTGCCTGGTAAAAAGGTATTGACGTTTTAATGCTTCGGTGTTACTTTAATTATGGCCCCAAGGAGCTAGAGGAAAGTCCGGAAGGGGTCCCGGAAGGAAGAACCGGAAGGCGCAAGCCGGAAGGGGAGGCCGGAAGGGGATTCGGAAGGGCGGACCAAAGGTTACTTGGGGCCACTCTTTACTCTGATTTTCCTGATTTTCATCCGATAACTCTCGTTTTCTTGTCACCCTCGCCATTCAAGTGCGAAGCATCGGACCTTTTTGAAGACGGCCGTTCCGAACGCGGACGTCTCAGCCACTCCGCAAGGCTGAGATAAAATTTGCTGCGGGCGATGATTAAGCCCGGCTCATCTTGGCCGGGACCGGGGGTCGGGCGAGCGACATCGCAAGCGGCCTCCTGCCCTTTCGTGGCGCAGGGATAGAGATGGCGGTAAGGAGTGCCTCGTGGAAGAAGGAAAGCCGTGCTCGAGGCCGCGCGTCGCGGAGCGAGGCCACTGCACGGCGTCCCGGGCCGGAAGAAGGGATTCCTCGCTTGCTGGGGATGGGTGCGGTGAAGGCCTGTCCAGAGGGCAGAGACGCACTCCGTCCCCAGGAACAACCCCTCTCAGACATGAACGCGGTTTGACCCAAAAGTATGTCTGGGGAGGGTCAAGGGAGGGG
>CAKZMC010000068.1 GCA_937128055.1 uncultured Actinomycetes bacterium | reverse complement strand
CGTCTCCCACCGCACGTCCTCGGCGGTGCCGCGGTGAACGACCCTCTTGGGATCCAGGTTGCCCAGGACCACGACGCTCCTGGGGAGCCGCTCCGCGGCCTTGGGAAGGTCCATGCGCGCATCCAGGAGCACGCCGTCCGCGGAACAACTTCCAACTTCTTCCAACAAATGCGAGATGTCCCCGCAGACATGCAGCAACCCGGACGCACCTCCCGACCTTATGATCCCGAAAAGGGCGCCGAGGTAAGGCCGGTAAACGGTACGGAAAAGTCGCACCTCGAGGGCTTCCACCACCGGGTCCACGACCATCACCACGTGCGCCCGCGCGGCCAGGGCAGCGGCGTATTCCCCCACCACCGAGGTGGTGAAGGCGAGCGCCTCCTTGGTCTCGTTTGCCTTTCCCATCTCCTCGATCAGGTTTCCCGCCCCCGACAACTGGGAGAGAAGGGTGAGCGGACCGGTGACGAAAGCCCCGCAAAGGCCTTTCCCGTCCTCCCGCATCTCCTCCACCACCCTCAGGAAAAGCGGCATGCGCGCGGTCTTCTCCGGATCGGGGGGGCTCAACTCCATGAACCTCTCCAACCGCGGCAGCTCCTGCTCCGCCAGGTTCGGCGGCCTTCTCTCGAAGAATTCGACCTCCAGCCCCAGCGCCTCCGCCTCCACGGTGGGGTCGAGAAGGGTGAAGACGATGTCTTGCCCCAGGCGTTCCCGCAGGGCGCGCAGCGCCTCCAATTGCACCTCCGCGTCGTTCACGGCTACGCGCACGGACTTGCCCACCAGCCTCACGCCGGGGTAACCGACCAGGGGCGCGGCAAGCCTCCCGCTCTGGCTCACCACCCAGTCGTAGAGGTTCATGCCTTCGTTCCTTCCCTTTCCGCCGCCTCACGCCTGCCATCATATTACCCCAACGCTCCCATGCTGACCAAGGAAGGGCGGGCCGAGAAAAGGCGGCCTTACGGAAGGTGCGCGGGAAGGAGAACGCGGCTAACCCTGCCGGCCCGCCCGCTGCCTCGCGCGGAGGCAGCTCGCGGCGGGAGCGCGGGCGCTGGCGGTTCCCAGCCGCGCTGAAGGGAAACAGCGCACGCGCTTTCCCTCGCCGACCCCCACATATATAATGGGGGCCATGAAAATCGTCCATTACAGCGAGGTTCCAGCCGAAAACCCCGGCGGCGAAAGCGCGGGCGTCACCATAAGGTGGCTCATCTCACAGGAGGACGGGGCTCCCCATTATTACATGCGGGTCTTCGAGATCAACCCCGGAGGGTATTCCCCCCTGCACCGTCACCCCTGGGAACACGAGATCTACATCCTCTCAGGCGAGGGTGAGGTGGTGATGGAGGAGGGCGCCGTGAGGGTGAGGCCGGGAACGGCGATCTTCGTCGAGTGCGAGGAGCTCCACCAGCTGAGAAACGTGGGGGAGCAGTTGCTGCGCTTCATCTGCACCATACCCTCCTCGGGATCCTAACGTCTTACCCCAAGGCTCCGGGCCGGAAGAAGGGAAGGGGGAGGATCAAGGGAGGGCGAAGCCCTCTCACTTGGTTAACCTTCAGACATGAACGGGGGCCTGACCCCCAAATATGTCTGCCAAGAAGGTGGCCAAGCCGGACCGGGGGTCGGGCGAGCGACACCGCAAGCGGCCTCCGGATTTATCGCCCGACTTGCCCGGGAACGACCGAGTTGGTCGCAGCTTAGCCTGCGTAGCGAGACCATTACTCGGCGTCCCGGGCCGGAAGAAGGAATAGCTTGCGCGAGGCCGCGCGTCGCGGAGTGCGCCCCAGCCCCCAGCCCTGCCCCTCACAATGCGCGACGGCGGGCGCGCCCTTTACGCCCTCTCCTTGGGCAGCAGGTCCTCTCCGTCGATGAGGTGGATCACCTCCAGGCAGTTCTTCACCACCTCGTGGTATTTCTGGTGTTCCCTCCTGAGGTAACCGACGGGGCAGCGCACCGCGCGTATGTTCCTCACCAGGATGTCCCTGCGGTCGTGGATGTGGCCGGAGATGGACACCGTCACCTTGTCGTGGGCGAAAAGGACCCCTCCCGTCTCCCGCGACCCCGGAAAGGGGATGCCCTCCACGGAGAGCTCGTCGAAGGGCGGATAGTGGGTGATCACCACCACTTCCCTCACCGCGGCATCGCGGCTGAGCCCCTCGATGTCCTGGTCCAGGCGGTAGTTGAACTCGCGCGCCACCTCGAAATCCACCCGCTTCACGGGAGCCCCTCCCTCCGCGACCATGGTCGAGATATCCGTCCAGCATGCCCACCTCATGTCGTTCCAGATACTGTCAAGCAGGTAATGGTAGTCCCGCGGGAAGGCCACCGCGGCGGTCCCCGTGCCGTGGGTATGGTCATACCAGCCGATACTCCCCGCGAAGCCCACCCCCTTGAAAACCTGCGGCTCCATCCAGAGGGGGACGAAGCCGTTGCGGCGGCAGACCTCCGGCAGGAAAAAGTAATATTTCTCGTAGGAATCGTGCCCAAGGTTCTGCATTTCCTCGGAAAGCACCCAGATATCCTGGTTGCCGGGGATGAAGAGTTTGGGGCAGCGAAGCGACGCGAAGCAGTCGAGGGCGTATTCCAGGTCGCCCAGTTCCGGGCTTACGTCTCCCGCGATGACGAAGACGTCGGGATCCACGATCTTCAGGACTTCCGCGAGATAGGGGACGAGCTCCCAGTTCCTCTGCGAGATATCGACGTGGAGATCGCTGGTGTAGGCTATCCTCAAGCTCAGCCTCCCCCTCCGGTCCGCAAGGGCATTCACCTCTATTGTAAGGGATAAAGCTCCCTTGAAGACAAAATGCCCCGCGCGCAACCGGAGGGCGCATGCCGCATCCCGGGCCCGTGCATCCGCGCGTCGGCGAGACTACCGCCCGGTCACGCCCGCAGGGCGTCGTCGCCGTAGAGGGGGAGCGCGTTCTCCTCCCCGGGCTGGGGGATGTGGACGGCAAAGGTGGATCCCTTCCCGCGTTCGCTGTGGACCTCGATGTGTCCGTCATGCGCTTCCACCAGCCGGTTCACGATGTAGAGCCCCAGCCCCATCCCCTTGATGGTTCCTCCCTCCTCGCCCTCTCCCTTGCGGAAAGGCTGAAAGATGAATTTGAGGTTCTCCTCGCTGATGCCTTGCCCCTCGTCCTTTACCCCCAGGACGATCTCTTTTCCGGCCCGGTGCGCGAAGACCTCGATCCTGGAGCCGGGGGGCGAGTATTTCGCCGCGTTGTCCATGAGGTTGAAGAGGATGATCTCCAGCTTGTCGCGGTCGGCCACCATGCTCGCGGCGTCCCCCGCTATATCCACCTCCACCAGGTTGTCGGATGACCTGGCGCGCATCTCCTCCACCAGGCTTCCCACCATGCTCTCGAGATCCACCTCCTCCAGGTCCACCGCCAGCTTCCCGGACTCCAGGCGCGAGACCTCCATCATGTTGATGACGCTGCGCCGCAGGCGGTCCGCAGCCTTGCGAAGCTTCTCGATTATCTCCCGGCTCTCCCTGCCGTCCAGGGTCTGACCGTACTCGCGCAGGACCTCCGAGAATCCCATGATCAGGGTGAGGGGGTGGCGCAATTCGTGCGAGGCCATGCTGATCAAGTCCGTCTTGGTCTTGAGGTTCTCCTCCTGGCGGCGGCACATGCCTTCCAGGAGGGCGATACGCGCCTGCAGGGCCTCCAGGCGGAGGGGCCCGGATACCGTCATGCCGAGCAGGGACGCGGCCCTCTCCACCAAAGCCGTCTCACCCTCGCCGAAAGCCCCGCCCCTGGTGCTCCCCACCATGAGGATTCCCTTGAGCCCCTCTCCCAAGAGGGGCACCGCGGCGTATGACCTTATCCCGCGCAGCGCCAACCTGTCCTCCCCCGGCGCCCACAGGAAGGTGTTGAGATTGTTCCTGACCAGTTTCCCGGTGCGGGCCAGCGAAATGGCGAGGGCGCCCTGGGGATCTACTATATCGGCGAACTCCTCCTCGTCCAGGGCCTCCCCCTTCATCCACCCCATGCGCCTCGCCCCCGTCTTTCCCTGCAAAGAGACCAGGAAGAGGTCCACGGAAGCGGCCCCCTCGAGTTCCCTGTACAGACCGCCGCAAGCTTCCTCGAGGGAGACGGCCGCCGACAGCCGCTTGGAGATGCGCAGCAGGATCCTGTTCTCCTGGAGGGCGCTGCCGCTCCTCGCCCTGTCCTGCATCGACTCGAGGGCGGAAACGGCCTGTCCGGCGAGAAAATACGCCAGCCTCCAGTGGAACTCCCGGAAGGGTTTCCGGCCGTCGCTCCGCTCCATGAGGACCGCGCCCAGGATCCCCTTCCTGCCCGCCAGAGGCACGGCTATGCGCCTTCCCGAGCTCCCGTCCCCGCGCTCGCCGGGGTAAGAGCCGCCGTGGAAGGCGCAGCTCCCCTTCATGGCCTCCACCATCTCCGGGCGCGTGAGGAGGATCATGTCCACGCTTCCCTCCTCCTCGCCGGGTTCCACCACGCCCTCGAAGGTCTGGGCTTCCCTGTCCATCACCGCGACCACCGCGCGGTCGCAGTCAAATAGTTCCCTGCCCCCGCGGGCCAGGATGCGCAGTGCCCTCTGCTGGTCGTCACAGGCCGACAGCTCCCCCTCCAGCTCCGCCAGCACCTCCAGCGAACGCCGGTATTCCTCGGCGCGGAGCCTTTCCTCCACCCCGCCCGAGAGATGCAGCATCAGTCTCGTCAGGGAAGGAAGGGAATCCAGCTCCACCTTGGTGAACTTGCTGTCCCCGGGCAGGTAGAAGCCGCAGAGCAGGAACTTCGTCCCCGCGCGCGCCGGGACCAGGAGCAGGGTCAAGCCGCCGGCCGCCGCCTGCTCCCCCGCGGGCATCTCCTCCATGACGTTGCTCTCCGGCCTGACCACCGACATGCGTTGCAGGGCTATGGCGGCTTTTTCCAGGCCGCCCGTGGTGCGGAAGAGCTTCTCGCCGCCGTACACCGCGTCGGCGTACCAGAGAAAGCTCCTCTCGGCGGACGCCTCCTCACCCTCGTAGGCGAAGCCCATGTGTGCCGCCAATTCCACCGCGATCAGGCGCAGCCCGGTCGAGAGGAAGTCCTCTGCGTTCCGGGCTTCCTCGGCGGCACGGATGATGTCCTCCACTATACCGGGCAAATCCCAGGCGGAGGACCTTCTCTCGCCCAGGCGCCGGGAAACCCCCTCTTCCACGAAGAGCTCCCCCAGGCGATGGGTCACCTGAACCATCAGTTCCATGTCCTGCGGTTCCATGGCCGCATAGGCGCGGCCAAAGAGGGTCAGGACGCCCACCAGCTGATCGTCCCGGAAGATGGGTGTGAGCAGGAAAGATTTCACCTGGTTGGCATGGAAATAGGGCTTGACGGCGGGGAAAAACTCGCTGATGCGGTTGGCGTCCAGGCTCAGCTCCCTGTCTCCCGAGCGGCGCAGGGATTGCAAGAGCTCCGGCAGTTTGTCCTCGAAAAGGTTCTCGATGAGATCCGGCATACCCCCCCAACCACGCGAGGCGATCAGGACCGCCAGCTTCTCGCCTCCCACGCTGCGCAGCCGGTGGACGGTACCCCCATCGACGTTGAAGAGCTTGATGAGAAGGTCGAGGCTCAGGGAAGCGGCCCGCACGCAATCCGTCCTGCCGATGACGTAATCGGAAAGGATCCCCAGCTCCAGTTCGGTCCCTCCCCCAGCCCCCGCTATCTCTCCCAGGCGGTCCTCCAGGGAGAAGAGCTCCACCATGCGCTCCAGCACCACGCTGACCGCCGCCGCCTTGAAGGACTGGGGGTCGGGCAAGGGGGCGTGGGGCGGCAGGGCCACCATCAACACCGCCGTCAGGTAAGCATGGCTGCGGATGGGGAAGAGGAGAACGTTCTCGCTCGCTGTCATGGTAATTTCTTCCATGCCAAGCTCCGTGAGCCCCTTCCTATCCACGGCTATGAAGCGGCGCACCGCCTGGCGGGAAACCCACTCCACGGGCAGGAGCCTACCCTTGATCGCCTCTCTTGCGCTCGCCTCCAGGTTCCAGGCAAGCCTCGGCTCGAGAAAGGACGACGCCTCCTTGCGGGAAAAAAGCACGGCCCTCTCCCCTCCCACCGCCTCCGCAATCGCCCCCAGCACTTCCTCCAGGGAGAAGCCCGAAGAATAGCGCCTCAGCACCTCACGGTACAGATCAACCGCTTCCCGCAATTCCATTTTCTACCTTCCCCTCCGCTTGCGGCGTCCCGTGGGCATCGCTACATGGCCGCGGGAAACCTCCTGACCCCCTCAGGATTTCCCGAACGCTCCACCCCGACCTCACATACCGTACAACTATTTACATATCATATAATTATTTAACCCGCGTTCGCTTTATCCTTCCCGCGGACCGGTAGGCGTGGTGTTCGCGCATGAAAATCACGTGTGCCACCCCCCTTTCCCCAGCGTGAGCAGGAACCGGGCGCCCCCGGATACGCAGCCGCGCAGGCTCCTTTCAGGTATCCGACGCCCCCGGGCGGTTCCCCCTGCCGTCTCCGGAGCGGCTAACTGCCCTTTTCCCCGGCGCTCCTGAAGAGCCTCTCCAGCTCCTGCGCGCCCCTGATCTCCTCCAGGAGGAGCTGGGCCATTTCCCTGACCTCCGGGTTGACGTCTTCCCGCACGGAAAGCAGCGGCTCCACCGCATTCTCCCCGATCTCGGGGATCTTGTTCCACATCCGGGTGGCGATGAGATAGCGCGCCCTCTCGGTCTCGTCGGCGGGTTTCCAGCCGAGCTTATCCAGGGCCTCCGCCGCCTTTGCGCGCACGTCGGCGTCCTTGTCGTGCAGCCTCGCGGCCAGCGCGGCAACCGCCCCCCGCTCGCCGATCTTGCCCAGCGCCCAGGCTGCTCTCCACCTCACCTCTTTATCCTCGTCGCCCAGCCCGGACTTGAGGGGCTCCACGGCGTCGCTGTCGCCTAGCAGGCCCAGGGAGGAAGCCGCCCTCCTCTTGGTCTCCACGTCCGCCTCCCGCAGGGCGCGCAACAGAGGCCTCAGCGCCGGCTTGCCCATGCGCGTGACCTCGTCCCACTTGCCCTGCCCTATCAAGGACTCCGCGGTGGCCTCCTCCGCTCCCGTCTTCCAGCCCATCTTCCCCAGTATGTCCTGCGCGAGAACGCGCACGCTCTCGTCGCGGTCCTGGAGCGCGTTGCGCAGAGGCTCCACCGCGGGCTCTCCCATCTCGCGCAGTATCCAGGCCACTTTCCTGCGCACGCCGGTGTCGCGATCTTTGAGGGCACCCACCAGGGCGGGAATCGCGCTCTCGCCGAGCGCTAGCACCTCGCGCCAGCGCCTCTGCGCGATCAGCCCCTCCACCTCTCCCGCCCTTTCGGGAACGGGCACCTCGACCTCCGCCGCAACGGGCCTGGCCGGCTCCTCCACCAGCCCTACGGGCTCACGTCCCGCGACCGCTTCCTCCAAAGCCGGGGCCTGCACGGCCTCCGCCATTTCCACGGTCTCGGCGACCCCAGCCGGCACCCCTTCGACCACTTCGGGCGCCCCGGCGACCTCCGGCGCCTCAGCCTCCTCCACCTCGACCTGGAGGGTGACGACGGAGACCTCCTCCACCAGCTCCACTTCTTCCGGGACGGCCTCGACCTCTTCCACCAGCTCCACTTCTTCCGGGACGGCCTCGACTTCCTCCAGGACGGCTTCCACCGGCCGCCATCCCATCTCCTCGAGCGCCCTCGCGGCGGCATCGCGTACCCTCTCCTCGACATCTTCCCTGGCTCTCAGCAGCCCGTCCACCGCCTTCTCGTCCCCCAGCTTCCCCAGGGCCCATGCGGCCTTTTCCCGCACCCTGCCATCCTCATCAAGCAACGCAACGATGAGGGGTTCCAGGGCTCTCCCGTCACCGATCTCCCCCAGCGCCCAGGCGGCTTTCAGGCGCGTCTCCCCGTCTCCCTCGCGCAGCGCGTCGATAAGGGATTCCACCGCCACGTCGCCCATGCCGGCCAGCCTGTCCCACTCGCGGTCAGCGATAAGCCTCCGGATCTCCTCCTCTTCCACGGGCTTCCAGCCCAACTTTTCCAGCACCAGGAAAGCCACTCTCCGCACGTCTTCGTCGGGATCTTTCAGGGCTCCCGTCAACGGCTCCACGGCCTGGGCGTCGCCTATCTCCCCCAGGGCCCAGGCCGTCTTGCGCCTTACCTCCGCATCCTCGTCGCAAAGCGCCCCTGTGAGGGGGAGCACGGCCTTCGGGTCCCCGATGACCCCCAGCGCCCAGGCCGCCCCCCGGCGCACGGAAACGTCCATGTCCTTGAGGCAGGCGATAAGGGGCTCCGTCGCCCTGTCGTTTCTGATGACCCCCAGCGCCCAGGCCGCTCCCCGGCGCACGTCCGGATCCTCCTCCGCCAAGGCCGCAAGCAGCGGGTCCATGGCATCCTCGCCGAGGGTCGCCACCTGTTCCCAGTTCCCTTCCCGGATCAGTTCCCTCGCCTTCGCCTCCCCCGGCTTCTCCGGCGCGGGCAACTCCTCCTCCGCGGAAATCGCCAGCTCCGCCGGCTCCCATCCCAACCTCGTGAGGATAGAGGCCGCGAGCCTGCCGGCCTCCTCGTCCTTTTTCTGGAGGGCATCCTGAAGGGCCTCCACCGCCGGCTCCCCCATCTTCTCCAGGGCGCTGGCAGCCCTGCCCCTGACCTTTTCATCGGTGTCGCTTAACGCGTTAATCAGGGGAGAGATGGCCCTGAGGTCCCCTATCTCCCCCAGGACCCTCGCAGACTCCTTGCGCAGCTCATCTCCGCCGTCCCTGAGGGCCTCGATCAGGGGATCGACCGCGGGGTATCCGATCTTCTTCAGGGCACCCGCCGCCTTCACCCTCACGTCCCTGACCTCGTCCTCAAGGCATTTCACAAGCGGTTCCACGGCATAGGTGCTTCCGATGACCCCCAGGGCCCAAGCCGCCCTTCCCCTCACGTCCTCGTCCTCGTCCCCCAAGGCCTGTATGAGGGCTTCGACCGCGGATTCCCCCAACTCCGTGACCTTGTCCCACTCCCGCTTGGCTATGTAATATGCCGCTTTCTCCTCCTCGTTGTCCGGCTTCCAACCCAGTTTGCCCAGGACTTCCGAGGCGGCAAGCGTCCCCACCAGCTCCTCCTCTGGCGCGGGGGGAGTAACCTCCGGGGCGATCTCCCTCAAATCAGCCGCCGTCAGGAAGGGGACTTCCTCCGGCACCGTTTCCGCCTCCGCGGCCTCGAGCGCGGGCTCTCCGCCCGCCTCTATCTTGCTCAATATGTCTTCGACCATCTCGCGCACGCCCTCTTCCTCCGCCGCCTGAGACAGCGAGACCACGGCGCCCTCGCCGATTTCGGAAAGGGCCCAGGCGGCTCCGCGGCGCACGTCCTCGTCCTCGTCCTTGAGCGCTTCCACCAGGGCTTCGGAAGCCCTGCCATCGCCTATCACCCCCAGGGCCCAGGCGGCGCCCCTGCGTTCCTCCACCTCGCCGCCCCTCAACACCTCGAGGAGGGGATCTACCGCTATCCATCCCAGCCTTCCCAGGGCCCAGGCCGCCGCCCTGCGCACGTCCTCGTCCTCGTCCTTGAGGACATCGATAAGGGTCTTCACCGACCTCTCTTCCTGGATCTCACCCAGGGCCAACGCGGCGCTGCGGCGCACGAACCAGTCCCCGTTGCCCAGGGCGCCCAGGAGAACGTCGAGGATGCTCCCGTCCGCCATCTCCTTGAGGAGCAGAGACGCCTCGCGGCGCATGTCCTCGTCCTCGTCCTCGAGGGCGGAGGCGAGGTTCTCCACCATGGCCTCGCCCCTCTTCTTGATCGCGGAGGCCACCTTGCTCCTCGTCTCCCAACTCTCCTTTTTCAGGGCTTTCAGTATGTGCGGCAGCGCACCGGGGCCCATTTCTGCCAGCTTTTCCCATTCGCGATTGGAGAGGTAGAAGGGGGCCTTGTCCTCTTCCTTCACCGGTTGCCAGTCCAGTTTGGCCAGCACGGCTGCCGCCAGCTTGCGGACGTCGTCCTCGCCGCCCCGCAGGTAGTGTTCAAGGGCAGGGATCGCCCGGCGTTCATGCAGGCTGATCAGGGCTGCCGCCGCTTCCCTGCGCACCTCCTTATCCTCGTCCTGCATGGCAGCCAGCAAGGGCTCCACCGCCGATTTATCCCGGATGACGCCGAGGGCTATGGCCGCGTCCCTCCTCGCCGAGGTGTCCTCCGCGGACAGGGTGTTGACGAGGTATTTGGAGGCCACTCCCCCCAGTTTCTCCAGCGCCCATGCCGCGGCCCATCGCACGTTGTCGTCCTCTTCCTTCAAGGCTTGCACCAGCGGGCGCACGGCCCTCACGTCGCCGACGGAGCCGAGCACGAGGGCCGCCTTCGCCTTCGCCTCCCCCTGCTCCGTCCGCAACGCATGTATCAGGGATTCCACAACCACCTTGCCTATCTTCTCCAGGCTCCATGCGGCCTTCCACCTGACGTCGCTGTCCTCGTCGTTCAGGGTCTGTATAAGGGGCCGCGCCGCCGGCTTGCCTATTTCGCCCAACCCCCATGCCGCGGCCCAGCGGACATCCTCGTCCTGGTCATGCAGGGCCTCGATAAGAGGGGCCACCGCGCGTGCTCTTTTCAGCTTGCCGAGCGCCAGGGCAGCGTTGATGCGCAAGTTCACGTCGTCGCTCTTAAGCGCCTGGATCAGGCCGTTGACATCCCGCTTCGCCTCCATCTTTTCGATGTTTGGCTTGATCAACTTCGTCTTGGAGGACTTGAAGATTTTCACCTGCCATCTCCCCTTGTCATCCCGCGAACGACCTCCCTAAATCGATGGACGGACGTGTCGGTTCCCTTTGGGCTCCCCGCGTCCTATCCGAAAACAGGGCCCGCGCCGTCCGGATTATGCCCCTCGTCACGCCATGAGATTACGGTCTCTTCGCATCCTATTAAACATCCATTATTTGCGGCCTTCATGTCAACCCTGACCTAACGCCCCCTCACCTGTATATCGCCGGGCGCTCCCCCGGCGGCGGGAAAGCTCCGCCGGCACGGGAGCGCGCCCGGCCTCTCCGGAAAAGGGCCGCCCGCCCCCCACGGGAAGAGGCACGCCCAGCCCGTGCCTGCCGACGTGATTTCCCCACAACTTGGAGGATTTACGGTGCTGAAAAAGAATTATATTATATGGCAGTCGGGCTTGCTTGTTTTGAGGGAAGCAAGAGCGGCGGGCGTGGATATTCGCAAAATCCGCTCAATCTTGATATAGTGGCGAAATCAAGGGGCAAACTTTATACTAATGATTTGAGGCAAGCGGACTGCCTCACAAAGAGGCGATGGATCTTCTGAAGGAGGAGATGGTAATGGCGATCAGCCCAATGGACATCCATCTTAAAGAATTCAGCGTCGTCGGCGCCGGCGGGTACGACAAGCAGGAGGTCGATTCGTTCCTGGACGCGGTGGCGGACGAGCTGGAAAGGTTGGCCAGCCGCAACAAGGAGCTGGAAGATCTCATCGCCGGCATGCACAAGAAAGTCTCCCAGTTCGACGAGATGCAGAAGACCCTGCAGACCGCGTTGACCAGCGCCCAGAAAAGCGCCGGCAACATCCTGCAGGAAGCCAGGGGCCAGGCTGCCGCGATCATCAAGAAGGCGCAGGAAAGAAGCGAGCGCATCGTGGCTGAGATGGAGCGCGAGAGGGAGCGCATCATCGCCAACGTGGCCTCCATGCGCGAGCAGATAATGGAGCAGATCCCGCGCATGCGCGAGCTGCTCGAGAAGAGCCAGCAGCTCATCGGGGAGTACGAGGACTGCACCCGGCAGGCGGAGATCGAGCCGGTCCAGGAAGTCGTGAAGGAGGAGGCGGCTTCGGCGCCGGAGGCCGCAGCGGAAACGGCGCCGGAGCGCGTATCCGAGGAAAAGGAAGAGGAGATCCCGGCGAAGGAGGCCACCGAGGCGGTCTCCCCCGCTTCCTCAGGGGAGGAGAAGGAGAAGTACGTCTGGGATTGACTTCAGCGGCGGGAAGGCAGTCAAGCTCATCTTGAACAGTTGATTTTCCAGACTCCCAGGTAAAAGGGCGATTTTCACCTTCAGAAAAGGGCCGTGGCA
>CAKZMC010000067.1 GCA_937128055.1 uncultured Actinomycetes bacterium | reverse complement strand
GGGGACCCGGTGTATAACTCTGACCCTTCGGGGAAGACCGCAAAGGACCTGGCCAACGCCATGCGCGACCCCCTCCTGGCCAGGCTGATCGCGAGGAACCGCGCCCTCATGCTCGCCCTCCTCTTAAAGCCAGGCGGGGGAAAGAGAGGCTCCTTCCTATCCGGCCTCCTCGGAAACAGAAAAAGGGCGGAGAATAAATCAAATCAATCCGTGAAAGCACCTAGCCCATGGCTCAGCAATATAATTCCGGGAGTCTTCACCGAAACCATAGAGATATCTGAACCTGACGAGTACTTTCTGGAGAACATGAGCCTGGAGGGGAGGGAGGGCTACAACATCATGATGGAGAACGTGGGGAGAAATGAGATAATAAAGCCGCCAGCAGAATTTGCTAGCTCCGCCAGCCCCTTCCTCCGCTATATTTATTACGATCAGAGAGCAAGGGAAATTGCGAGGAGATATCAAAGCTACAGACAGGATATCTCCGACCGCGAGTTCACCAACGCCCTGGCAGGCACGTTAGCCTATGTTCTTCTCGAGATAGGCCTGGTGAAAACGGGGTTTGCTGCCATAGACAAATCCCTCAATTTCCTGATCAGCGCAAGCGGCGCCGGGAACAGGGCAGAAGAGCTTCTTGTAAGGGATTTCTCTCAACCCGCAAAGGAGGCCCAGCTCCTCTCCGAATGGCAACAGGCCCACGAGCTGCGCCTCCAGGCCTTGAACGAGGTGGAAGCACAAGGCTACCACATAAGTGGCAGATTCCTCGTTCACAAGGACATCGTGCGCACAGAGGAATATCCACGGACAAAGGATTACTGGGTGGGATTCTATTCCGGCTCTCCCGCAAGCGTCCTCGGGGAGCTATACTTGCTCCCCAAGACCACCCAGCTCTTCCCCGGTCCCAGGGCATGGCATAACAGGATAGCCTGGCTCAAGGAGACGGAATATGCGCCTCTCGAGAGGAGTAAGTACAATTGGTAACGCGGTCTAATCTTGATAGGTGGTGTATGTAATGATCAAGAAAGAAGCATGTACCCTACTTGTAGTTCTCACTCTTTCCCTTTCCCTCATTCCTGGCTGTCTGGGCGAAACGAAGCTAGACGTGGATAAGAGGCAATACGTGGAAGAGGAGCTTACCACTATGTTTGACCTCATGTTTTATGTATGCGAGATGGATCCGACGACTTGGACAGGAATTGAGTCCTATTATGCAGGCGATTTTTCGAATACAGAAAAGTTAGAAGAATATCTAACACAAGCCTATGAAGGCTACAAGAAGGTCAAAGAGTATTTTGAAAACTTCTTCTATGGAATGTTCAGCCTGGAAGTAGAAGATGAGATATGTCACCTTAGAAGTTATCTTTACCTTGCGGCTGAGCATAACAAGATTGCTATTGACCTTTTAAAAAAAGATGTGGATCAGAAGACCAATTATTCTATGTCCGTAATCTCGGACATGGGATTTAACTTTAATAACTTCTATTATCGATACTTCTTCGACGAATACGACAATATCGCGGAGAAATACGGTCTTCCCAAGAAAGGTGAATAGCTTCTTGGGCAAACTGCTTCCTTGGAAGATACACTGCTCTCCTACTCCTACGACCCCTATGGCAGAATAGAGGGCATGGAAAGGGAAACGGGAGGGGACCCCGCCTCGGGGAG
>CAKZMC010000066.1 GCA_937128055.1 uncultured Actinomycetes bacterium | reverse complement strand
CTCACCTCCAGGGTGTGGGTGAGGCGGGTGCGGTAATGGTCCCCTTCCGGGGCCAGAAAGACCTGTGTCTTGTGCTTCAGGCGCCGGAAGGACTTGCTGTGCACGATGCGGTCGCGGTCCCGCATGAAGCACGTGCGCAGCTCATCCGGCTCCTCCTCGCGCTCGCGGCCCCTGCTCTCGCGGCTGCGCATGGCGCGGGGGGAGAGCCATTCCTCCTCCCAGCGCTCGATCTCCTCGCGCACGCCCATCCGCTACCTCCTCTCGCGCGTCCGCGGTCCCTTGCCTCCGCCGCGCCGGTCCTCCGCCGCGCCGTTCCCATGCGGCAATCCTATCCCGTGGCTCCTCCCGCCTTTTTCACCTCACTCGCCAGACGCCTCCCCAGGATGCGCGCCCTCTCAAGGGCGAAGGAGTCCTCCGCGGCCGGTTTCTGGGCGCACACCCCCTGGTGGCCGGCGTCTGCGTCCCGCGTGCCCTCCCCCACCAGGCTCATGCCCTGGATGAGAAGCATGTCGTGAAGCGCTTTCAGGGTGGTCTCCTGTCCCCCGAAGCGCGCCGCACCCACGCTCACCGCCGCCGCCGGCTTTCCCACCAGCGTGCGGCGGGCCCGCACGGCGCGCGTCTTGTCCCAGAACGCCTTGAGCTGGGCCGACACCGTGCCGAAATAGACGGGGCTGCCCAGCACCACCGCCGCCGACCCCTCCAGGGCGTCGCACAGCTCCTTGAGGCCGGGGTCCTTCTGGTGGCAGGCCTCCTTGCAGGGGCTGGAACAGGCCATGCAGAACGGGTTTTTCTGGCCCTTGAGGGCATCCATTACGTGGTATAATTTTCCATCAACCCCCTCCTCCCGCGCGGCCGCGAGCACCTCCTGCAGCAGGAAGGCGGTGTTTCCCTCGCGGTTGGGGCTTCCGTTTACGGCCAGGATGTACACTCGGCATCACTCCTTCCTCGCCAGCCAGCCCGGCAAAGCGGCCTCCCTCCGCCCCGTCACCACGCGCCAGGCAGCGCGCGCTGCGGAGACGGACCCTCACAAGAAGATTGTAGCGCCCGACAATGCCATCTCCCCCGCGGGCAAGCGAAAGGCCTCGCGCCGGAAGGCCGTGTTGCGGGCGCCGTTTTCCCCTCCGCCGGAACCATGCGGGCGGCATGCCCCGCCGGGAGCAGGGCGTTCATCCTTCCCCGCTCACTTGGTGGCGTCTTGCACTTCCCCCAGGGCGGCGTGGGCCGCGGCCAGGATGGCCACGGGCACCCGGAAGGGGGAGCAGCTCACGTAATGGAGGCCGGTCTCGTGGCAGAAGCGGATGCTGCGGGGGTCTCCACCGTGTTCGCCGCATATGCCCAGCTTGATGCCGGGGTTCGTCTTTCGCGCCAGCTCACAGGCCATGCGCACCAGCTTTCCCACGCCCTCCACGTCCAGGGTCTGGAAGGGGTTGTCGGTGAGTATGCCCTGTTCGAGGTAGAGGGGCAGGAACTTGGCCTCCGCGTCGTCCCTGCTGAACCCAAGGGTGGTCTGCGTGAGGTCGTTGGTGCCGAAGGAGAAGAAGTCGGCCACCTCCCCGACCTGGTCGGCGGTGAGGGCGGCGCGGGGGAGCTCGATCATCGTTCCGACCAGGTAATCCAGCTCAACCTCCATGGCCTCGATGACCCCTTCCGCCACCTTGATCACCTTCTCGCGCTCGATCTCCAGCTCCTTGCGGAAGGCCACCAGGGGGATCATGATCTCCACCCTGGGATCCTTGCCCTGCTTCTTGAGGTCGCAGGCCGCCTTGATGATCGCCCGCACCTGCGCCTCCGTGACGCCGCCCATGGTGCACCCCACGCGGCATCCCCGCAGCCCCAGCATGGGGTTGGCCTCGGACTCCGCGCGCACCCGCGCCAGCAGCCTCTCCTTGGCCTCGTATTCCTCCCGCTCGCCGGGGAGATGCTTCAGCCTTTCCAGCTCCACGCGCAGGTCAGCCAGGTTGGGGAGGAACTCGTGCAGGGGAGGGTCCAGCAGCCGTATGGTGACCGGCAGCCCGTCCATGATCTCCAGGATCTCCTCGAAATCGCGGCGCAGGAGGGGCTCCAGATCCATGAGGGCCTCCTCGCGCTTCTCCTCGTCCTCGGCCAGGATCATGCGCCGCACGATGGGCAGGCGGTCCTCCCCGATGAGCATGTGCTCGATGCGGCACAGCCCGATCCCCTCTGCGCCGAAGTTGCGGGCGCGGCGCGCGTCCTCCGGCGTGTCCGCGTTGGTGCGTACCCCCAGGCTGCGTATCTCGCTCGCCCAGGTGAGGATCTTCTCCAGGTTCACGTCCACCTGGGGCTCGATGAGCTTGACCTCGCCCAGGATCACCCGCCCCGAGGTCCCGTCGATGGTGATGACGTCGCCCTCCCGTACCACCAGCCCGTTCACCTCGAAGATCCGCTCCGCCTGGTTGATCTTCACCGCCTCCGCCCCGCAGATGCACGGCTTGCCCATGCCGCGGGCGACCACCGCCGCGTGGCTGG
>CAKZMC010000065.1 GCA_937128055.1 uncultured Actinomycetes bacterium | reverse complement strand
TACATCGCGTCCATGCGCCAGCTGGACCTGGAGGTGGCCACCGAATTCCTGCTTATCGCCGCGACGCTCCTGAAATTGAAGTCGGATTACCTGCTCCCTACCCCGGAGAGGGAGGAGGAGGAAACGACCCCTGCCGAGATGCGCGAGGAGCTGATCTGGAGGTTGCTCCAATACCAGAAGTTCCGCAACGTGGCCTCGCTCCTCTGGGAGAGACTCGGGCAGGAAGAGAGATACTATTACCGGCAGGTGGACCTGGAGGACCCCTTCCGCAACCTGGTCCCCGACGTCCTGCGCGGGCTTGACCTGCAGAGGCTGGCAGAGGTGGCGCGCGACATCGTGGAGGCGGAAGGAGAGGTCGACATATCATATATCGCTCCCATCAGGGTCAACATATCCGATTTCATCGAGCGCGTGCGGGAGGCGTTGCGGGAAAGGGGGCACACGACTTACCGGGAACTGACCTCCGATTGCGCCCTGCGCATCGAGCTCATCGCCACCTTTCTGGCCCTGTTGGAGCTGTACAAGCTGGAGGAGATAGACCTGCGTCAGGCGGTGCGTTTCGGCGACATCGAAGTATATCCCCTGGAGGGTGAAGGACATGGAGCTTAAGCCGCTGGGTGGAAAGATATGGAGGATGGGAACCGGGCAGGAGGATCCCGGTAGGGGGGAGGAGATAAAGGGGGCGCTGGAAGCCATGCTCTTCGTAAGCGGGGAGCCGCTGCCGGCCAAGCGGCTCGCGGAGGCCCTCGGATGCGACGAGGGGACGGTGCTCTCATCCTTGCAGGAACTCCACGAGGAGTACATGCGCTACAACAGGGGCATACAACTGCGGGAAGTGGGAGGGGGCTGGCGCATGCATACCCATCCCGCATATGCCTCATACGTGGAGCAGCTCCTCCTCTCCTCCCGGCGAGCCCGCTTGACGCGCGCTGCGGTCGAGACGCTGGCCATCATCGCCTACCTGCAGCCGGTCACGCGGGGGCAGATCGCCAACCTGAGGGGGGTGCAATCCGAGAACATGGTCAAGGTGCTCGAGGAGCTGGGCCTGGTGGCGGAGGCGGGCAAGGAAAAAGCCCCCGGCGGACCCGCCCTCTACGTGACCACCGATAGGTTCCTGGAACGCTTCGGCCTCAACGGCCTCGAGGATCTGCCTCCCCTGGAGGATTTCGAGCCGGACCGGGAGACGGCGGAGCGCATCGCGCGCTCCCTTTCCGGGGGCGGGAAACAGGGAGCGGAAGAGGGGGAAGGATGCGTCGGCGCCGCGCGGGACAACCTCCTGTCCTTGGACGAGAACGATGAAGAGGCGGAGGAGAGTCCGGCGCAGGATTAGGGGGTAGGCACTGCTTTGGCGCTTGCGGGAGGACCGGAGGAGGGCGGCGCCTCACGCGGACGCAAGGGTGCGGGCGGGAAACAGAAGCCCGCCGTGCCGAGGCTGCAGAAGGTGCTTGCGGAATGCGGTCTGGGCTCGAGGAGGCGCTGCGAGGAGCTCATCGAGGCCGGGCGCGTCATGGTCAACGGAAAAGCGGCTCGCCTGGGGGACCGCGTGGATCCGGAACGGGACCGCATTACGGTGGACGGCATACCCCTGCAGCCCAAGGGCGAAAAGGTGTACATCCTGCTCAACAAGCCTGCCGGATACATTACCACCGCCAGGGACACGCGCGGCCGCGCCACGGTGATGGATCTCGTCCACGAGGAATGCAGGCTCTTCCCGGTGGGGCGCCTGGACAAGGACACCCGGGGGCTCCTGCTCCTGACCAACGACGGTTACCTGGCCCAGAGGCTGCTCCATCCCAGCATGGGGGTGGAGAAGACCTACCTGGTGAGGGCGGAGGGATACCTCAGCGCGCAGAGGCTCGCCCGTCTGCGCAAGGGAATACGCCTGGAGGAGGGCGTGACCGCGCCGGCCAAGGTCAAGGTCCTGGCTAGGAAGGGCGACCAGTGCCTCCTCGAGTTGACTATCCACGAGGGGAAGAAGAGGCAGATACGGCGCATGTGCGCGGCGGTGGGCCTGCGGGTGGTGGACCTGGTGCGCAAGCGTTTCGGCCCCCTCGACCTCCGCGGGGTCGCGGAGGGGAGCTATCGCCACCTCACTCCCCGCGAGGTCGCGTCGTTGCTGGAGATGGAGGGGGAGGGGGGTCCCGGAAAGCGTTAGGGCGAAGGGGCGCCTTGTAGCGGCATGGCTGCGCGGCATCTGCGAGCGTATGCGCCTCACGTCGCGCCCGCGCGGTGCGGGCCGGCGCGGGTCGGGCAGGGGGGCGGGGAAGGCAAGACCGGCGCAGCGAATTGTGGTAAACTTTAATGCCAAAGCACAAGGAGGCGTGGAATGCAGCTGAGAGCCTTAAGGGGAGCCATCCTCTGCCGGGAGAACAGTAAGGAGGAGATCGTCGAGAGGACAGCCCAGCTGCTGCGGGAGATGATAAAGCGCAACGACATCCGCCCGGAGGATATCGTGGACGTCATCTTCACCGCGACCGAGGATCTCACCGCGGAGTTCCCCGCTGCGGCCGCGCGCCACATCGGGCTCACGCACGTGCCGTTGCTGTGCGCGAGGGAGCTGTCCATCCCGGATGGAGCGCCGCGCTGCATAAGGGTGCTCATGCATTTCTACACGCGCAAGCACCCGCACGAGCTGCGCCATCCCTACCTGGAGGGAGCGCGCCAGCTGAGGACCGACCTCCCCGAGTGAGCCACCCTCTCTGCTGCGAAGAAGCTGGGGAGTTCGAGTGAGAGCTCGGACTCCCTACATTAACCCGGAAAAATTGTCGGCAATATAGTTGCGGGCGGAGGGGACGGCAAGGAGGGCTAAGCCAGCAAGCGTCCGTTCGGACGATATTGCCGCGAGAAGGAAGGGGGAGTGGTCAGGATGGTCATCGTGATGCGCCCGGGGGTGACCGAGCAGGAAATCGAGGAGATCGTGCAGCTGCTGCACGAGACGGGCCTGGAGGCTCACATCTCGCGGGGGGAATTCCGCACCGTAATCGGGGTCATCGGGGATGACGAACTGGTCATGCAGGTGCCCTTCCAGGCCTACCCGGCGGTGGAGAAGGTCGTCCCCATCATGAAGCCCTACAAGCTGGCCAGCCGCGAATTCCAGAGCGAGGCCACGGTGGTCAGGGTGAACGGGGTTCAGATCGGGGGAGGGACCTTCACCGTCATCGCCGGCCCCTGCTCGGTGGAGAGCGAGGAACAGGTGGTGGAAGCGGCCCGCATCGCCAGGCGGGCGGGAGCCCGGCTTTTCCGGGGGGGAGCCTTCAAGCCCCGCACCTCTCCCTACAGCTTCCAGGGCCTGGGGGAAGAGGGGCTGAAGCTGCTGGAGAGGGCGCGGGAGGAGACGGGGCTTCCTATAGTAACCGAGCTCCTTGATGTGCGGGACTTGGAGCTGGTATACCGCTACGCGGACGTCCTGCAGGTGGGGGCGCGCAACATGCAGAACTTCCTCATGCTCAAGGAGCTCGGAGGGCAGGACAAGCCGGTGCTTCTCAAGAGGGGGATGAGCGCCACGGTGGAGGAATGGCTGATGGCTGCGGAGTACATCCTCAAGGAAGGGAACGGCAAGGTCATCCTCTGCGAGAGGGGCATAAAGACCTTCGAGACCGGTACCCGCAACACGCTCGACATATCCTCGGTTCCCCAGATCAAGGGCCTCTCGCACCTGCCGGTCATCGTCGATCCCAGCCACGCCACCGGGGTGAGGGACCTGGTTCCGCCCCTCTGCCTTGCCGCGCTGGCGGCAGGTGCGGACGGGGTGATGGTGGAAATGCATCCCCGGCCGCGCGAGGCCCTCTGCGACGGCTCGCAGTCCCTGACCCCCGAGGGCTTCGAGGCCATGATGGGAGAGATTACCAGGATGGCCGGCTTTCTCGGGCTGAAATAGGGGGAGCCGGCGCATGCTGGCGGGTGGCGTGTTGCCGTACGGAGGTGGGATGACGGCCGACCGTCGCCGCAAACGGCGAGGAGCGCGCGATGCAGGGCGGGTCGCGCGCGGGAGATAAATGGTAAATCATGGCATATAAGTTCTATAAACAGGCCGGTATCCTGGGGACGGGCCTCGTAGGGGGGTCCATGGGGATGGCCCTGGCCGCGGAAGGGCTGGTGGAGGAGGTCATCGGCTACGATGCGGACGCCCGCATGCTGCAGGCTGCGTTGCGCCGCGGGGCCGTGCGGGAGGCGGCGGGGAGCGCGAGGGAACTCGCGTCCCGGTGCGACCTGGTGATAGTCGCGGTGCCGGTGCGCGCCATACCCGCAGTCCTGGCGGACATCGCCGGCTCGTTGCGACCCGGGGCCACGGTGAGCGACGTGGGTTCGGTAAAGGCGGGAATAGTGGAGGCAGCGAAGCGCGTGCTTCCCCGCCACTGCCACTTCGTCGGCGGGCACCCCCTTGCGGGGTCGGAACAGAGGGGCGTGGAGTTCGCCGACCCCGCCCTATTCCGCGATGCATACTACGTGTTGACCCCCAGCGAGGACTGCGACAGCGAAGCATATTCGCGGCTGCATGCCCTGGTCACTTCCCTGGGAGCGAGGGTGATCGCCATGGAACCGGGCCTCCACGACCGCGCCGTGTCGGTGATCAGCCACCTCCCGCACGTGACGGCCATGGGCCTTATGAACCTCGCCCTGCTGCGTGCCGAGAAATATCCACTGCTCGCCCTGGCGGCGGGCGGGTTCCGCGACGTGACCCGCATCGCGGCCTCCGATCCCAGCCTGTGGCTGGATATCCTGATGGAGAACCGCGCGGCGGTGGAGGAGTGCCTGCACGAGTTCATAGGCTCCCTGCAGCAGGTGCAGGCTTTGCTGCGGGAGGGCGAGGAGGACGCGCTTCTTTCCTGGATGGAGAAGGCCAGCTCCGGAAGGCGGAACCTGGCTCCCGCCCTGCGGGAATCCCTGGAGGAGCTCTTCGTCCTGGCGCTCCCCGTCGAGGACCGCCCCGGGGTGATCAGCGATATCACCCTCACCGTCGGGGAGATGGGGATCAACATCGACGACCTCGAGCTCATGCATACTCTGGAAAGTGGCCAAGCCATACTGCGCCTCACCATAACCGGCGAGCAGGCCGCCCGCAGGGCCGGCGATGCCCTGCGGGGAAAGGGATACCGCGTGACCCTGAGCAAGGCCCTGGGGGAGGAACGATGAGGGGGAGGCTCCCGCGGTGGACATGACCTTCAGCAAGGCGGGGCCCCTGCGGGGCGAGGTGTCCGTCCCGCCGGACAAGTCCCTCTCCCACCGCGCCGCCATTCTGGGCGCCATGGCCCGCGGGCGCACCACCGCCGCACCCTTCCTGCGCGCCGGGGACTGCCTGAGCACCCTTTCCTGCCTGCGGGACCTGGGGGTGGATATCAGGCTGCAGGGAAACCGCCTGCAGGTGGAGGGGAAGGGTCCGGAGGCATGGAGGCAGCCCGGCGGTGTGCTGGAGGCGGAGAACTCGGCGACCACCATGCGCCTGCTGGCGGGAGCCCTGGCGGGGAGGCCTTTCCGCTGCGAGATAGACGGCGACGCTTCGCTGCGCAGGCGCCCCATGGGCCGTATCATCGAGCCCTTGCGCCGCATGGGAGCACGCATAGAGGGAATGGGAGAGGGAAACCGCCCCCCGCTTGTCATTGAGGGCGGAAACCTGCGGGGAATAGAATACCGCATGGAGGTGGACAGCGCGCAGGTAAAGTCGGCGCTGCTCCTGGCGGGATTACAGGCGGAGGGCGAAACGCGCATACTGGGAGGGCGTTCCTCTCGCGATCATACGGAGAGGATGCTGCTGCTCATGGGAGCCGACCTGAGCTGCGAGGGCGAGGATGCCCTGGTGATAAGGAAGAGCGAACTCGCAGCGGGGGACATTGAGATACCGGGCGATATCTCCAGCGCCTCCTTCCTGCTGGCGGCCGCCCTCTTGGTGCCCGGATCGCGGCTGCTGCTCAAGGGGGTGGGGCTCAATCCCACCCGGGCGGGCTTCCTGTCCGTGATCAACACCATGGGAGCCCTGGTCATGGAGTCCGGATACCGCGAGGCGTGCAACGAACCGCGTGGCGACCTGGAGGTGGGGAGTTCATCCTTGACCGGGGTGGAGGTGGAGGGGTGGCGCATACCCGCCCTCATCGACGAGGTGCCGCTGCTGGCGGTGGCGGGATGCCGCGCGCGCGGGGCGACGGTGGTGCGGGGGGCGGAAGAACTGCGGGTCAAGGAGAGCGACCGTATAGCCGCCATTTGCGGGGAGCTGCGCAAGATGGGGGCGAAGATCGAGGAATTGCCGGACGGTTTCCTGGTCGAGGGGCCGTGTGAACTAAAGGGGGCGCGGGTGGATTCCCGCGGGGATCACCGCATCGCCATGGCCCTGGCGGTGGCGGCGCTCTGCGCGGAGGGGGAGACGGTGGTATCCGGCTGGGAATGCGTGGATATCTCCTTTCCAGGATTCGCCGGGCTCCTGAGGGAGCTCGTCGCTTGAAGCGGTGCGGGAGGATGCGGGATGTGCCGCGAGAGGGTGAGGGCTGAACAGGCGATCATCGCCATCGACGGGCCGGCGGGGGCGGGGAAGAGCACGGTGGCCCAAGAGCTGTCCCGCCGCCTCCGCTTGCGCTACCTGGATACAGGCGCCATGTACCGCGCCCTGACCCTCAAGGCCCTGCGCGTACACCTGGACCTGGATGACGAGAGGGGCCTTGCCGGCATGGCGAGGTCCACGGAGATCGCGAGCGGTTACGAGGCGGGCGGCAAGCCTCCCTACCGCGTTTTGATGGACGGGGAAGACGTGACCGCCGCCATCCGCTCCCGCGAGGTTTCCGTGCACGTCTCCCAGGTTTCTTCCCATTCCGCGGTGAGGAAGGAGATGGTGAGGAAACAGCGCCTTCTCGCCGGAAAGGGGGGCGTGGTGGTGGAGGGCAGGGACGTGGGAACGGTGGTCTTTCCCCACGCGCATCTAAAGTTCTTCCTGACCGCGTCGACGGCGGAACGCGCGCGCCGCCGCTACCGGGAGATGAAGGAGGAGGGGTACGACGTCTCACTGAAGACGGTGCAGCAGGAGATGGTGCGACGGGACCGTCTCGATCGCACGCGGAAGGTGAACCCCCTGCGCCGGGCGCCCGACGCCCTGCTCGTCGACACCACGGGGATGTCGGCCTCCCAGGTGGTGGACAGGCTGCTGCGCCTGGCGAGGAGCAGGCTGGCCGGGTAGCGGGCCCATGGGCGCGAAGGCTGACCGGGAGGCGGCGCAAAAGAGGTCCAGGGCAAGGCGCAGGTGGACGCCGCCGCGCGTGCTCGAGGTGCGGGAGGAGAGCCCGTGCCGGGGAATGGTCGAGGAAGGAGACCTCCTGCTGGCAATTTCCGGAAAGCGGCCGCGCGATATCATCGATTGCCTGGAATGGGGAGACGCAGCGCGCGTGCGGCTCGACCTGAGGCGCGGGGAACGCGACCTCTCCCGCGCGGTGCGCAAGGAAGAGGGGACGCCCCTGGGGCTGGTCTTCGACGAGCCCGTCTTCGACGGGGTGATGACCTGCCGCAACCGCTGCCGCTTCTGCTTCATAGACCAGATGCCTCCGGGCTTGCGCCCCTCCCTGTATCTCAAGGACGACGATTACCGGCTCTCCTTTTATTACGGCAACTTCATCACCCTCAACAACCTGGGCCGTGAGGACTTGCGCAGGATAGAGCGGCTCCGCCTGGCTCCCCTCTACGTTTCCCTCCATGCGACCGACGCACGCTTGCGTTCTTACCTCATGGGCGGAAACGCCCGCCGGGGCCTGGAGGCGCTCGAGAGGTTGCTCCGTGCCGGCCTGGAAATACACCTGCAGGTGGTGGCTTGCCCCGGCCTGAACGACGGGGAGGCTTTGCGGCGCACCTGCGGGGAGGTGCTCGCGCGCTTCCCTGCCGCTTCCCTGGGGGTGGTTCCCATAGGCCTCACCGGCAGGGCGCCGCAGGTTGCGCCGGGACTCGTTCCATTCGACGGGGGGAGGGCAGCGGAACTCTTGCAAACGGTGAGGGAGATCCAGGAGAGGTCCCTGGAAATGCATGGCAGGAGGATGGTCCACGCCGCCGACGAGTTTTACCTTCTCGCGGGAGAGGATTTTCCGGAAGCTGCCGCCTATGAAGGGTACCCTCAGCTGGAAAACGGGGTGGGGATGGCGAGGAAATTCCTGGAAGAGGCGAGGGAACATGCCGCCGTAAAGGGGTCAGGGGAGGCCGGAAAGCGCGGCCTGCTGACGGGCGAAGCGGGGAAGAGCGTGATAGGGAGACTGCAGGCCAGCTTCTCTCCGCACGGCTTCGAGGTAGTGGTGGCGCAGAATCGGCTGTTCGGGGGCACGGTGACCGTGACTTCCCTGCTGGGGGGAAGGGACGTGGCGGCAGCGCTGCGGAGATACCGCCCTCGTGGCGACACTTTGCTCATCCCCGAGAGCCTCTTGCGCGAGGGGCGTTTCCTGGACGACCTGACCCTCGAGGAGGTCGAGGAGGAGGCCGGGTACCGACTGCTGCCCACCGCGGTGAACGGTGATTGCCTCCTGGAGGCGCTGACCGCCCGCTGACGCGCCGCTTCTGATGGGCGCCGACCAGGGGGCAAGGGCGGCGCCTTACCCACATCCTGCCGGAGCCTCGCGCATGCTCTCTGCGCGGAGGAACGTGCGCGCCGCGCGGGAAAGGCGGCGGCGAATCGGTTATGATTTTGGGAGAAGACGAGGACACGGCGAAGAAACGGGAAGCTGAGGTCATGGCTGGCGCGGGAAAAAAGGTGATCTCGCCGCTGCCCCTGGTGGCGGTGGTGGGCCGTCCCAACGTGGGGAAGTCGACCCTGGTAAACCGCATCGTGGCCAGGGGAGAGGCCATAGTGGAAAGCGAGCCGGGGGTCACCAGGGACCGCAATTACTTCACCACCACCTGGAGGGGCAGGGATTTCCGCATCGTGGACACCGGCGGGCTGGACCCGGTAGCGGAGGAATCCCTGGTCCAGGCCATCGGACGCCAGGCGCTGGCGGCGGTGGAGGAATGCGACCTGGTGCTCATGCTAGTGGATGCGACGGAGGGCATAACCCCTCTGGACCAGGAGGTGGCGCAGGTCCTGCGGAAGACCGCAAAGCCGGTCATCCTGGTGGCCAACAAGGTGGACAACCAGCGCCGGGAAGACGAGGCCCTGGAGTGGTATGCGCTGGGCATGGGAGACCCCTGGCCGGTATCTGCGATGCACGGCCGCAATATAGGCGACCTGCTGGACGCGGTGGTGGAAAGCCTTCCCGAGGCCGCTACCGCGGAGGAGGCCGCGGTCCAGGAAACGGTGGTGGCGGTGGTGGGCCGTCCCAACGTGGGGAAGTCGACGCTCTTCAACCGCCTGCTCGCAGAGGAGCGCTCCCTGACCAGCGAGCTGCCGGGTACAACCCGCGATGCGGTGGATACCTTGCTGGAAATAGATGGCAAGCATTACCGGTTCATCGACACCGCCGGCTGGAGGAGGCGCTCGCGCGTGAAGAAGGGGGTCGAGTTCTACAGCCTGGTGCGGGTGTGGAGAGCCATCGACCGGGCGCAGGTGGTGCTGCTGGTAGTGGACGCATCGCAGAAGGTCAGCGACCAGGACCAGCGCATTGCCGCCCGCGTCAAGGAGGACGGCCGCGCCTGCGTGGTGGTGCTGAACAAGTGGGATACCTTGAAGGGAAGCGGCCGGGCCGACGTGGTGTACCGGGACGCGCTGGAGAAGCTGCGCTTCGTGAGCTACGCGCCTTTCCTGCGCGTGAGCGCCCTCACCGGGCACGGAACGGGACGCATCATGCCCACCGTGGACCGCGTGAGGCGGAACTGGGAGACGCGTGTGCAGACTTCCCACCTCAACGACCTCCTTCACCGCCTGCTCTCCCAGTCTCCCCCTCCCACGCGCAAAGGGAAGAGGCTGCAGTTCTACTACGTGACCCAGGCCAGGACGGCGCCGCCCCAGTTTGTCTTCTTCGTCAACCGCCCTGACTTGGCGGATGCCTCCTACGAGAGGTACCTGGAACGCAGGTTGCGCGAAACCTTTGCCCTGGAGGGCACGCCCGTCCGTATAGTGCTGCGGCCCCGCCGCGCCATGCGCGAGAACGCGCCGTGACGCGCGGCCGCCGTCGGCAAGGCCGGCAGGCGACCGGCGAAAGCTCCTCCAGGAGAAGGCGCCGCTGAAACCGCCGCGCAAGTGTTGTGTTATAGTCTACGTTGGCCGTGTGCGGAGCACCGTGCCCTCGGCATAATATGCCCGGCAAGCGTGGGGGAAGAGGATGGCCTATAGAGCCGTGCTGTGGATGGTCGCCAGCTATCTGCTGGGCTCGATTCCCTTCGGGCTCGTGGTGTCCAGGCTGGTCTTCCGCCAGGACGTGCGGCGCCTGGGATCGGGGAATATAGGGGCCACCAACATCCTGCGGAACTTCGGGGTGCGCCCCTTCATCGCCGTGACCATGCTGGACATGGGAAAAGGGATCGCCGCCGTGGCGGTGGGCAGGGCCATGGGCCTGGGCCCCGCCCTTTCCTTGCTGGCCGGGCTCTTCTCGATCATCGGGCATAACTGGAGCCTTTACCTGCGTTTCAAGGGCGGCAAGGGCATTGCCACCAGCGGTGGCGTCATCATCGCCGCCTACCCCTGGCAGGTGACCCTGGCGGTGGTGGGGACCTTCCTGGTCATGGTGCTGGTCACCCGCATAATGTCCGTGGGTTCGCTCTCCGCGGCCCTGGCGTTTCCCGCCTCCACGGCGGCCGTGCTGCACGGAAGCCTCGACAGGTTCTGGCCCCACCTCGTGGTTTCCTGCCTGGCCAGCGCCTTCGCCATCTATAAGCACCGCGACAACCTGCGCCGCCTGCTGGCCGGGGAAGAGCCTAGGATAAGGATGCGCCGCAGGGCGGAGGAGGGGGAGAGGGCGTGAGGATAGCGGTCCTGGGCGCGGGCAGCTGGGGGACGGCCATGGCCGCCCACCTCGCCTCCAGCGCGAACGAGCTGCGCATCTGGGCCCGGGAGGCGGAGGTGGTGGAGGGCATCAATAGCGAGCGGCGCAATCCCCTCTTCCTGACGGACGTGGAGCTTCCCCGCGGCATGGAGGCGCACGCGCGTCTGGAGGATGCGCTGCGGGGCGCGGAGCTCGTGGTTATGGCGGTGCCCTCGCGCTGGACGCGGGAGGTAGCCGCGGAGGCGGCTTCCCACGTGCCGCGGGGGGCGGCGGTGCTCAACCTGGCCAAGGGGTTCGATTACCGCCAGGGGGAAAGGCTCTCCGTGGTTATA
Source organism: uncultured Actinomycetes bacterium (assembly GCA_937128055.1). Lineage (GTDB taxonomy): Bacteria > Actinomycetota > Geothermincolia > Geothermincolales > RBG-13-55-18 > JACIXC01. Next base: position 26,210 of record CAKZMC010000065.1, on the reverse strand, counting down.
GCTCAGGAGATGAAACGCGATCCCCAAGGGGGCGTGGCGGTCCTCTCAGGCCCCAATCACGCCGAGGAGGTTTCGCGCAGGGTTCCCAGCGCCACGGTGATAGCGTGCGGAGACGCGGGGCTGGCGAGTGAGCTGCAGGCCGTCTTCAGCTCCGATTATTTCCGCGTTTATACCAACCGCGACGTCATAGGCGTGGAGGTCGGAGGCGCTTACAAGAACGTCGTGGCCATAGCTGCCGGTGTCCTGGACGGGCTGGGCCTGGGAGACAATACCAAGGCGAGCCTGATCACCAGGGGGTTGGCGGAGATGGCCCGTTTCGGGGCCGCCCTTGGCGCGAACCCCATAACATTCTCGGGACTTTCCGGGATGGGAGACCTCATCGTCACCTCCATAAGCCGCCATTCGCGCAACCGCGGTTTCGGGGAGGAACTGGGACGGGGAAGGTCCCCGCAGGAGGTCTTGCAGGCGAGCCGCATGGTGGTGGAGGGCATTTACACCACCGGGATCGTGTTGCGCCTGGCGCAGGAAAGGGGCGTGGAAACGCCCATCGCGGCGGGGGTCAAGGCGATCCTGGAAGGGGAGAGCAAACCCGCGGAGGTGGCTCGCTGGCTCATGACCCGCCGGCTCAAGGAGGAAACGGAGGAATCCATCTACCGCGACTTCCTGTTGCGCAAGAACAAAGGCCCGTAGCCGCGGCACAGGCAGAAAGGCCCTCCACGCCCGCAGGCTGACCCTTTCACGAACCCCGACTCTTATGTGCGCGAGATATATAGGGATCCTCGCGCCACTTCCCTTCACCTTTCCCCACCGCGCGATGACTTCCCGGCAGGAAATCGCTGTCAGCGGGGGCGATTATCATTGAGGTGCACGAGTCAAGTAAGGAGGGTGCCTTGCGCCGCTTATTGTTCGCCCTGGTGATCGTGCTCGCGTTGCTGCTGGGCGCGGAGATCACGCTTACCGTCCTTTGCCAGAAGGGGATGGTGAGGGCCCTGTCTCGCCAGTATGGCCTCCCCGGGGACCTGGAGGCGTCCATAGGCGCCTTCCCCTTCATAGTGAGCCTCGCCCGTAACCGCCTGGGCGAGCTGCGCCTCTCGTGGCGGGGAGAATGCAGGCTTGCAACCGCGGGAGGGGAGGGCGGCATCCCATACCGTTGCACGGCCTACCTGTACGATGTCGAGCTGAGCATGTCATCGCTTATGCGTGGCAGCCTGCGCATAGACTCCCTTTCACGCATGCAGGCCCATATCGAGCTGGATGCGGGGGAGGTAACGGCGCTTCTCGGCATGGGAGCCTTCTCCGGAGCGCTCTCTACCGGCTGCCTCGAGACAAGCAGGGAGGGGATTTTATATCAATATGAGGTGAAGGTTTCGGGCATGAATGAGCTCACGTTCTCCCCAGTTGATGTCTCGCGATCCGAGAACGGCGTTGCATCGGATAATGAACCAGTGGTTAATGGCGGCGGTTTTCGCGCTGCCCTTCAATCGCTGCCACTTGACGCAAAGCTGAAAAATGCCAGCTTGCAAAGTGAAAAGCTGGTCTTGGAGGCCTCTTTCCCGGAATGGGAGGGATACCTGGAATCCTCGACCGTAAGTTTACAGTCTAACCATAAAATTAAGCTTTAGAGAAAGGGAATTTAATGATTCAGAACCTTTAGTAAAAAGTTAATGCGAATTTCCAAAAAATCGGTAAAAAGGCTTGACAACGCAATATTTAGTATTTTAATGTTAGTCTACAATACAACATATTGATTAAGCAGGTACCGGCTGAGGAGGGGAGCTATATGAAATGCCCCTTTTGCGGTTATCCGGACAGCAAGGTGATAGATTCGCGGAATGCGGAAAGCGGGGCGGCGATAAGAAGGAGAAGGTCTTGCAAGGGCTGCGGAAAGAGGTTCACCACTTTCGAGAGATACGAGAGGATGCCGCTGACCATCATCAAGAGAAACGGTGACAGGGAGCCGTACAAGAGGGAAAAGCTGCTCGCGGGGTTGCGGAAGGCTTTTGAAAAGAGGCCGGTTACCAGCCAGGAGATAGAGGACCTCGCGACGGCGATAGAGGCGGAGCTGCGCGAGGAAGGGAAGGCGGAGGTGGCGTCGAGCGCTGTAGGGATGGCCGTGTTGCGCAGGCTGAAGGAGATAGACGAAGTGGCTTACCTGCGCTTCGCCTCGGTTTACAAGGAATTCAAGGATATCAGCGAATTCCAGAGCGAGCTGGGACAGCTGCTGGAAAAAAAGGTGGAAAAAAGCCGCAGGCCATAGAGCCTTTATCACGTAGAGAAAGGGGGAGGGGAAGTGACGGCTGCCAACAGCATTAGGGTTCTCAAGCGCAAGGAGGCCGCCGAGGATTCTACGGACATCGCCCTCCTTGTAAGTACCTCGTCGAAGGAGGAGATCAACCTCTGGGATAAGAGCAAGATAGTGAACTCGCTCATCCTGGAGACCGAGGCCAGCCCGGAGCTGGCCCAGGAGATAGCCGACCGCGTGGAGGAGAGGATAGTCCAGGGCAGGATGAACACGGTCACCACCTCCATCATCCGCGAGCTGGTCGACCTGGAGCTTCTCGAGCGGGGCCTGGGGACCATGCACAAGAAACACTCTCACCTGGGCCTTCCCATGTACGACGTGGAGCAGATCATCACCAGCGCCAACAAGGAGAACAGCAACACCACCCATAACCCGGAGTCCATCAACCTCACGCTGGCGGAGGCCATCCTCAAGGAATTCGCCTTGCGCAAGGTCTTCTCCGAGGATATCGCCCGCGCCCACATGCTGGGTGATATACACCTGCACGACCTGGGCTTCATCATCCGGCCTTATTCCTACCTCGGTGACACGGTCATCCACTGGAGGGTCAAGGGCTCCCCCGTGGTCTTTACCACCACCATGGAGCAGCTTTACCATCTCCTCCCGGGGGAGAGCAGGCCGGAGCCCACGGTGAGGGTTAAATACCCCTCGGACATGGAGATCCTCGACCACGCGGGGGAATGGACGGGCATAAAGAGGGTGGTCAAGAAGGACCGCCTCGGGAAACAGATGGTCTTCATCGCCACTTCCGACGGCAGGTATTGCGTCGTCACCCACGATCACCCGGTGATCACGGCGGAGGAGGTAAAGCCGGCATCCCTGGTGCAGGTCGGCGAGGAGGTGGAGACCCTGGAGATACCCGAGGGCAAGGCGCGCAAGCTGGAGGAGATAAACGCCACCCACCTCCTGGAGGCCAACGCCACCACCTTGAGGCTGCGCTTCAACGCCGGGGACATCCTGGTGGCCAGGCGGCGCTTGAGCGAGATGGTCGCCAGCGCCTCGAGGGCTGCTGCGCGCCGGGAGAAGAAGGGTCGCGAAAGGGCGCGGACGTCGTCCGGCGGAACGCCGAACATGGCCAGGGTGATCATGGTGGAGCCGGTGGAGGTGCTGGACGTCTACGTCTACGACGTGACCACGGAGAGCGGGACCCTCATCGCCAACGGCATCTATTCCCATAATTGCGGCGGCCACAGCCTCGATTACATCAAGAAGTACGGCATCTCGCTCCCCAACATAACCAGCACCTCGCGTCCCGCCAAGCATCCGGAAGTGCTCATCGGGCACATGGTCAAGATGGCCTCCACCCTGCAGTCTCATTATGCCGGCGCCATCGGCTGGGAGGCGGTGAACATGTTCTTCGCCCCCTACCTGGTAGGCCTGGAATACGAACGCGTCAGGCAGCTGGCGCAGATGCTCATCTACGAATTCAACCAGCTGGCGGGGGCAAGGGGCAGCCAGGTCGTCTTCACGGATTTCAACTTGTACTGGAACATACCGCGCCATTTCCGGGACACCCCGGCCATCGGTCCCGGCGGCGTGTACACGGGTAAGACCTACGGCGAATACGAGAAGGAGGCGCAGACCTTCCTCAAGGCCCTTTTCGAGGTGTACCTGGAGGGAGATGCCATGGGCAAGACCTTCGTCTTTCCCAAGCCCCTACTCCACATAAGCGAGGATTTCTTCCGCACCGAGGGGCACGAGGAGTTTCTCTCGCTGGCCTGCAAGGTGGCGTCGCGCCAGGGGATAACCTATTTCGTCTTCGACCGCGGCGACGAGGTCACCGTGTCCCAGTGCTGCCGCCTCAAGCTCCGCCTGAAGGAAAAGGACCTCCAGGAGACGAGGACCCCGGAGAAGATGCGTTTCACCGCCCTGCAGAACATCACCATCAACCTGCCCCGCATAGCTTACAAGGCCAACGGCTCCGACGAGGTCCTCTTCGCCGAGCTTCAGAAGGCCATGCAGATGGTGGCTAGGGCACACATACAGAAGAGGGACTTCATCGCCGGCCTCCTTGAACTGGGCGTAAACGGCCCCCTCTCCGTGCTCTGCGACGCCAAGGACGGCGATCCCTACCTCCGCCTAGACAGATTGACCTACCTGTCGGGGCTACTGGGCCTCAACGAGATGGTGCAGTACCATACCGGGCAGCAGTTGCACGAATCCACACAGGCCCTGAAGTTCGGGCTCAAGGTGGTGGCGCACATGAAACGGGCTTGCGAGGACCTTTCCAAGGAATACGGCATCAACCTGGTGCTGGAGGAATCCCCGGCGGAGTCCAGCGGCTACCGCCTGGCGAAGCTGGACATGAAGTATTACCCGGCGCAGGCGTCCAGGGTGCTCAAGGGAAACCTGCATAACGGGGAGTACTACTATACCAACAGCGTGCACCTCAACGTGTACGCGGACATCGACTATGTCGAGAGGGTGAGGAAGCAGAGCCTCTTTCACCCGCTCATAGAGGCGGGTGCCATCTGCCATATCTGGCTGGGGGAGCACGAACCCGACCCGGAGTCGATCAAGAACTTCGTCATCAAGACCTTCCGCCAGACCCAGTCCTCCCAGATCGCCTTTTCCCCGGAGTTCACGGTGTGCAACGATTGCAGGCGCACCAATAGGGGCCTGCACGAGAGGTGCTGCGACTGCGGCTCTAAGAACGTGTACGGCATCACCCGCATAGTGGGATATTTTTCCAAGATAACGACCTGGAACAGGGGAAAGCTGGGGGAGCTGAAGGACCGCGTGCGTACGGACATGAAAGGAGGTATGAGGCATGCAGTACCTTAAGGTCTTTATCAAGCGAGATTGCCAGAAATGCCCGGCGGCCAAGGAAGTGGCCGGACGCTTCCCGCAGACCGAGATCTTCGATGTGGAAGAGGTGGACGGCCTGGCGGAGGCCGCCTTTTACAGCGTGCTCTGCACGCCTTCCATCGTGGTGGTCGACGAGGAGGGCATGGAGCTGCATGCCTGGCGCTGCACCGTGCCCACCACAAGCGAGATCGCCGAGTGGGTAAACTGAGAGATGTCGTGTTTTCGTAACCTGCGGGGCTTGCTGCCCACGAGCATGATAGACTGGCCCGGCAAGATCTGTGCCGTGCTTTTCCTGGGCGGGTGCAATTTCCGCTGTCCCTACTGCCAGAACCCGGAGCTGGTGGAGGCAGGGGGAGGCGGCGAAGACGGCGGGAGGATGGAATGGGAGGATGTCGAGGCCTTCCTTCGCTCGCGCTCAGGATGGATAGACGGGTTGTCCGTCACGGGAGGGGAGCCCACCCTGCATGATGACCTTCCACGCCTGTGTTCGCAGGCGCGCGAAGCCGGCTTCGCGGTCAAGCTGGATACCAACGGGTCCCGCCCGCATGTGCTGCGAAGGCTCTTCGAGGCGGGCCTGCTGGATTTCCTGGCCATGGACCTCAAGACATCGCTGGAAAAATATTCTATGGTGGCGAGGCGACCGGTGGACGTCAACCGCATCCGGGAGTCCGTAGCCCTGGTGCTGGAGAGCGGGATAGAGCACGAGTTCCGCTGTACCGTGGTGCCGGGGCTGGTGGATCTCTCGGACCTGCTCTCCCTGGCCCGTATCATCGAAGGCGCCGCATCGCTGGTCCTGCAGCAGTTCCGCGCGGAGAACACCCTCGACGCGTCTTACCGAGAGGTACAGCCCTACCCGGGGGAGCTTTTAGTGCGGTGGTCGGAGGAGCTCTCCGCCCTCGTACCCACCAAGGTGTGCGGCGTGCTGACGATGCCGGCGCACGCGTGAGCCTCCTGGGGAGGCGGCGCTCGCTGCGCATTGTGAGAGATCGGAGAACAAGGGAACGGCTATGGAAAAGGACGGTGAGGGTGCGGAGAGGCCGCAAGACCCCTTCGCGGAACCCAGCCAGCTGCTTCGCGCGCGGGAGGCTTACGAGATCGCGGAAACGGCGGGCGTCCCCCTGGAGGGAAACCAGCTGCGCCTCTCTTTCCTGCGCTGGGAGATACGCATATCCCATCCCGACCTCAAGATGGAGGTGCCGGATTTTCTCGACAACTTCGTGATCAAGCTGCTCGCCCTCCTGTACCTCGCCAATGCGCGGGCCGTGCCCTTGGCCAACCAGTGGGTGCCCTACCGCGAGCTGAAGGACGGCCTCTTCTACGTGAAGAGTTTCTCGGACACGGTGGAGGATCGCCTGCGCCGCCGTTTCGGCGACGACCTCGAGGCGATGAGGTCGGCCTGCCTGGCGCTGGGGGGGAGAGAGGTGGAGCAGGGCGATCTGGGCATGGTGCTCAACACCTTCCCGCGGCTCCCCCTCCTTTTCATCGCCTGGAGGGGCGACGAGGAGTTCCCGCCCAGCGCGCGCATCCTCTTTGACGCCTCGGCCACCAGCTATTTCAACGCCTTCGAATTGCGCATGCTCTGCGGCGAACTGGTCGGCCGCCTGATCGGCCTCGCCGACGGCCGCCTGCAAGCCCCACCGCTCCCGTGAGCGCCATCTGCCGGCAGCCCGCTGCGCCCGGCGCGCGTTTGCCGCGCGTACAAATAGCGCGCGGGACGCATCCTTGACGGCGCGCCCCCGGCATGCAGCGGCAGCATGCACGCCTCAAAGGGAGGCTTCCGCATGCCGCTTGCCTGATGTCAACGGGGGCGTGTCATGGTATAGAATAGCGATGTAAAAATATTTAACTGTTAAATAGTTAACGGTGAAATAAAGGGGGACCCGGTATGACCTCCCGCGTGGAGACGATGATCCTAGGGTTGCTGGCGGGCGGGGAGAGACACGGTTACGACCTTCTCCGTATCATGGAAGAACGAGGCTTCCTTCGCTGGAGCGGGGTGAGCAAGGTCGCAGTCTATAAAGCCCTTGCCAGGCTGGAAAAAGAAGGAAGCCTGAGCTCCTGGATGGAAAAGGACGGCAATATGCCGGAGAGGAGGGTCTTCGGCATCACCGCCGAAGGCGAGGAGAGGCTGCGGGACGCGGTGTACGACATATGCGCCGAGGAGGAGCCGCTGCGCTGGGAGGGAGCCATAGGCCTAGCCTTCGTGCACGCCCTGCGCCCGGAGGAGGCGCGGGAGGCCCTGCAGAGAAGGCTATCCTTCCTGGAAGCCCAGGCGAAACGCATCGCCACCGAAAGGGATCTTCTGGCCGGCGTAGCGGAGGAGATGCACACCGTGCTCCTTGAGCACGAGATGAGGCTCTATCGCGTCGAGGCGGACTGGCTTCGCAGCATTATTGATAAAATAGACGCTGTGGACGCGGGGGAGGGGAGAGAGAGGAAGGCGGCTGAGGGCGGTAAGCGGAAAGGCGTGGCGAGAGGTGAGCAGGGATAGCAATACCAGGAAGATCCTGGAAGAGGCGGAGAGACTCGCCTTCGAGGTCGGCTACCGCCGTTTCAACATGGATGATCTCTCCCAGAGGTTACGCATGAGCAAGAAGACCATCTACGAGTCCTTTTCCTCCAAGGACCAACTCTTTACCACCGTTCTGAACCGGCGAGCCGGCAAGATCCTGAGGCGCATGCAGGAGATAATGGACCTCGACGAGGACGCCATGACCAAGCTGTACCTGGCAAGCAAGTACATCGTGGACGAGCTTTCCCACATCAAGCCCTCGCTGGTCAAGGAGGTGGAGACCTTTTTCCCGGATGTCTTCAACGTCTACGGAGATTTTTACCGCAGGATCGTCGGGGGTGTGGTGAGCATCATCGAGGAGGGTACCCGCACCGGCATCTTCAGGTCCGACGTCAATCCGGTGGTGTTCGCGTACCTCGTGCAGGGAATGGTGGAGCTGTCCAGCAATCCCTACCTGCTCATCGAGAGCGGTCTCAGCCTTGAGGAGGTGTACACCGCTTTTATGAAGATAATCATGGAGGGTATAGTGGCGCCGGGGTACCGGGAGGCGGCGGAAGGCCGCTCCGCCGGCCGCGGGAAGGCCGGCGCCGCGTGCTGACCCTGCAAGCGGGATGCGCGCGGAAACGGCCTTCGGCGTGGCGTTTGGCGGTGCTCGCCGCGCGCTCGGCCCTCGGCGCGAGGGCGCTGCCGCGAGGCCGAAGGGATCGTGCGGGCAGGCGATGGCGGGGCGGAGAGTAAGCGTGCCGCCCTGGCAAGGAGAAGCATCATGGGTTTACGAGGTGGCGAGCTTGACAGGTCGAGGGGACGATGATTGAATTATTTAAACTGATAAACCATATTTAGTTTTTCAGTTTCCATAATCAACTGCTCTCTCCCTCGGTCTCTCCCGCACAGTGAAGGGCGGAGGGAGGGAAGCCAAACGGCGAGGGCGGGCGGTAGGGGAATCGGCTAAACGGGGTAAGGGATGGAGAAGAAGGTATCGGACGAGAGCAGGGCGGTCATAGAGAGCGACAGCTACGCGGAGCACCTGGGAGCCAGGTTGCTGGAGATCAGGCCCGGCTACGCGAGGGTGGCGCTCGCGCTGAGACCGCAGCACACGAACTTCATGGGCATGATACACGGTGGAGTGATCTTTTCCCTGGCGGACGTGGCTTTCGGGGCGGCGGCCAATTCCTTCGGCAAGAAGGCGATGGCGCTCTCGGTGGGGATAGATTTTCTTGCGGCGCCGGAAACGGATGGGGAGATAACGGCCGATGTGGAACTCGTCTCGCGTGCCGGAAAGATGGGATATTACCGCATGTCGGTAACGGACGACAAGGGAAAGAGCATAGCCCAGTGCCGGGGATGGGCTTACCACACCGAAAGGCCCTTGCAGCATGAGGGATGATGGCCGCGGTCTTGCCTGCTTCTTTCGGGTATGGAGGTTTCGCGTGGCGCTGAGCCTGGCCGGAGCAAGCGTTTGCGCCACGGGGTACGGTCGGCGGCGGGAGCCGGGAGTCGATGCGATAGCCTGTTGGCGGTCGGAATCTTTCGGGAACTCATAGGAGGGATGCTCATGTCTCTGGAGGGCAAAGTAGCGCTGGTGACCGGCGGATCGGGTGGGCTCGGCAGGGTGCACGGCCTGGTGCTTGCCGGGAAGGGTGCCGACGTGGCCCTGACCTACAACCGCAGCGAGGCCAAGGCGCAGGAGGTTGTGAAGGAGATCGAGGGCATGGGCCGCAGAGCCCTGGCGGTGAAGATGAACCTCGCGGACGAGGCGAGCGTCAACGAGGGCGTGCGGAAGGTTAGGGAAGAGCTGGGGCCGGTGGCCATCCTGGTGAACAACGCCGCCGCGGGGATCGTGCGGGCGATCACCATCACCGATATGAGCAAGGAAGACTGGGATGCGGACGTGGCGGTCAACCTCACCGGCCCCTTCCTGCTCATCAAGGCGGTCTTTCCCGACATGGCGGAAATGGGCTGGGGGAGGATCATCAACGTCTCCTCGGTGACCGGGACCATGGGAGGGTTCGGCCAGTGCAGCTACGCGGCGACCAAGGCGGGCCTCCTCGGCCTCACCAAGACCGTCGCCCTCGAGGGGGCGCGCAAGAATATCACCTGTAACGCGGTGGTGCTGGGCGTCTTCGACGCGGGCAGCTTCTACGACGTGGCCGAGCCGTTTCGCGAGCGCATCATCAAGAGGGTGGCCATGCGCCGTTCGGGCGACCCGCGGGAGCTCTCCGAGGTCATCGCTTTCCTGGCTTCGGAGGAAGCCAGTTTCCTCACCGGCGAGGCCATCGAGGTGAGCGGGGGCATCAGCCTGTTCACCTTCTAAGAGGGCGGGGGTGAGGACGGCTCCGAAAGCGCGCGAGGCGGCCTTGGCCCTCCGGTAGGGGAGAGCGCGCGATCCCAAGAAGCGCGGGGGCGCGGGTAAGGACGTGCCCCCCGGCGGCGATCTGCGGGCATGAGGTGCCCGGCGGCAACGATTGAGAGTTTGGCTGGATAGAGCAACGCCCCGTGTGCGACGGAAAGCGGGTGCGCCGGCGCTCACGCGCGGGACACGCGGAGAAGGGAAGGGGATGAAGAGGATGGCCGACCTTGAGGAGATCAGACGCGGATATGAGGATTGGCGTAAGGCGAAGGAGAATTGGGCGGAACGCCGGGAATCCTTCCACACGGATGCCGGTATCCCGGTGAAGGACCTCTACACCCCCCTGGACACGGAGGGGATCGATTACCTGGAGGACATCGGGTTCCCCGGACAGCCACCCTACACCCGAGGCGTGTATCCCACCATGTACCGGGGAAGGTTGTGGACCATACGCATGTTCTCCGGCCACGGGACTCCGGAGGAGACCAACCAGCGCTGGAAGATGCTCTACGAGGAGGGGGAGACGGGCTTCTCGGCCGCGGTGGACTCACTTACCTTCGCCGGGGTGGACCCCGACCAGGAGGTGCACGGGGCGGCCCATGAGGTGGGAAAGGAAGGGGTGCCCTTGTATTCCATACGCGGCGTGGAGGCTATGGTTGAAAATCTTCCCATCGACAGGATGAGCGTTGCGCTGGTGGTCGAGCCCCTGACCTCCGCCGCCATCACCTCCATGTATTTCAACGTGGCCAAGAAAAGGGGTTTACGCAAGGAGCAGCTCGCCGGCACCACGCAGAACGACATCCTCACCATGACCATCGGGTACATCCCCTGGGGTTCCCTGAAGCCGGCGGACCTGCTCAAGCTGGCCTGCGACCTCATCGAGTACTGCACGGCCATGGGGGAGGCGCCGCGCTGGAACCCCATAAACTTCACCACCTACAACTACCGCGAGGGAGGCATAGACGCCGTGCAGGAGATAGGCATGGGGCTGGCCAACGCGGTGGCCCACATCGACGAGCTGCTGCGCCGGGGTTGGAAGATCGACGATTTCGTGCACCGCCTGGCCTTCCACCTCTCCGCCCACCGCGACTTCTTCGAGGAGATAGCCAAGTACCGCGCGGCGCGCAAGCTGTGGTACCGCCTCATGAAGGAGCGCTACCGCCCCGAGAACCCCGATGCCTACCGCTTCCGATTCCACGTGCAGACGGCGGGTTGCTCCCTCACCGCCCAGCAGCCCATGGTAAACATCGTGCGCACCGCTTACCAGGCCCTGGAGGCGGTGCTGGGCGGCTGCCAGTCCCTGCACACCAACTCCTTCGACGAGGCCATCTGCCTGCCCACCGAGGATGCGGTGCGCCTGGCGGTGCGCACCCAGGAGGTCCTGCAGGAGGAAACCGGGGTGGCCAACGTCATAGACCCCATGGCCGGGTCCTATTACGTGGAATCCCTCACCCGCGAGCTGGAGGAGCGCATCTGGGAGTATTTCCAGCAGATCGAGGAGATGGGGGGCGTGGTGGAGGCCCTTAACACCGGCTGGCTTTTCGGCGAGATGAGCAAGGCCTTCAACAAGCGCCGCCGCGACCAGGAGAGCGGGGACGAAAAGGTCATCGGCGTCAACTGCTACGTCCTGGAAGGCGAGGAGCCCACGCCGCCCTTCCGCACCAACCCCCGCGCCGCCGACATAGAGAGGGAGCGCCTGCAGGACCTGCGCCGCGAGAGGGATAACCAGAAGGTCGGCAAGCTGCTCGACCAGCTGCGCAAGGTATGCGAAGCGCGCGAGAACGTCCTGCCGGTAGTCAGCGAGCTGACCGCCGCCGGGGCTACCCTGGGAGAAATTACCAGCGTATACCGAGAGGTGTGGGGCATCTGGCAGCTGCCCTTCGTGGCTTGAGGAGGTGGGGATGATGGAGAAGAAGATCCGGGTGCTGCTCTTCAAGCCGGGCCTCGACGGCCACTGGAGGGGCATCATGACCGTTTCCAAGGCCCTTTCCGAAGCAGGCATGGAGTCCATCTTCTTCGGTTTCAAGACCGTGGAGGGCGTGGTGGAGGCGGCCATACAGGAAGACGTGGACGTCATCGGCTTCTCCGTACATTCCGGCGCCCACCTGGAATGGGCGCAGGAGCTGGTGCGTATGCTGGAGGAGAAGGGCGTGCGCGGCGATTTTCTCCTGCTCGTCGGCGGAGTGTTCCCCGAGGAGGATCACAACGAGCTGCGCCGCATCGGCATGGACGGCGTTTTCGGCCCCGGGACGGTGACCGGGGACATCGTCGCTTTCATCAGGGAGAAGCTCGGCAGGGTGGAGGTGGGTTAGCCTGTCCCGCGCCGGGGCGTGCCCTGGCAGGTCGCCGGTGGAGGGACAGGAGAAGGAAGTCTGTAGCCGCTGCACCAGTACCGGTAAAAGGAGGTCGGAATATGGCAGGCAAGAGCAAGAGAAAGATAGGAAGGGGAGTGGCGATCGTGGGCGCCGGGATGTCCAACTTCGGGATGTTCCCGGACAAGGACTCCAAGGACCTCTTCGCGGAGGCCTTCGCCGAGATGCTCGCCAGCGTGGACAAGGGCTTCGATCCCGCGGATATCCAGGCAGCCTGGATAGGCAACTTCAGCAACGACTTCTTCGTGCACCAAGCGCACTGGGGCCCCATCATCGCCGATCTCACCGGTATCGCGCCTAAGGCGGTGACCAGGACGGAAGGGGCCTGCGCCTCCAGCACGCTGGCCCTGCGGGACGGCCTCATGGCCATCGCGTCCGGCATGTACGACATCGTGCTGGCCGGCGGGGTGGAGGAGATGTCCAAGTGCACCACCGAGGAGGTGACGGAGGGCCTTGCCCTGGCGACCTCTCCCTATGAAGGGGAGGCCGGCTACACCTTCCCCGGGGTTTTCGGCGCCCTTGCCACCGCCTATTTCCACAAGTACGGGGCGGGGCGCGAGCACCTCATGAACATCACCATCAAGAGCCACGAGAACGCACCCCTCAACCCCAAGGCACAGTTCAAGCAGACCATCCGGGACCTCATGGAAGCCAAGAAGGCGCGGGCGGCGAAGAAAGGCGAGCCCGTCCCCGACTGGGCGGACGAGAAGGAAGCCCTCTTCGACCCCAGCTTCAATCCTCCCGTGGCCTGGCCCATGCACCTGTACGACTGCTGCCCCATAAGCGACGGCGCGAGCTGCGTCCTCCTGGTGGCGGAGGAGCTGGCCAAGAACTACACCGACAACCCCATCTACGTGGTCGGCTTCGGACAGGGGAGCGGCAGGGGCCTGCACGCCTGCCCCAGCCTCACCTCCTTCGAGGCCAACAAGCAGGCGGCGGCGGAGGCCTACGGCATGTCCGGCCTCAAGCCCAAGGACGTGCAGTTCGCGGAGGTGCACGACTGCTTCAGCATCGCGGAGCTCATCCACGTTGAGGACCTCGGCTTCTTCCCGGAAGGGGAGGGGTACAAAGCCATCGCGGAGGGCGCCACGCGGCGAGACGGGCGCATGCCCATAAACACCTCCGGTGGCCTCAAGTGCAAGGGCCATCCCGTGGGGGCGACGGGGACGGCCCAGATGTACGAGGTGTGGAAGCAGCTGCGGGGCGAGGCGGGCGAACGCCAGATAAAGGGGAAGGACCTCTATATCGGGGCCACCCAGAACCTGGGCGGGACCGGCGGCACCTGCACGTTCACCATTTTTGAGAGGAGGTAGGGCCATGGAGGAGAGGCCGTTCAGCGACATCTCTTACCGCAAGTTCCTCGACGAGGAAAAGCTCATGGGATCGAAATGCGGCAAGTGCGGGAAGATCTACGTGCCGCCGCGCCACTTCTGCCACGAGTGCGGGAGCTCGCAGATGGAATGGCAGGAGATAAAGGGCGAGGGGGAGCTGGCCGCCTACACATGCATATATATCGGGCCCGCCTTCATGGCCAAGGAGGGGTACGGCAGGAAGAACCCCTACTGCACGGGGGTAGTAAGCCTCGCCGAGGGCCTGCGCGTGGTCGCCCGCATCGAGGGAGTGGACGCGAGCAAGCCCGAATCGATAAAGATTGGCATGCCCATGAAGGCGACCTTTCTGCACCGCGGGGAAGGGGAGAAGGCGAGGACCTTTCTGGCCTTCGAGCCCGCATAGCGGGGCCTGTGGCCCCGCCCGCAAGGGCGCGCACGGTACCGTTGCGCGATGCCGGTCCGCCGCGTTGCGGCGGATCCCTGCGCTCGCGTGCGTGAAGCGGGCCGAGGAATGTTCCGCTGCTGATATAAAGGAAATATATAAGGGCTGTATATACAATAACGTGTATATTGTTCATGTTCAGGGGCTCGGGCGCTTTACGCCAGGGGGTGGGTTCGCAGCGCTTGCTCCAAGGCCGCGCGCCCGTCTTTCCACGGCAGAGTACACGGTGCCGTCCGTGCGCTCACTCGCGCGGAAAGCCCGTCCCCGGTAGGAAGGCGCCACCGCATATAACCGCATACATGGATCGGGGCTCAGGCGGTCGTAAGGGGTAAAGCACGACCTGACGAGGCCCGTCCATTCGCCATCTTTTCGAGGCATGCGGAATTCATGTCGCAAGGGGGGAAAAGCACGCCTTGGCGAGGCCCGTCCATGCGAGACCTCAAGCGCCGATAATATATCTTATGTTAAGTTTGCTTTTTCCTATATCTCAAGTGACTGGGCCTGCTCGCGCAGCTCCCGGCGAAGCACCTTCCCCGCCAGGCTGGCCGGCAGCGCATCCACTATCTTCAACAGGCGTATCTTCTTGTACCTGGCGAGGCGGTCGTTGGCAAAAGCGAGGATTTCCTCCTCCGTGGCCTGCGCGCCGGGGACCAGCTGCACGAAGGCGATGGGCACGTCGCCGGAGCGCTCGTCGTACTTCCCCACCACCGCCGATTGCGCCACGGAAGGATGGGAGTTGATAACCTCCTCTAGGTCGCGGGGGTAGACGTTGTAGCCCTTGTAGATGAGCATGTCCTTCTTGCGGTCCACGATGTAGAGATAGCCGTCCTCGTCGAACTTGCCTATATCGCCGGTGTAGAGCCACCCGTCGCGCAGCACCTCGGCCGTCTCCTCAGGCCGCTTCCAGTAACCCTTCATGACCTGCGGGCCCTTGATGCAAATCTCCCCTATCTCCCCCACCGGCATCTCCTTGTCGCCGCTTTCGGGGTCGACGATCCTTATCTCGGTGTCCTGCATGGGGAGGCCCACCGATCCCAGCCTGAAGCCCTCGCGGGTGGGCGGGTTGGCCGCGCAGCCCATGGTGCACTCCGAGAGGCCGTAGGCCTCGCACACCACCCCGGGTATCTTTTCGAGCAGGGACTCGAGCAGGTGCAGGGGTATGGGGGCGGCCCCTGAGGCCACCAGCCTGATTTCCGACATATCGATCTCCCGGAAGAGGGGATTCTCCACCAGCTGCACGAAGAGCTGGGGGGCTCCCCCGAAGCCGGTGGCACGGTACTTGTTGATGGCCTGCAGGTACTCCGTGGGGTCGAAGCGGGGGAAGACCACCAGCGTGCTTCCACCCAAGAGCTGCATGTCAAGGTAGCCTATGACGCCCATGGCGTGGAACCAGGGCACCACGATGAGGGCCACCTCTCTCGCTTCGCCCGTGGGGTGGTTCTCGGCGCGGTCCCCTTCCATGCGCCTGACCTCGAATATGCCGTCGTGATAGTTAGCGTCTCCACCTCCGAACCACAGGGCGAACTGGCAGCAGTTGGCCACCGCGTTGTAGTGGGTGATCATCACCCCCTTGGGGGTGCCGGTAGTGCCCCCGGTATAGGCGATGTGGGCCAGGTCTTCGCGCACGTCGAAGTCCACCCGGGGAGGCTCTGCCGGGTACTCGGCCAGCAGGCTGGAGAGATCGATGGCCCCCTCGGGCGTCGGCTGCCTCTGTAGGAGCTTGGCCGGCGCCGCGACGGGCGGATAGCAGTCGGCCAGGCTTACCAGGATGGTCCGCTGCACCGGGGTCCTGGGTAGCACCTGCTGGGGCATCCCGAAGAGCAGGTCCAGGCCGACAAAGGTCTCCACGCCGGCGTCGTTGAGCTGGAACTCCAGTTCCCTCTCCGCCAGCAAGGGGCTCAAGGGCACGAAGACAGCCCCCGCCTTGAGCAGCCCGAAGTACGCGATGGCGAACTGGGGGCAGTTGGGGAGGTGGATGCCCACCCGGTCCCCCTTCATCACCCCCATGGCCGCCAGGGCGGTGGCGAAGCGGTCGGAGAGATTGTCCAGCTCCTGGTAGGTGATCTCCATGCCCCCGAAGATGATGGCGTTGCGCCAGGGCCAGCGCCGGGCCGAGGAGCGCAGGATCTCGTATACGGGCACCTCCGGGTAGGTCAGGTTCTTATACACGCCCTCGGGCCAGCACTTGAAATTCTTTTCCATGCGGCTTCCCCCCTTGTTTTAAGAATGGCAATGTCACGGTCACGAGAGATTGACGACCTGCCGGCGCACCTCTACCCCGTTGAGGCTGCGTGCTTTTCCTCACATGATATACCAAGCGGCGCCGCGCTTCCAGCGAGGAGCCGTGGCCCCGCCCGCACTTTCACGACGGGATGGGACCAGAGAGGGTTTCCGGGTGCTCCCGCGGCGGCTTTCCCGGGGCTTGCCGCGAAAACGCTCTAAGCAATGCTACCATAATCGCCATATATTACCATATTCGGCACTTTTTTAATACCAAAGGCCGATTTCCTTCTTCCCTGCACCATTACAGAATTAAACAAAGGACCTAGAGTCCAACGCCCCACCCGGAATGCAGCTGGCCATCCCCGGTCGGCTGCTTCCACTTTTCGCGGCTTCTTCACCGCCTCTCGGGGAGATGCGCGATGTGCGGCGCCTGCCGGTTGTGCAACATCTCCTGCAGCGGCCGGCGCCTCTCTGGAGGGAGGCCATACGCGCGACATTCGACGCGGCGGTTGCAAGGCCGGGCGTGGGAGGCTTCAGCCGGACGCATTGCCTCCCTCCCCCGCCGGGGTGGCCGCGCCGTCGCGGTTCCCGGCGCCGTAGTTGTTCTCCAGGAAGGAGAGCAGCTCTGGATAGGCGTCGGTGATCGCTCCGTCGACGCCCGCGGCGACCAGCTCCGCAAGATCATCCGCGGAGTTGACCGTCCAGGTGATCACCCGCAGGCCGACGTCGTGCGCCTTGCTTACCAGCTCGCGGTCCACGCTAAAGCACACCGGGAGGACCACGGTGGCCCCGCAGCGTTGCGCCAGGCGGAGGAGCCTCTCCGAGGCCGGCTCGAACTGGCAGAGGACGCCCGTCTCCGCCGGGTAGCCGTTTTCCCTGAAAGCGGCCAGGAAATCGGTGTCGAAGGAGCTGATGAGGGGCGCGCGCAAGGGAGGGATTTCCCGCAGGGTCTCCGCCAGCACGCGGGGGTCGCATTTCTTTATCTCCAGGTTGAGAAGGCATCTTGTGCCCGCCGTTTCCAGGAAATCCCGCAAGGTGGGCACGTGGGGAGCCCTCTCCCTTATCTCCTCCAGCGTAAGGCGCCCCAGGATGTGATACCCGAGAAAGGGGCCGTGATGGATCACCGGGACACCGTCGCTGGACATGCGCACGTCGGTTTCCACCATCTCCACGCCGAAGTCCAGGGCCCCCCGCAGCGCTTGCAGGGTATTCTCCGGCCCGAAGCCACGACCTCCGCGATGGCTTACCAGGAGGAAATCCCTCTCCTCCACCCTGCCGTCTTCCTCGTACAGGATAAGCATGCATCACCTCCGCTAACTCTTTCGGTAACGCCGCTTCTTCCCTGAAGCATCCCGGCCTGCGTGGCGCTTTCCGCAACGGAAGATAAATCCCTCCGCTCCCCCGGGTGCGGAGGGTCCAATGTTGGCATGGGCGGACCTCTATGGTCCTTGAGGAAAGCGGGCGCGTCATGCCTTTATGACTTCGCGCAGGAGCAGGCAGCTGCCTTTGCCCCGTTTATCCTGGTAATATTTACCAGCAATGAAGAGGGCCAGGACCAGGAAGGGACAGAGCACACAGAGCACGAAACCGGACGGCGATATGAGAAAACGCAGAAACGCACCCCCCATGGGGAGCACAAGGCGCACCTTGCCGTAGATCCTGTCTGCGGGGACGACGAAGGGATCCACGTCGGGATTGGCATCCCCCTTGGTGACCGCCACCAGCTCCCCCTCTCGTTCTTGCAGGGATACGATGCGATGCACGATGGGATCGGGGCCGCCCTCGGGATCCGGAAAAACCACCACGTCACCGGCTGCGAGTTCCTCCATGCTCACTCCCGTGGTCAGCACGGCGTCGTTCTCCTCGATGTAGGGATTCATGGAGTCGCCCCGGACCTCACTGAAGGGAGAGAAGAAACTCTGGGCAATAATAGTGAAATTGAAGGCGAGGGCCATTGCGACCAGGCCTAAAACGGCTACCTCCAGGAGTCGCGACAGGGGCCTTTCCAGGTGTTGCATCTCGCTTACCTCCAACTCCGCATCTTACGTACCGCTCATCGATCGGAAGCCGGGGCATGTGAGATGCATAGCGCCGAGGTAGTATTCTCGCCAGACCAGCGGCCGATACCGCGGCCTCGGCGGCCTGGTTAGCCCCTTCCCTGCGGAGGGGACGTCGTGGGGTTCAGCGGGGCGCCCAGCCGCTTGGCCCGGCATTGGGGCGACCCAAAGTAAGCTGCATTATGCTGGCGGGTAACCTTTACGTTTGACGGAAAGGCTATCTTGAAGCGGTCTGAGGATGCCGTTTACGGCTAGTAAGGCGGGAGCGAAAGCCCCTACTCTTCCTGCCCGCCCTCCCCCACCCTCGCGTTGAGGTCCTTGACCAGCGCATCCACGTCTATGCCGTGAGCCAGGGCGCCTTGCTCGATGTTCTCGAAGCGCGCCACGGCACAGCCCACGCAGTGCAGCCCGTGTTCCATGAAGACCCTTATGGTTTCGGGGTTTTTCTCCACGACCTCCTGGATGGTCATATGCTTCGTGATGGCCATATCCTTACCTCCTTGCTTTTTCTTGCCTCTTAGTTAAACACATGCCGACCCACTTTGCCAGGGCATTTTCTCCGTGTGCGCTGATATAGGTCAGCCGTCGCTCTCCAGCTGCAGGTGGAGGTCGAGGAGATCGTCCCACGAGAGCGGCGGGTTTTTCTCCGCTTCCTTGCACTCGATGGGGGGACTCAGGATTATGGGTTCCCGCCCGTTCATGCGCATGAAGTCCACGAAACGCGGGTCCGCGGGGTAGGCCTGCGGGTCGCCGCACCCGTAACACGTAAAGACGTAGAAGGTCCCGTCGCCGTCCCCGTGCTCCACCAGGATAATATCCTCGATAGCCAGCGCGACCTCCCCGCACCTCCAGCAACGCGACTTGATCCTGAGCATCTCCCCTCCTTTAACGTTAAAAACTGTATATACTGTATTTATATACTATGTTATAATAAAGCTGTCAATACGCGAGGTCAGGAGAATCGTTGGCTTACCAGGACAGGATCGCAATGGTTTCCATGGCCCTGGCGGACCCCACACGCCGCCAGATCATGGACCTTCTCCTCGATGCCGGCACTCCCCTATCGGCGCGGGAGGTTGCGGAGCGCTTCGGTCTGCACGTGAACGCGGCGCGCATGCACCTGGAAAAACTGGTCAGGGGGGGCCTCCTGACGACCACCAGGCGTCGCGGCGAGCGGGGAGGTCGGCCCGCCCACATGTACATGGTGAGCGAGGAGGATTGGGAGCTGCATCTGCCGCCGCGCGCCTACAGGCCCTTGGCGGCTATTATGGCTTCCGGGTTGAGAGGCTGCGGCAGGGACCTCGTGGCTTCCATGGTGGAAGAGGCGCGCGCCTACGGGCGCTCCGAGGCGATGGGCGCCGCTTCCCCCCTCACCCAGCTCCCGCGCGGTGCCGGGCCTGAGGGGGTGGGCGAGGCGTGGAAAAAGGACTTGAGCCGGAGGGGCATCAGCGCTCGGCAACGGCTGCGCGATAAGGGGACCATCGAGGTCAGCTTCCCTTCCTGCCCCTTCGGGGGGGTGGTCGACCTCTGCCGCGAGCTGGTGTGCGAGATACACCGCGGACTGGAGGAAGGCCTGCTCGGACTGGCCGGCGACTGGAAGGTGGAACGCGTGCGCGAAGGCTGCACGTTCCTCGCCCGCATGGAAAACACGTCCCGGGATTGAGGGGAGCGCGGTGTTCACGCGGGGCAGGGGGAGCGGTCTTGCAGCCGCTGCCTCCTCGCCCACCCGGTCTCGCGGCGACGATGCCCCGTCCGCACCCGCCCCTCGTCGCTGCTCTGGCGGAAAGGGACTTTCCGCCACCCTGCCCGGGGCGGTCGCTCGGCGCAGTTCAACGGGATTCTCCCGGCGGAACGCGTCCGGGGGGCCGCTCACGCCCGCCCTCTTCCCTTCCCTCCCCGCCCAGGCTAATCCCGTACTTGAAGAGCAGGTGCTCGTAGTCCTTGCGGTAAAATATCTTGCATTTCACCTGGGGATACAGTTCGCACATCCTGCGTATCTTGCGGTTTTTCTTGGTCACCAGCTTCTGGTCCAGGGTGGTGATCTCGATGTAGAGATCGAACTCGGGCAGGTAGAAATCGGGCGTGAACTTGGAGACGGGGTTGCCGTTCTTGTCCCAGGCGATGTCGAAGCTCACCGGCTCGTAGAGCCACCTGATATTGTAGAAGTCGAGCAAGCGGGCGAATTCTTGCTCGCTGCGGTGAGCGAACTTTACTTCATCCCAGCGCCTGTATGTCTTTTCCTCCTCCACGGAACCAACCACCGTTGTGCTCCGGCTTTACGGCCGCACATGAGCCCTGCCAGCTCTCCCGGCGCGCAATCACGGCACCGGGCGCTTCCTATATCAACCACCCTTGGGCACGATGATCTCGAACTCCGTCCACTGCACGCCGTCCAGCCCGATGTATTGGGCCGCCCCCTGAGAGAGGTCCAGTACCCGGCCTGGGACAAAGGGCCCCCGGTCGTTTACTTGCACTATCACCTGCTTCCCCCTGAAGGTGACCAGTAGCCAGGTTCCGAACGGCAGGGTGCGGTGGGCGCAGGTGTAGTCGTACATGTTGAAGACGACGCCGCTTGCCGTGGGTCTTCCGTGGAATTCCGCCCCGTAGGAGGTCGTGTAGCCGGAGAACATGATGCCGGTGCGCTCGAAGTCTGAGAGGGGCGGCATGTACGGCACGCGGTCGAGAAGTTTGCCTGGCGCGGGAACGGACCATGCGGGCGGAGAGCTCTGGGGAGGAGCGGCTGGCTTTCGCGCCTTGCCCATCTCCAGCTCACGCAGGCGGGCGTTGATCTCGTCCAGCTTTGCCTGCACGGCGGAGATGCGCGCAGCGATACCCTCCATATCCAGCGATGCGGCGATCCTCTCCCGCCTGGCCCGCAACTCCCTAAGCTCGCGCTCCGCCAGCCCCTTCTCGGCGATCTTCTCCTTCAGCCGCTCCATTGCCTCCCGGTGCGCCCCGCCGATATGCCTTACGTAACCGGTGTCCTGCCAGAGTTCTTCGAGTTCTCGGGACTCCAGGATGACCTCGAGCTCGCTCACCTCGCCGCGCATGTAAAGGGAGCGCAGGGATGCGTCGTATGCCCTCTGCCGGTCGGCAAGTTCCTCATGAAGCTTTCCCAATTCCGCCTGCACCGCCGCGATACGCAGGTCAAGGCCTTCCAGATCCCGCTGCAGGGCAGCCCCCTCCTCTTCCGCTGTCCTCTTGCGGGCCCGCAGGTCGAGTAGCTCGTAGGTGAGGCGATTGGCCTCCTTCCTCAGCTCTTTTTCTTCACTGCCCTCCGCGAGAGCAACGGGGCAGACCGTGGCGACCATCATCATGGAAACCAGCAGCATGATGGCCGCTTTACACGCTATGCTCCTCGCCTCTCCCGCTGTTTTCATGGTATGGCCTCATCTTGCCGTTTAGGTTCATGTTTAATGATAGCAAAAATAGTCACTCTGAAGCACAGGTTAATCATGTCGGGAGCCGGGAAAGGCAGGTGCGGCCTCAGGTATAGCGCCCTCCTTGCAACCAGGTCCTGGATGTGGCCACCTCCTCCAGCTTGGCCAATTGCTCCACGGTTCCGATGGCGATGATGCAGTCACCTGCGTCGAGGTGGGTGTCCTTGGTCGGCTTGGTGTCGAAGTTCATCCCCCGCTTTTTCACGGCCAGGACGAGGGCCCCGGAAATGGAGTATATCTTGGCCTCTTCGATGGTCTTCCCGTCCAGGTAGGAATTGGGCTGGATCTCCATATCGTCGATGCGCCACTCCAGGTTCTCGATGTTGAACTGGATATACTGGCCTTTGGTCACCAGGTCAAGGTAATCCCATACCATGGGCTTGAGGAGCATGGCCGCCATGCGCCTCCCGCCGATGGAATGTGGGGAGATGACCCTGTCCGCGCCAGCACGCCGCAGCTTGGACTCGGACTCCTCGACGTCGCAGCGGCTGACTATAAAGAGGTGGGGACAAAGCTCCCGGGCGGTGAGGGTGATGTAAAGGTTCTCGGCGTCGCTGGAGAGGGCGGTGACCAGGCCCCGGGCCTTTTCAATACCCGCCTCCCGCAGCGACTCCTCGTTGGTGGCATCGGCCTTGATGACCAGGAACCCCTTCTGCTGCGCTCTCTCCGCCGCCGCGGGGTCCTTCTCGATGATCACGAAGCTGGCCTCGGCGTCTTTCAGGTCCTCGGCTATATGCTGGCCCACCCTGCCGTAACCGCAGAGGATGTAATGGCCGATCATGTTCTCGATATCCTTGCGCATCTTTCTCCTTCCCATGAGTCCCGTAAGGCTGTTCTCTAACATGAATTCTACTCCACTCACCAGGGTATATCCCACGGTGCCCACGCCGGCCACGATGAGGAAGATGGTGAATATCTCCCCGCCGGTCCCCAGGGTGAAGGTTTCCCCATAACCGATGGTGGTGATGGTGATGATGACCATGTATAGGGCGTTGAGGAAATTCTGGTGCTCTATCAGCATGTATCCAATGGTGCCGATGATGGTGATGGCCACCAGCAGGATGGCCGCTTTCTCCAGTGCTTTGAGCCGTTCCAATCGTTACCTCTCGCGATAGTCGCCGCGGTGCTGCCGCTTTTCCGGTTTCCACACCGTATTTTCCTTAAAATAGTAACGCAAGCGGGCACCGCAGGTAAAATGGGCCTCAGGGGCGGCGAATGTGTCTTGGGAGGCGGCGTGCATGGTCTTGGGGGGCGCGTTTCCTTACATGAAATCCTCGGGCTTGACGTCCTTCAGGAAGTCCCTGAAGCGCTCGATCTCATCCTCCTCGTCCGTCTGGATGAAGACGCTGGCCTCGTTCAGCACGTGCTCGTCCGAGTATATGGATACGCCGGTGCGCACCGCCAGCGCTATGGCGTCGCTGGGCCGCGCATCTATCTTGAAGGGCTTTCCCTGGTAAACGAGGTTGATGTCGGCGTAGAAAGTCCCCTCCTTGAGGTCGGAGATCACCACCTCCTTCATGGTGATGCCCAGCTCGTCGAGGATGTTCTTCATGAGGTCATGGGTCATGGGCCGGGCGGTCTCTATGCCCTGGAGGGCGAAGGCTATGGCGGTGGCCTCGAAGGCTCCGATCCAGATAGGCAGGTAGCGGTCGCCCTTCCTCTCCTTGAGCAGGACTATGGGTTGGTTTGCCGGCAGTTCAACCCTGACCCCTATCAATGTTAGCTCCACCATTGCTATCACATCCTCAACGTTTCAAGGTTAAACTATAGCACCCCGCGGGGCGTGTCAAACACCCCTTTCTCAAACGCCCCTCACCAATACATATTATCCGAGGAGTAACGCAAGCTCATACTCCTTGGCGGACCCGGTAACGGCTCCCGCTTTATTTCCGGGATATGACCCGTTCGGACTTCCGGGTCCTCACCGCCTGCCCCTCTCCTCACTCCTTATATCGACTGCGGGCGGCGCATGTTGAACATGCGCTTACAGGGTGCCCCTTTCGTGGCCGCGGTGCTTTCACACCGGTCCGTGCGGGAGGCCTTAGGGACAATCGCTCCGGGGATGCTCCTCTAATCGCAAAGTGCAGACGTAACCCAGGTTCCTCCACTTCTGGCCGTAATCCAGGCCATAACCTACCACGAACTCCTCGCCCACCTCGAAGCAGCGGTAGTCTACTTGCAGGGGAACGATGCGGCTGCTCAAACGGTCGAGGAAGGTGCAGACCTTGAGGCTGCGCGGTTTGCGCGAGGACAGGTTGCGCAGGATGTAACTTAAGGTCAAACCGGTATCAACGATGTCCTCCACCACCAGCACATCGCGCCTGTAAATGCTCTCGGTGAGGTCTTTCATGATGCGAACCCCGCCTGTAGAGGCGCCGTCGCCCGCGTAGCTGGTGATGGCCAGGAAATCAATCACTACGCTGAATTCCAGGCACCGTACAAGATCGGCAAGGAAGACAAAGCCCCCCTTGAGGACGTTCACCAGCACCGCCTCCGCCTCGGGCCCATACTCGTCCAGGTAATCGCGGGTTATCTCGGCCCCCAGCTCCTGGACGCGGGAGGCGATTTCCTCCCCGCTGAACACTATCCTCTCCAGGGGTACCTGCATGCCATAGGCCTCCGCCGCTCCCCCATCACCTCAAAGCCCCGGAACCAGCCACCTTATCCAACGCCACCACATCCCCAGGATAGAGCCGAGGAAGGCAAAAATGCGAAATAGGAAGTTGGGCGGCCGGCAAGATACGTTGCTTACCATGGATTCCCTGACCTCCGCCTCGCTTCCCTCGCCCGCCACCAGCTGGCCCACTGCCTGTCCTCTGTCGACCGGGTAAGGCATCCAGTGCGGGCAGTATAGGCTGGCGGTGAGGAAATCGCCCAGGCGGTCACGCCGCACCGTGAAGGCCATGTCCCTCTGCGCTACGAGGGCGACCTTCTTTCTAGGATAATCTCCCACATCGATTTCGGCCAGAATCTGACCCGCATATGCGTATTCCACGCGCGCGAAGCAACGGTAACCGTATTCCATTAGCTG
Source organism: uncultured Actinomycetes bacterium (assembly GCA_937128055.1). GTDB lineage: Bacteria > Actinomycetota > Geothermincolia > Geothermincolales > RBG-13-55-18 > JACIXC01. The sequence goes on along the minus strand of CAKZMC010000065.1, from coordinate 1,342 downwards.
TATGGTCTGGTCCCAGTAGCTTTCCCCTCCGTTTAGGATGACGGAGATGAGCTCCCTATCATCGCGCAAAGCGGAGGCCACCAGGCATTTGCCGGCCTCGTCGGTATATCCGGTCTTGATGCCGTTGGCGTAAGGGTAGAGCTTCAAGAATTTGTTATGATTTTCCAGTACCCTGGGATAAGGATGACCTGGCCATGGTATCTGGTATGCGTCGGCGATAACCAGCTCACGAAAGACGGGGTTGCGCATCGCGTAAGATGAGATCAAAGCCAGGTCCCTCGCGGTGGTGTAGTGCCCGCTTTGGTCCAGTCCGTGGGGGTTCGTGAAATGCGTATGCGCGGCTCCCAGCTCCACGCATTTTCCGTTCATCATCGCGACGAAAGCCTCCACGGAACCGGCAACGTGTTCGGCCAGGGCTACGGCGGAGTCGTTGGCGGACTGCACCATGAGGGCGTACAGCAGCTGCTCCACCGTCAGAACCTCGCCTTTTTCCAGCCAGACTGACGATTCCCCCGTGGAGGAAGCCATTTCGCTGATGGACGTGCTCTCGTCGAGGGAAGCGTGCTCCAACACGACAATCGCGGTCATGATCTTGGTGGTGGAGGCCATGGGGAGCTCTTCGTCGGCGTTCTTCTCGTAGAGCACCTCGCCCGTGGAAGTGTCTAGCAGGTAGGCCGCACGTGCCGGAATGTACGGTTCGCTTATCTCTCCCGGCCTCAGGGCGAGATCCTTGACGGCGTCCATGTTGGAGGCGGGGATCTCCAGCTTACGTTGGCTCGCGTCTCCCCCGCTCGCGCCCCAGGTCAGAAAGCATGATATGAGCAGGAAAAGGAAAAGAAGGGCAAAGGCGATGTTCCGCGGTCGAAGGTAGGCGGGCTTGTTTGAGCCATGCTTGCCCCTCCGCTTGCGACGGCGCAGCTCTCGCGCCCTTTTCTTGGCTTGACGGCGGCGCTCCTTATCGCTCAGTACCCTTCGCTGCGTCCGATTGAACTGCGGGGTCAAGGAGTCCTCTCCGCTACTTACCGATTGTTCTCTCATGGCAAGGAGTTTAGCAGAACATCGTGACATAGGTCAGCTTCATGTCGGCAAGCGGAATCGCCATCCGGCGAACTTGCCGGGAGAAATATCTATTTGTACCCAAAAGTCCGGAGAGCTACGGGGTCCGTGGCGGCGATCATGCCCATTTCGCTTGACCGCAACCGACAGGCTTGGAACGAACGAGTTGGTCGCAGCGCAGCCTGCGGAGCGAGACCACTGCACGGCGGCCCGTCCCGCAAGAAGGAGGGATTTCCACCCGACTTGCCCGGGAACGGCCGAGTTGGTCGCAGCGCAGCCTGCGGAG
>CAKZMC010000064.1 GCA_937128055.1 uncultured Actinomycetes bacterium | reverse complement strand
TCAGCGTCTACCTCGCCCTGCTCAACGGGGTGGACCCCACGCCGGTGGAGAGCATAGCCCTGCTCAAGGAGCGCATGGCGCGGGAGGATTAGGGCGGTTCCAGAAAGTGAGACGCCGCCCGTTGCCGGCGCGTTTCCGTCGCGAGGCCTTGAACTCGCCGGGAAAAGCGCTTCTCGTTGCTTTAATACAGGCGCAGATCGGTGAACCGCACAAGCGTGAACAGCATGAGAACTTAAATGAGATGGCATAATACGGTACAATAAATTAGTAAGTGGTTGTCCTCAACATTCCGCCGCACCAGGGACGAGAACCTTTATCCGAGAGTGATGCGTTATGGTGGATGGCGCGAAGGGGAGGTCTTGGCTGGGAGAGGCGGCGCAGCGCCTGCGAGCCCGCCGCGGGAGCCACAAGCCAGGGAATTCTGACGCGGAGCGCCGTCGCATCGAGGAGAAGCTGTTCGAGGAGCGCAGGCAGCTGCTCTCCATATTCGAAGGCATCAACGAGGTGATCTACGTCACCGATCCCGTATCCTATGAAATCCTCTACGCCAACCGCTTCCTCAGGGATGCTTTCGGAAAGGAGCTGGTGGGGGGGGTGTGCTACCGCGAGTTCCAGAACCTCGACGCGCCCTGCGACTTCTGCACCAACGACATCATCCTGGCCAAAAAGGGCGAGCCCTACTGTTGGGAGTATTACAATCCCGTGCTGGACAGGCACTATGCCATAACCGACAGGATCATCAGGTGGCCCGACGGCCGCGACGTGCGCTTCGAGCTGGCAGTGGACATCACCAAGCAGAAACGGGTGGAGGAGGAGCTGCGCAGGTACCGGGAACACCTGGAGGAACTGGTAGAGGAGCGCACCGCCAGGCTGGAGGAGAAAAACGCCGAGCTGGAGGCCTTCGCCTACTCCGTCTCCCACGACCTGCGCGCGCCCCTGCGTGCTATGCAGGGTTTTTCCCGAGCGTTGCTGGAGGACTACGCCTCTGTGCTGGACGCAAGGGGTCGTGACTATGCGGAGCGCGTCGTCTCCGCCGCCAGCCGCATGGACTCTCTCATCAGGGACCTGTTGGATTACAGCCGTATCAGCCGCCACGAGATAAAAATGGGGGCGGTGAGCCTGGACGAGGTGGTGGAGGATGCCCTCCGACAGTTGGATGCCGGGATACGGGAGAAGGAAGCCATGGTAAAGGTGGAAGGCCCCCTCCCGTGGGTGAAGGCGCATTATAGCACCCTCCTGCAGGTGGTCGCCAACCTCATCTCCAACGCTATAACCTTCACCGCACCGGGGGTGAAACCTGAGGTGTGCATAGATTGGGAGGAGCTTGACGGCTGGGTGCGCCTGCGGGTGGCGGACAACGGCATAGGTATCGCGCCCGAGCACCGGGAGCGCATCTTCCGCATATTCGAGCGCCTGCACGGGGTCGAGACCTATCCAGGTACCGGCATAGGGCTGGCGGTGGTGAGGAAGGGAATGGAGCGCATGGGCGGCAGGATAGGGGTGGAGTCCGAGGAGGGGAAGGGAAGCGAGTTCTGGATCGAGCTGCCGAAAGGGGAGAGAGATTATGGCTAGAATAGGCCAGACCATCCTTCTGGTGGAGGACGACCCGAACGACGTCTTACTGATAAGACGAGCGTTCGAGAACACTAAGATCGCCAACCCCATAGAGGTGGTGGAGGACGGCGAAAAGGCCGTTTCCTACCTGGAGAGCCTCTCTTCCCCGGGGGAGCGGAAGGACTCGCCGCTGCCCATGCTCGTCCTGCTCGATCTTAAACTGCCCCGCAAGTCAGGACTCGAGGTACTGGCGTGGATGAGGGAGCAGCCGCATCTGCGGCGCCTGCCGGTCGTCATCCTCACCTCCTCGCGGGAGTCATCCGATATCAACAAGGCCTACGATAGTGGCGCCAATTCATACCTGGTGAAGCCGGGTTCCTTCGAGGACCTCATGGAGATGGTGGCGTCCCTCAACATGTACTGGTTGATCCTCAACGAGCCGCCAGACATGGATGTGGAGGCCGAATAAACGGGAAGTGTGCCATGAACCCGCAAAAAGGCCTGAGGGTCCTTCTCGTGGACGATAACCCCGACGACCGGGCGCTGGTCGTGCGCGATCTGGAGCGCGAGTTCCCCAGGGTGGAGGTGGAAGAGGCGATAGACATGGCGGGCCTCCGGCGCAGCCTGGAGGGCGGCGGTTTCGACCTGGTCATCACCGATTACCAGCTACGCTGGACCAACGGCATAGACGTCCTGCGCGCGGCAAAGGCGAGGTGGCCGCACTGCCCGGTGATCATGTTCACCGCCACGGGGACGGAGGAGGTGGCGGTGGAGGCCATGAAATCGGGCCTCGATGACTATGTCATCAAGTCGCCCAAGCACTTCGCCCGCCTGGCGGCTGCGGTGCACAGCGTCTTGAGGGCAGCCGAGGAACGCCGCGGGAGGAGGCGGGCGGAATCGCGTTACGAGGACCTCTACCGCAACGCGCCCGTGGCCTATCTCACCATAGGCGGAGACGGCCATATCGTGGATGTCAACAAGGCCGCCTGCGCCTTCTTCGCTCGCCCCAGGGAGGAACTGCACGGCATGGAGTTCCTCGACCTCTATGCCGATGAGTCGAGGGACGAGGCGAGGCGTCTTTACGAGAGGTGCCGGGACGGTGTCGCGGTGGATAACGTGGAGATGGTCTTCAACGGCGAGGCTGGCGCAAGGGTGTATGGCCTGCTCTCCATCAACCCTCTCAAGGACGAGGCCGGATGCCTCATCGCGACCCGTGCGGTGGTCGTGGATATTTCCGGCCGCAAGCGGGCGGAGGGGAGGCTGGAGAGGCTCAACCGCCTCTTCCTGGGACTGGGGGCGGACCCCATCGCGAACATGGGGAGCATAATGGAGACCGGCAAGGAATTGCTCGGCGCCGCGATGGCGCATTATGACAGGATGGAGAGGGGGAGTCCGCTCCAGACCCTCTCCACCGCGCCGGGCGAGACGCTCATGTCCATCGAGGAACCGGGGGATCATGTCTGCATCGAGGTGATGCGCAGCAGAGGGCCCCTGGCTCTGGAGGACCTGGAAGCCACCCCATACGCGGAAAGGGATCCCCTGGTAATGAGACATGGGCTCAAGTCCTTCCTGGGATATCCGGTCATCCTGGAGGGAAGGCTCGTGGGCTGCCTCTCCTTCTTTGACACCCGCAGGAGGATATTCGCCCGCGACGAGATCGCGCTCGCGGGCACGCTGGCCAGGGCGCTTGCCATTGAGGAGGAGAGGATGGCCCGCGAAGAGCACATGAAGGACTTCATCGACGTAGCTTCCCACGAGTTGCGCCACCCCATAACCCTCATGAAAGGCTACGCCTTGAGCCTGCGGGAACTCTGGGAGAGGCTCGATGCGGAGAGGGTATGGGAGATGCTCGAGGCCATCGACAGCGGGGCGGAGCGCCTGGAGAGGCTGGTGACGGGGCTGCTCGAACTCTCCCGCATCGAGAGGGGGCGTTTCAGCATAAAGAGGCGGGAGGCGGAGCTGGCCACTCTGGTTGCAAGGGCCGTGGATGGGTTGATGAGGGGCGGCGCCAGGAATGAGTTCAGGGTAAACATCCCCGTTCCCCTGGGGGCCGTCAGCCTGGACCCGGAAAGGATAGAAGAGCTGGTGATGATCTTGCTGGAGAACGCCGTGAAGTTCTCTCCGCCAGGCGCGCCCGTCGATATCGAGGTTAACCGCATTGACGGGGAAATCCTCCTGTCCGTCCTGGACAGGGGGGCGGGAATTCCGGACGACTACCGGGAGCTCGTCTTCCAGCGCTTCTTGCAGGTGGAGGATGCCCTGCATCATTCCGTACCCGGAATAGGCATGGGCCTTTATATAGCCAGGGAGATCGTGGAGGCCCACGGTGGCAGGATATGGTGCGAGCCGCGGGAGGGTGGAGGCTCGGCCTTCCGCTTAACCCTGCCGGCCTGATGTCCTGCCGCAGAGCGAGGGATCGCATTCCGTCACCCCGGCGCATGACCGCTACCGTGTGACCTTGGCGCATCGCCGGCCGGCAGGGGTCGATCGCCGGGCCGTTCGCCACGAGAACCACTTCTCGCTCTGCTTCGTTATGCGGGTTGTCCGGGCGTTTGAGGCGGACCCCTGTATCATGCGCCGGTGGATATCGGGTATCCTCTTAAGGTAGCGGCGTACCGATGGCAGGGTTTGCGTAAAGCGCGGGACGAGTCAAGGCGGGAGGCATGATGGAGCGGCACTCGGGCAGCGAGCAGGCTTCGCGATTCATCGCCTCGCTGTGCGGGAAGGAGGGAATACCCCGCGTTCGCGAGGCGGTGGTGCTGGGGAGCGGCCTGGGGGAGGCCATTCCCGGGCTCGACAGGGCCGTGGAGATACCCTTCTCGGAGATACCCGGCTGGCCCGAGGCGGGAGTGCCGGGACACGAGGGGGTCCTGGTCTTCGGCGAGTGCCGCGGGCGGGGAGTGCTGATGCAGAAAGGTAGGCTGCACTATTACGAGGGCCTGGAGATGGGAGAGGTCACCTTCCCCGTGCGGGTGATGGCGGAGTTGGGCGTGGAGAGGCTGCTCCTCTGCAACGCCGCCGGGGGACTCAACCCGGCCTACGAGCGGGGGTGCCTGATGCTGGTGCGGGATCACGTCAACCTCATGGGGGTGAACCCCCTGCGGGGGATGCGTGATGCCGCCGGCAACCCGGCCTTCCTCGAAGTCTCCTCCCTTTACGACCGGGAAGCGGGCGACCGCCTCATGGAGAGGGCCCCGTCCGCCGCCTGGCCCCTGTGCGAGGGCGTGCTGGTGGGGGTCTCCGGCCCCTCCTATGAGACGGGGGCGGAGCTGCGCTTCCTGCGCCTTATCGGGGGAGACGCGGTCTCCATGAGCCTGGTGCCCGAGGCGCTGGTGGGGCGCTGGCTGGGGATGCGCGTCACCGGGGTGAGCGTGATCACCAACGTCTGGGACCTGCGCATGGCGCATCCCGTCACGCACGAGGATGTCCTGAGAACCGCGGAGCAGGCGGTTCCCACCCTCAGGGAGATCATCGCCGCCTGGCTCGACCTGTGACTCGCCGGTGCGATGCTTTGTCCTCTCGGTAGGCGCTTTCCAGGTCGAAAGGGTCGAGAGACCATGATGCCTACTTTCTTGACAGGGGTTATGGCGGCCTCTATCATTATTGTTTGTCGTGCGGTAAAAAGAGCGAGGTCAGCGAGGTAATGAAGACCCATAGCGTGAGGGAAGCCGATATAGACCGCAGGTGGTACCTGGTGGATGCCGAGGGCATGGTCCTGGGGAGACTGGCCTCCGAGCTGGCCAAGATACTGAGGGGGAAGAACAAGCCCGTCTATTCCACCCACCTCGACGTGGGCGACCATGTGGTGGTGGTCAATGCGGACAAGGTGATACTCAGCGGCGACAAGCTGGACAAGAAGAAGTACTACCGCTATTCTGGCTACCCCGGGGGCCTGAGGGAGATGACCTACCGCGAGCTCATGGCGAAAAGGCCGGAGATGGTGTTGGAGAAGGCCGTGCGCGGCATGCTCCCCAAGAACCGCCTGGGCAGGGCCATGATCAAGAAACTGCACGTGTACTCGGGTCCGGAGCATCCCCACCAGGCACAGAAGCCGGAAAACCTGGAACTGCAGTCCTGAAGCGAAAGGAAGGTAGGTTTTGCCGCAGCATTTGGGTTACGGGACAGGAAGGCGCAAGGAGGCAGTCGCCCGTGTATGGCTGTACCCAGGCGAGGGCGAGTTCGTGATCAACGGGCGCAGCCTGGAGGAATATTTCCCTCGCCAGACCCTGCGCGACCAGGTCATGGAATCCCTGGGTGTGGCGGGAAGCGTGGGGCGCTACAGTGTTGTGGCCACCATCAGGGGAGGGGGAATATCCGGCCAGGCGGGAGCCCTGCGGCACGGAATAGCCAGGGCCCTGGTGGATTGCGACGAGACCCTCCGCTCGGAACTGAAAAAAGCGGGGCTCCTCCGGCGCGACCCGCGCATGAAGGAGCGCAAGAAATACGGCTTGAAGAAAGCCCGCAAGCGGCCCCAGTTCTCCAAGCGCTGACATTCTCCAGGGACGGATACGCAACCCCTTCACCGCGTTCCCGGGCAGGCCAGCCTCGTTTCTCGGGTTGAGCCATGGGAGGCAACGGAAGGCGCGAAGGCCGCGGGCCCGTGTTCCCGAGCTCGGAAGATCAACGGCGGGGACGCCCTTTTGCTGGCGGATGCGTGGAACCCGGGCGCAGTTTGCGGCGTCCTTGCGTCGAGTCTTTCCTTGAAGCCCCGAAAAGCGGGGTGGTATAGTCCAGGTGAGGGGAGAGCGGGAGCACTATATGAATCCGGAGATAAAAGGCGGATCCCGACTTTTCGGCACCGACGGAGTGAGGGGGAAAGTCAACAGCGAGCTCACTCCCGAACTGGCATTGCTTTTGGGTCGCGCCGCCGTGCGGGTGCTGGCCAGGGAGAGTCCCCGTCCCCTGCTGGTCCTGGGCAGGGACACTCGCCTCTCGGGGGGGATGCTGGAGGCGGCGCTGGTAGCGGGGATATGCTCGAGCGGAGGCCGGGTGGAGCTGTTGGGGGTTATACCCACCCCGGCCGTTGCCTATCTCGCCAGGAGCAGGGGCGCCGATGCAGGGGTGGTGATATCCGCCTCGCACAATCCTGCCGAGGACAACGGCATCAAGTTCTTCCACCGCGACGGTTTCAAGTTGCCAGACGAGGTGGAGGCGGAGATGGAGCGCTTCGTCAGCGAGCGCCACGATTTCGGGCGTCCCCGGGGAGACGCGGTGGGGAGTTACCGGCAGGTGCCGGATGCGGAGGAGGAATACCTGCGCTACCTGCTCTCCATAGCCAGGCCCGACCTCTCCTCCCTGCGCGTGGTGGTGGATTGCGCACACGGCGCTGCGTACCGCGTGGCCCCCAGGATGCTGGAGTCCCTGGGAGCCGACGTGGTGTGCATCAATGCCTCCCCCGACGGGCTGAATATCAACCGGGAATGCGGTTCCACCCACTGCAGCGGGCTGCAGAGGGAGGTGGTGGAGAAGGGGGCTTACCTGGGCCTGGCGTTCGACGGCGATGCGGACAGGCTGATAGCCGTGGACGAGGAGGGCCACATGGTGGACGGGGACTTCATCCTGGCCGTCTGCGCCCTGAACATGAAGGATAAGGGGATGCTTAAGAAAAACGCCGTGGTTACCACGGTAATGGCTAACCTGGGCTTTCACCGCGCCATGCGCCGGGCGGACATAGAGGTCCACGTTACCCAGGTTGGCGACCGCCACGTGCTGGAGAGGATGCTCGGCGAGGGCAACAACCTGGGGGGAGAGCAGTCGGGCCATATCATTTTCCTCGACCACGCCACGACCGGCGACGGGCTGGTAACCACCCTCATGCTCATGGAGGCCGTCGTGGAACACGGAGGCCCCCTCTCCTCGCTGGCGCGGGTGGTGGAGAAGGTGCCGCAGCTGCTGATCGACGTGCCGGTCAAGGAAAAGGAGGGCTTGGGGGAGAACAAGCGCATAGCGGAGGCCGTGCGTGTCTGGGAGGAGAAGTTGGGGGACGAGGGGCGCGTGCTGTTGCGGCCCTCAGGGACGGAACCGGTGGTCAGGGTCATGGTGGAGGCCCTCGCTCCCGATGTCGCGGAGCAGGCAGCCCGCCAACTGGCGGATCTCGTCGAGAGGGAGTTGGGCTGAATTGTGCGGCATAATCGGTTACGTGGGGAAAAAACCGGTGGCGGCCACCCTTTTCCAGGGGCTGCGCAGGCTGGAGTACCGCGGCTATGACTCCGCGGGGATGGCGGTGCATGACGGCAGGGGGATGAGGTTGCTGAAGCGCAAGGGAAACCTCGACCATATGGAGCCCCTGCTGGCGAGGTTTCCGGATCGCGGCGGATCGGGTATAGGCCACACGCGCTGGGCAACCCACGGCCCTCCCTCGGAGGAAAACGCCCACCCTCACCTGGATTGCCGGGGCGAGATCGCCGTCGTGCACAACGGGATTATCGAGAATTACCAGGAGCTGCGCGAGGAGCTCGCCTCCCGCGGCCACCAGCTCCGCTCCCGCACGGACTCCGAGGTCGTCACCCACCTGGTGGAGGATAATTACAGGGGAGACCTGCTGGAGGCGGTGCTCGCGGCCGTTCCGCGCCTGCAGGGTTCCTATGCACTGGTCTTCATGAGCTCCCGAGAGCCGGGGGTGCTGGTCGGCGTGCGCAAGGACAGCCCGCTGCTCCTGGGGCTGGGCAAGGAGGGAAACTTCCTGGCCTCCTCTTCCCTGGCTTTCCTGGACCATACCCGCAGGGCCGTGGCGCTTGAAAACGGCGATGTGGTGAGGGTGACGGAGAAGGGCTGGCGGCTGGTGGACGGAAGCGGCAAGGCGGTCACCCGCGAATCCTACATCGTCCCCCACGACGTTTCCTCGGTGGAAAAAGGCGGCTACGCCGACTTCATGCTCAAGGAGATATACGAGCAACCGCAAGCCTGGCTGGACACGCTGCGGGGAAGGATGACCGGAACGGGAAGGCTGCACATCGAGGAGTTGGAGGGAGCCCGGCTCAACTTGAGGGATATACGGAGGATCATCTTCGTCTCCTGCGGCACCTCCTACCACGCTTCCCTCCTGGCTCGCTACATCATCGAGGGCTGGATGGACATCCCGGTGGAGGTGGACATCGCCTCGGAGTTCTATTACCGCGAGCCCCGCCTGGATCCCCAGTGCCTGGTGGTGGCGGTAAGCCAGTCCGGAGAGACGGCGGATACCATGAGGGCGGTGCGCTGGGCGAGGGAATGCGGCGCCCCCACCCTTTCCGTGGTCAACGTGGTGGGCAGCATGATGGCCAGGGAGTCGGACGGCGTGCTCTACACCCACGCCGGGCCGGAGATCGGGGTGGCGGCCACCAAGACCTTCCTGGCGCAGATCGCCGCCGTCTACCTTCTGGGCCTCTACCTGGGGCAGGAGCGGGAGCTGCTGGGAAGCGGCTTCGTCCGCGATAACTTCGCCAGGCTGGAGTCACTGGCCCCGTGCATCGAGGAAGTCCTGCAGGATACGGAAGCGGTGGAGCGCTGCGCGGACAAGTACTGCCGTTGCGAGGACTTCCTCTTCCTCGGGCGCAAGATCAACTACCCCA
>CAKZMC010000063.1 GCA_937128055.1 uncultured Actinomycetes bacterium | reverse complement strand
GACGCCGCCGGGATTGACCAGCTTGGGCGTGTAGGCGCGCGCGGCATTGAGCCACCACGCCATCGCGTCGCGCAGGTCGTCGAAGCGGCCCTCGCGGATCAGCTGGAAGAAGAGCAGATTGTTGCCCATCAGGGTATAAAACCCTTTGTCGATGATCGGCGTGTCCTGCAGCTCCTCCAGCGCGTGGCGCGCGCCCAGCGGCGGCACCGCCGCCTCCATCGCGGTGGTGTAGCCGAGTCGCGCGTAGCGGTAGCCGGTGGCGAAGGTTGAGGGTACCGTACCGCCCGCGCCCGAGCGCGTGACTCCGGTGCGCGGATGCGGATCGCGGCGATGATCCTCCGGCTGCATCTTGCGCGCGAGGTTGACCTTCGGCCCGGCGATGTGGCAGTGAATATCGACGCCGCCCGGCATCACGACCATGCCCTGCGCGTCGATGCGACGCGCGTCGGGCGGCGTGTCCTCGACGATCCTGTCGTCCTGCACGCAGATATCGCGGATCTCGCCGTCGATGCCGTTGGCGGGATCATACACCTTGCCGTTGACGATCCGCAGGCTGGTTGGCATGCTCTTCTCCTGGCCTACTCGACATAGCCGGCTCGCAACGGCGCGCCCTGCTGCTCGATTAAAAGCTGACTCACGCGCGCCTTGATTGCGCGCAGCACCGACTCATCGCTGGGATAGGGTGACTCAAACGCGGGGCGCAGCGGGATCGGCACGTCGTCCATGCGATACACCGTGCCCGGCGTGTTGATGCCGTAGGTCGCCGTGGTAAACGCCACCTTTGCGACATCGCGCGTCAGCGATGCCTTTGGATCGAGCACGATCGTCGGGATCTCGCTGAGGCGCTCCACGGCGCGGCGCATCGCGCGTTCCTCCGTGCGGCCCACCCTCGAGGACGCCACGCCCGGCGACCTCAGCTTCGCCCTCCCCTACCGCTATATAAGCGATATCCTGGAGATGCTGGAGGCCTTGGACAGCCTGTGCCTGGGGCTCTACTCACGCGATACCTTGCTCTACGGGGTGGAGGTGAAGTTCTACTCCTCCCGGCCCAGGCTGGGAAAGGACCTCCAGGCTGATATCCCCGGGCTTTACGCCGTGGGGGACGGCGCGGGCATCACGCGCGGGCTGGTGCAGGCATCGGCCTCGGGCATCGTGGCTGCGCGCTCCATCCTCCAGCAGAGCAAATAAGGGCGTGCTTGCTTCCACGCCATGTGGGGAAAGGCTTGGCGCGTGACCCGGAGCCTCGGATGTGAGAAAACCGGCGGTGTCGCGACTTTTCCCGCGGTCCACGGGTATGTGAACCCCTTACTTCTGGGTGCTATAATGTTTCTCCGTGCGGTGTGAACGACTGTCGGGAGAGTGAGGCGGAGAAGGATCATGCCCGGGATCGTGGTCGTCGGGACCCAGTGGGGGGACGAGGGGAAGGGGAAGGTCATCGACCTCCTCTCCGACGACATGCACATGGTGGTGCGCTTCCACGGCGGCAACAACGCGGGGCACACCATAGTATACGACGGGGAGACCCTGAAGCTGCACCTCGTCCCCTCGGGTATCCTCTACCCCCACATCGTGCCCGTGATCGGGAACGGGGTCATCGTCAACCCGGCGGTGCTCATACATGAAATGGAAAATCTTACCAAGATAGGCGTGGAGGTGGACCGCCTGCGCATTTCCTACAACGCGCACATCATCCTCCCCTCCCACGAGGCGCTGGACGGGCTCATGGAGGAGGGCAGGGGGGCGGGGAGCCTGGGAACCACGCGCCGGGGCATAGGGCCCACCTACGCGGACAAGGCGTCCCGCGTGGGCCTGCGCATGCAGGACATGCTGGACACCCTTGCCTTCAGGGAAAAGGTGCGCGGCGCGGTGGAGGAGAAGAACCGCGTGATGACCTGCGTGTACGGTGCGGATCCCCTGGACGCCGGGGAGGTGGCGGAGGCCTACCGGGGATACGCGGAGCGCCTGAGGCCCCTCCTCGCCGATACCTCCCTCTTGGCGAAGCGGGCTCTCGGCGAGGGGAAGAACGTCCTTTTCGAAGGGGCCCAGGGGCTCATGCTCGACCTGGATCACGGCACCTACCCCTACGTGACCTCCTCCAACACGGTGGCCGGTGCCGTGTGCGCAGGGGCGGGGGTGGGCCCGCGCGACATCGACGAGATCATCGGGGTTACCAAGGCCTACGTCACCAGGGTGGGAGCCGGGCCCTTCCCCACCGAGCAGGACAACGAGATCGGCGAGGCCATGCAGGAGGCGGGGCAGGAGTTCGGCACCACCACGGGGCGCAAGCGGCGCTGCGGCTGGTTCGACCTGGTGATCCTGCGCTACGCGGCGCGCCTGAACACCCTCACCAGCCTGGTCATCACCAAGCTGGATGTCCTCTCGCAGTTCGAGGCGCTCAAGGTGTGCGTGGCCTACCGCAAGGGGGAGGAGACCCTCGAGGAATTCCCCTCCCTCTGCGGTGACTTCTCCGATTGCGAGCCGGTTTACGAGGAAATGCCGGGCTGGAAGAGCGATATCTCGGGCGCCGTAAGGCTGGAGGACCTTCCCGTGGAGGCGAGGGATTACCTCCAGTTCATCCAGGAGAGGGTGGGCGTCCCCATCAAGCTTGTTTCGGTGGGACCGGAGCGCCAGCAATCCATCTTCATGGACGGCGGCGGCGAGCCGTTGCGCCAGGGCCGCTTCCTCTTCTACGACGACCTGCCGCTCTGAGCCTCTGGCGTGGTTGTGCCCGGGCTCCGCCTCCCGCCGCTATGGATGCTAAGGGAGCCAGGGATTACCCCCGGCATTCCCTCCCTCCGCCCCGTAGCCGATTGGTCCGGCGCTATGCGCACCGGGTCGCGTTCGGTCAAGCAGGCGTGTAGCCTGCCTGCGGAGAGGGACGTTACCGCATGCTTGCGGCGGGGAAGTCCGGGTAAGGCATGCATGAACGGCAGGTAATGGCCTGACGGATGATAGAATGATATATAATATCAAAGTAGTAACGTTTTGGCATCCTCTCATCTTCAACCCCCGGTAAGCTTGAAGGAGGCGGACGTGGAAAAGAGGGACATATTCATAACGCAGTTCGACCTGGAGCGCCTCAAGAGCCTGATCGCGGAGAAGAGGGCTACGGGCGGGGACAGCATGTACCTGAAGGACCTGGAGGAGGAGCTTTCCCGGGCCAGCGTGGTGGAGTCCAGGGAAATCCCCCCCGACGTGATCACCATGAACTCGAAGGTCCGCCTCAGGGACCGGGATACTGGAGAGGATATGACGCTGTCTCTGGTCTTTCCCCAGGACGCGGATATAGAAGAGGGGAAGATATCCATACTGGCTCCGGTGGGGACGGGTATGCTCGGATACAGGGTAGGCGACATCCTGGAGTGGAAGGTCCCGGCGGGATTGAGAAAGCTGGAGATACTGGAGATCCTCTACCAGCCTGAGGCGGCTGGAGATTTTAACCTCTGAGATCGCGGCAGGCGCAAGGTGCCATGGAATACCGGCCGGGAATATCACATCCGGCCGGGGATATCACGTCCGCGGGGGCCGAAAACATGGGCTATGGCCCTGATTCCGGCTACGGCGAGTACCGCCGGCACGCGTTACCCCCAGCCGGACGTCTTCCACGCTACGCCGCTGGTCACATGGCGACAGGGTCCAGTATGACCCGCCACGGCCCAGCGGGCTCCCGGGGCGAGGGATTGTCACTACCTCCCATAGAATAAAACGATTATGACATCTTCTCAGGAGGTTAGCATATATAGTGTCCGCCAGCCATCGGCCACGGGTGCCTCGAAG
>CAKZMC010000062.1 GCA_937128055.1 uncultured Actinomycetes bacterium | reverse complement strand
TTTACAGTGCAAAACAGCAAAAACGCGGCGGTGCCGGCTTCTGTTCGGGCGAGGGCCTCCGGCGGTAAAGTGCTACAATACGGCCATGGAAGATGCTTTCGAGCTGGCGGCCATGACCGGCCCGGAGGTCGATGCCCTCGACCGCGGGAACACCGTTTTCGTCGCGGTCCTCAGCCCCGTCGAGGTGCACGGTCCCCACCTGCCGCTGGGGACCGACGTGTGGCTGGCGGAGAAGGTGAGGGACCGGGCGCTCGCCAGGCTGGGCGAGAGCAGGCCGGAACTGCGTTTCGTGCTCCTGCCGTCGTTCTTCCTGGGCAGCGATACCATCCCGGGGTCGGTGGAGGTGGACAGCCGGGCGGTCAACCTGCTTCTGCGCGGCCTGGCCACCTTTCTCGCGGACCGCGGGTTCCGTTACTTGCTGGTGGTGGACAATCACGGGGGGCCGCGCCACCAGATAGCCGTGGCCAAGGCGGTGCGTCGCCTGTATCGGGAGAGGGGGTTCCATATCGTCGCCCCCTTCCTTTCCTTCTACCGGCGCATGCTGGAGCTGGATCCCGCCTTGCTCTCCCGCCTCGGGAGGGGCCCGGGTTCCTGCGGGGACGTCCAGGATTGCCACGCGGGGCTCAACGAGACGTCGCTCGCGCTGCGGGCCATGCCGGAGCGGGTGCGCCCCGCGTGGAGGGAACTGGGGCGCGTTTCCATCAGTACGCGGCGCTGGCCTTACCTCGTGCTCGGGTCGCTAGGAAATCTGCTGCGGGCGCTGGGAGGGGAGGAGACGGGGAAGGACCTGGCGTACGCGGGGCTCATGCTCTCCTGGGTCACCGAGAAACGCCCCTCCAACTATATCGGCGAACCCCGCTCCGCCAACCCGGAAGCCGGCGAGCGCATGCTCGACGCCTTCCGGGACGAGGTGGTGATGCGCCTGGATGCGGCGCTGCGGGGAGAGCCGCCTTTCCATACACCCATGGGCTGGACACTGCGCGTTTTCGAGCCCAGCCGCTGAGAGGCGCGGTAGCCCGTACGAGCGCGCGGGTCAAGGAGCGGGTCCGGACGTGCCGCGACAAGCAAATGGCGTAGCCGCGGGGATTCCGCATGTGGCTGCGCGGTTCAGGGCGCGCCCGCGGCGGCACCGGCGAGCATTATGGCAAGTCTTTCCATCTCTTCGCGGGAGATGTCGCCGGTGACCATGACCTGTAATTTCCCGGCGGCGAAGCGCATTTCCTGGAAGCCGAGCGCGGTCATGTAGTTGGCCCTTACCGCCGAGCCGCCCAGGATCTCCTGCTGCACGAGGTAAGCGCCCGAGAGGGCCCCCAGTCCGGTAGTGTAGGAGGTGAAGCCCTCCACCTCGGGCGCTTCTCGCACCTCGTACTGGCGGCTGCCGCTGCGGTACACGAGGTAGAGTTCCCGGAAACCCGGGGGAAAGGCGATGGATCGCTCGGAAGGGAAAAGGTCGGAAGCGGCGGGGTCCCTCACGTAAGGCCCCACCAGAGTGAAGCCTTCCATCTCCGCGGTAAGGGGCGTGAAACCCAGCGCGGAAGCGGCGTCGGCCATCTCCAGGAGGCGGCACGCCCCGTCGAGGGTCTCCTCCGCCACGGGCATGGCCGTGAGGTCGAAGCCAGGCGGGATCTCCTCGGGAAAGGGCTCCAGCCCACCGCCCCCGTTGACGTTCATGTCACGGTACTCGAAGAGGATATCCCTTCCCTCGCGAAAGAGACCTCCTTGCGCAGGGGAAGGCCGTTGTCGGCATCGATCCATAGCTCGCTCTCGGGAGTGAGGCCGGGCGGTGATTTAAGGCGGTACGCCTCCGCGCCGCCCAGCGACGACCTGGAGAGCACCTGCAGGGAGCCGCCCTGCACGAGTGAGACCAGGGAGTAGTAATAGTCGGCGTTGCCGCAGAGGTTGTAGGGCGAGAGGTACGCGCCGGTGTTGCGCAGGGGCGGCACGTCGACGAGCAGTTCCGCCAGGATGGAAGCGGCGCCGGAATCTTCGCTCCTGGTGCGGACGCGGTGGACGCGGGTTCCGCCTTGCGCCGTGTAGCTCAGGAGGCGCGGTTCCTCCCCGGAGCAGTCGTATAAGCGGTAGCGGCACTGGTCGGGGAAGCGTAGGGCGAACTCCTCCCGGTAGAGGCTTTCCCCGTCCCGGGTGACGCGGGTGAAGTCGAGGGAGGTCACGGCCCCGGCCATCTCCCGCAGGAGGGTGATGACCTCTCCGGCGAGGTCTTCCTTGCCGCAACCGCCGCTGCCGTACATGGCAAACAATACCATGATGACCAGTAACGGCCGTAGGGCTCTCCTCACGCGATCTCCCCTCTCCTCCTCCGTCGCTCCCGCCGCCGGCGAGAGCAGGCGGGAATCGTCGCTGCCGTGCGGTATCTCGTGGCGGCTCACCTGCCGGGCCTTCCGCGCGCTCGCGCGACGCCTTGCCGCCTCGTGGAGAGAAGCCCCTGGGCGCTTCCCCGACAATTATACAACTCCCGGTGCGCCCCACCTGGCCCGCCCGCGGCCACGCGCCCGTGAGGCCACCTGGCCCGCCCGCGGCCACCGCGCCCGTGAGGCCACCCGGCGCGCCCGCGGCCACCGCGCCCGTGTTGTATAATCTCGTTTGGTTCGACTTGCCGCGCTCGGCGACGGGGAGGAGCGTAAGCGGGCGCGGGGAATGGAAACGGCGGCCGGGGAGGAAAAATGGCTTCCGGTGAGCGAAACGGGGAAGGCGAGGTCTGGGCTGCGGACTTCCCCAGGCGCTGGGAGAGCGCCGGGAGCGGCCCCGGGGGAGAGGGCGCATGCTGGGTGGACACCCATGTCCACATCATGCCGCCGCGGCGCATGCGCGGGCTGGTCCGTTGGGTGAAGAAGTTCACCCCCGGGTTCCCGGTGAGCGAGGACATCACGGCGGAGGAGATAGTCGCCTCCCTGCGCGCGTGCGGCATCCCCCTCTTCTTCAACCTCGTCTTTCCGCTCTGGGAGGAGGAGACGGAGGACCTCAACCGCTTCAACCGGGAGCTGTGCGCGGGAATACCGGAGGCGGTGCCCTTCGGGTCCCTGCACATCGAGACGCCCGACAAGGAGAGGGAGGCGCGCCGCTGCATCGAGGAGTACGGTTTCCTGGGCATGAAGCTGCACCCCTACGCGCAGGGGTTCCCCGCCTTCGGCGAGGAGATGCGGCCGCTCTTCGAGGTGTTGCACGAGCACGGGAGGCCGCTCCTGGTCCACACCGGCTTCGATGTCTTTTACGGGATGTACATGGACCTGGAGGAGATGGAGGGCGTGATGCGGGACTACCCGGGGATGCAACTGGTGGCGGTGCACGCGCTCTTTCCGCGCTTCCGCCTGGCCCACCACCTCATGGAAGAATATCCCAATTTTTGGCTGGACATGACAAACACCATTTCCTGCCTGCGGCTTCACGACGGGTTGCGTTCCCAGGGCGATTCCCTGCCGCCCTCGGCATCCAGCCTGGAGATGGAAGAAGTGGAGGAGAACCTCCCTTACTTCCACCGCTTGCTGGAAGATTTCTCCGACCGCATCATGTACGGCACGGATTTCCCCGTGGGATTCGGATATCACCACGCCCTCCTGGACGACCTGCGCTTCTTCCGCCTGGAAAGAGGCGTGGAGGAGAACCTCCTGGCGGGGGCGGCCAGGAACCTGCTCACGCGCTGCGGCTTTTCCCACCTCGCGGCGAAGTTGCCCACCCGGGGCTGTTGAGGGCGCCAGGTAGCCGCGCTTGCTGACCTCCGGTAACTGGAAGGGCGCCTTTCCGCGGGATAGAATGGGAACGGGTTAGAGGCGTCGCGCACGAGGAGGTGAGCCATGTCCGCCGTGAGGGATTACCTGAAGACGCAGCACCTGTTCACCATGAAGGCCTTCCTCTCGCCGGAGGAAAATCCCGGCCAGAAGGTCTGGTTCCACTTCGACGGGGAGGGCAAGGTGACCGGCCACAGCTTCGAACACGCCGAAAAGGAATGGGACGGCTCGGACCCGCAGCCGGTGATCACGCCCATGGGACGCTTCGAGAGCGAGGCCAAGCTCTCCGAGAACTGGGCGGATTACATCAAGATGGCGGAGGAGGAGGAACTCCGCCAGCGCGGTTCCTGAGGCGGGCGCAAGGTCTCCTACCGCGGAGCGTTGACCTCGCGGCGGCGGGCTTCGATAATGTTGTATGGAGGGAGTTGGCCGGGTGGTCGCGGGCAGGGAGACCTGCTCGAGGAAAGTCCGGACTCCACAGGGCAGGGAGCTGGGTAACGCCCAGGCGGGGCGACCCGACGGAAAGTGCCACAGAAAGGGAAACCGCCCGCCGGTAGGTCGTCGCTAGCGATGCTGGCGGGTAAGGGTGAAAAGGTGGGGTAAGAGCCCACCAGCGGTCCCGGTGACGGGGCCGGCTTGGTAAACCCCTCCCGGAGCAAGGCCAAATAGGAGCCGATGCCGTGGCCCGCGGCGCTCGAGGCTCGGGTAGGCCGCAAGAGGCCGCCGGCAACGGCGGTCCCAGATGGATGACCACCACCCGGAGCCCACGGCCCCGGGTACAGAATCCGGCTTACAGGCCGGCTCCCTCCTCTCACATACGGGTTGATGAGGCGGTCAAGGACGACGGGCCAGCCTTGACGCTCCCCTTTTTTCTTATCAGGTCATACGGCTAGACGTATAAGACGTACAATGACAATAGGGCCAGACCCCGCACATCTCTGAAACATGAAAAAATGAGCCGGGGCCAGACCCCGCGTATCAGCCTCCGCATATGTCCGCGCCCCGGGCATCTCCGCGAGAAATAAGCGGGGCTTGACACACTCCTGCCGACCCCGCCTGTTGCCAGGTTGCCAGGTATTGTCAAGCAAGGCGTGAGGGATTGCCACTACCTGCTGCCCTTTTTTGCCCCTTTACCTGATATTCCCCATATGCCCTGCATACCCAATATTCCCTGAATGACTTAAATGCACTTTTTCCCTTTATTCCCGTATATCCTGCATAACAAGTATTCCCCGTATTCCCTGCATACCCCTGGGGTATCAAAATTCAAGACCTGACCCCATGACTCGTTTTCCTCGCCCTCAGTGGGCGGGGAGCGGGACCCGCCTTTTGCCAGCGGGAAAGCGGGATCGCCCCTCAGCGCGCCCGACCGCCAGGAGCCCGGTTTCGGGGCCTGGCCCCCTTCATGGAAGAGGTGGCTTAAAATAAGGCGGGAGATGAGGGACAAGCGCACGCCGTGCGGGCCGGGAAGAAAAAATGCAACATATGCCGGCCGGTCGAAGACGAGGCGTAGCGCAAGGAGCAACGGATAGGGCGGAGCGTAGGCCAGAACGGGAAGCGGTTGTAAACAAGGAGAGCAAAGAGGCGAAAAGAATGGGAGAAAGGGAAGAAGTGGAGAAAATAAAGGAAAGAAGGGGAGAAAGAGGTATCGAAGGGTACAGGAAGAAGTAAGCGGTGAACGGTAGAGCAGGAGACGGGAAGGTCGGACACCGGAGAGCAGAGGAGGAAGGATAGGGCCATGGCCGGAGAAACAGCCGTCGAGAGCGGGCAGTGGGACGAGAAGACCCTGAAGCGGGCGAACTTCTGCAGGGACAAATGCACCATGTGCAAGCTGGGCAGGAAGAAGGGGAGGGGCTTGTTCTACCAGCTGGTGAAGCTTGAGGCGAAGCTCAGGGTCTGCCCCTGGTGCCGCGCCTACGAGAAGGTCTACGGGGTGCCTGCCTACCAGGAGCCGCCCGCGGAATGACGAGCACCACTCCGCTGACGCGAGATGACTGGAACGCGCTGCGGGAGGAATCCCGACGCGTCTTCGCGCTGAACGAGGTGGACGAGGGCGACATCTATTACCACATGCCCTCCTTCCACCACTATTCGTCGCTCTTCGCGTGGGACAGCGGCTTTCACGCCGTGGCCATGTGCCACATCGAGCCGAGCAAGGCGGCGCGCGAGCTGGAAACCCTCTTCCGCCAGGTGCGGGAGGACGGGCACCTGCCGCACGAGGTGCTCCTCCCGCACCGGGCCTCCCACCCGGGCTTGCGCCACCTGCAGACCTGGCTGGTGCGCTGGGAGTTCGACCGCCGCGGCGCTTCCTACATGATCGACCCCCCGAGCTATCACTACGCTGCGGAGCTGGTCTATCGCCGCACCGGCGATCTCGCGTGGCTGCGCAGGCTGTGGCCGAACATGTGCCGCTGCCTCGACTTCCTGCTCGAGGAGAGGGACGTGCTGGGCAACGGCCTGGTGACCATCTTCCACCCCTGGGAATCGGGGACGGACATGTCTCCGCAGTTCTTCAGCGCGCTCAGGCTGGACGGCCCGCGGTGGGCGAACCTCGTGAAATCGGACGTCTACCCCACCCTCCTCTTCGCCTTCAACCGCCTGCGCGACTGGGACGCCCGCAGGCTGGCAGCGGCCGACCGCTTCGTCTGCCAGGAGCTGACCGTGAACTGCCTCACCATCCGTGCCTGCCGCAGCATGTCCTACTTGGCGGGCGAGCTGGGGGACCGTCATCGCGCGGAGCGTTACGCCGCCAGGTCCCAGGCAATGATGGACGCCCTCGACGAACTGTGCTGGGACGAAGCTGCGGGGTGCTACTATCCCCGCTTCGGCTCGCGGCGGCCCTGCCTGGCGAGGAGGAAGACCGCGGACTCCCTCATGCCCCTTTTCGGCGGATCGTGCGCGCCGGAGAGAGCCAGGAGGCTGATAGAGGAACACCTGCTGAACCCGCGGGAATTCTTCACCGAGTATCCCGTTCCCTTTAACCCTCCGGAAGAGCTGGTGGGGGAGGGAAGTTGGGTGGAGAGGAGGCTGTGGGCAGGCCACTGCGTGTGGGTCAACATCTGCTGGATGCTGTCCATCGCTTTGGGCGAGCACGGGTACGAGGAAGAGGCGCGGGAAATAACGCGGAGGGTGGTCAGGATGGTGCTCAGGGAGGGCTTCTGCGAGTACTACGACTCGCGTGACGGGTCCGGACAGAGGATCCCCGATTTCTGCTGGCCCGCCCTGGCGCTGGACATGGTGTCCCGTTTCTGGCCGGAGATCGCGGGGGAAGGCGGTTAAGGGCGTGCGCTTGCGCGAGCCCGCGCGGGGGGACCGCTCCGCTTGCGACCTTCTAAGGCGGCAGGGTAAGCGGTTTCCCGGCCGCTGGCCGTGAAGGGGAAGACCACGCTCCGACCCAAGCCCAGCCGCAAGCCCCGCCCAAGCGCTAATGGCGTTTCACGCGGTGGGGCAGCGCGTCGCTGAGCATGCCCGTGCGCAGGTAATCGAGGTATTCCCTGCGCTTCCTTGACGCTGAAATATAAAACGGGATGAGCATAGCGGTTACGAGCATGGTGAACCATGAGCGAAAGGCAAGGGCGATGCCCGCGTTCATCAAGGTGCGTGCGGCGACCCTCTGGTAGCTGTATTGCGTGCGCCGCGCGCGATAAGCGGCGGTGTCAAGCCGGAGGAAGCGGACGAGGCGCAGGTTAAGGAGCAGCCCCAGGCACCAGAGCATGCATCCCAGGGGGAAGGAGACGTATATGCGTATGGGAAGCGACCAGCCTGCCACCAGGCTGGTTGCGACGCTGAGCCAGACGGCCGCGAAGTGCACGAATACTATCCAGGTACCTTGCGACATAGCATTTATATACCCATTGGTATTAAACTGGTAACAAGCAAGGCGGGGCAAGTGCACGGGGAGAATCGTCGGCGAATGCCCCCTAAGGTGAGGGGGGTTAAGGTTTACCGTTCCTGGCGTGAAGGGCGACGGCAAGGCATGCGGGCCCAGGCGGCGCAGCCTTGCGCGGCGCCGGCACGCTCCGGTGGTTGCGGAGGGAGAAGCAAGATATCGACGAGGAGCAGGCAAGGCGAAGAAAGGAGGGTTGCGTGAGCAGGATTTCCGATGCTAAGTCGCGGGTGCAGCACCTGCTGCATTTGGGCGCGAGGATTCGTTCCCGGGTCACCATGTTCAGCGGGCCGGAGGGCAAGCAATTCAAGGAAAAGGCGAAGGAAGGCGCCAAGCGCATCGGCATAGGCGCCGCCGTGGCCGCTTTCGGGATAGCGGTGGTGGCTGTGGCCGCGGTCTACATCCTGGCGGTGCTGATCCTTATGGTCAACATCGCGCTGGACCGGCTGTGGCTGTCCGCGCTTATCGTCGTCGCCGCCAGCTTCCTTTTCGGGGGAGCGGTGGTGGCCATCGGCGTGGGCATCATCAAAAAGGGTGTCCTGGAGGTGCCCGGGGTAGGCGGCGAACTGGTGGAGGAGATCAAGGGAACCACGGAGGAGATGAAAGAGACCGTAGGGGAGCTGCAGGAAATCGCCAGGCAGGAGGCCGAGGAGCGAAAGAAGCAGATGCAAGAGGTGATGTCCCATGTAAAGGTGGTAGCGCCCTACGTCATCGGCGCCTACCTTGGATATAGGCTGGTCAAGGGCGTTGTGAAGGCGCGCCGCGCGAGGCTTTTGAAGCTGGTGAAGGAGCTGGAGGAGGCGTAAGCGAGCCCGGGGAGAACGGGGGGGGCGGGCATGGAAGATGCCCGCCCTTTTTCGTGCCGCTGGCATGTCAGGGGCGGGGAGTATCATGTCTCCTGGGAGGTGAGAGCATAGTGGCCTACTCGCACAGCCAGTTGGAGACGTTCGAGAGCTGCCCGCTCAAGTACAGGTTGCAGTACCTGGAGCGCATAAAGGCCGGCCGGCGCAGCATCGAGGCCTTCATGGGCACCGTGGTCCATGCCACGCTGGAGAAGCTGTACAGGGATATCCGCATGACCCGCCTGCCGAGTCCGGAGGAGATAGGGAGGTATTACCTGGACCGGTGGGAGACGTCTTTCGGCGACGACATCTTTATCGTGAGCAGAGAGTACGGGGCCGAGGACTACCGCGAAACCGGCCTGCGCTGCGTGCAGGAATACTACGACCGCTATTACCCGTTCAGCGGCGGGGTCCCTATCTGGCTGGAGAAGATGGTAAGAATACCCCTCTACGATGCGGAGGGGAGGCAGATCGATTTCGTGGGCGTCCTGGACCGGCTGGACGGGCTGGAGGGAGGCCGCTACGAGATCCACGACTACAAGACCTCGCAGTCCCTTCCCGACCGGGGAAGGCTGGAGAAGGACCGGCAGTTGAGCCTCTACCAGCTCGCCGTGGAGGAAGCCTTCCCCGATGCCCGCGAGGTGGAGCTGGTCTGGCATTACCTGGTTTTCGGGCGCGAATTGCGCTTGCGCAGGGAGCGGCGCGACCTGGAGGAGGTGGCCGCCGCCGCGGTGGAGGTGGTGCAGCGCATAGAGGGCTCCCGGGATTTTCCTCCCCGGGAGAGCGAGCTGTGCGAGTGGTGCGAGATGCAGGAACATTGCCCCAAGCGCAAGCACCTTTTCATGACCGCCTCTCTCCCGGTGCGCGAGCTGGGCATGGACCGCGGCATCCAGCTCGTCGACGAGTACGTGGAGTGGCGGGCGAAAAAGCTGGAGGCGGAGGAGCAGATGGAGAAGCTGCGCAGGGAATTGCTGGAGTTCGCCGATTTTCACGGCGTGGACAACATCCGGGGCAGCTTCAAGGTCTTGAGCATAGGCCGCGAGATGAAGCCGAAGCTACCGCCTGCCGGCAGCGGGGAGAGGGAGGCGGTGGAGGAAATGCTGAAGCGGGAAGGCAAGTGGGAGGAGGTCAGCGCCCTAAGCGCGCATAAGCTCGCTTCCCTGCTCTCCAGCGGATCGCTGGGAGAAGAGCTGAGGTCCAGGCTGCAGGAGATCATCCCCTTCGAGGAGAGCGCCTCCATACGCCTGAGGAAGCTGGAGTAGGGTCGGACGCCGCGTTCTGCCCCTCATGGGGAAACGGCGCCGTCCTCGCGGAAAACGGCGTCAGGTGGCGCGCTCTCTCCGGCATTGCGTGGCTCGTCTGTGTACTCGCTTGCGCCACAACACCTGCGGGCCATGGGTGTCGCGCTCTCTCTCAGGCGTCGCGTGGCGTGGGAGATCGCTCAGGATAGGAATTCAAGGGCGGCGTTCGCCGCTTCCCGCGGAAACTGCCCGATGAGGCCGTGGCCTCCGCCGGGAAATTCCATCAGGCGGCTATGGGGTATCTCCCGCGCCAGGATGCGCGAGTTTTCCGGAGGGATAAGTATGTCCTCCGATCCGGTGATGATCAGGGTTTCCTGCCGGATGTCCCGCAAGCGCTGGAAGTCGGACCATTGTGTGATCGCCATCATCTGGGCCAGGAAAGAATCCGGTGATATGGGGGCCTTGAGCATGTTCTTCACCACCTCCTCCATCATCTCCGGGTTGGCGTCGATGAAGGACGCGGGATAAAGGAGGTAAAGAGTGGTCCTGGCGACGGCCTCCGGGCTTATCCCCTCCAGGGGCATATTGAGGATTTTCAGGACTTCGGGAGCGGCGGTGACCTGTTCCCTGCCGCCGCAGGTGGTGACCAGGAGCACCAGTTTCCTCACCCTGTCGGGGCACTGCAGGGCCAATTCCTGGGCGATCATGCCCCCCATGGACATCCCCAATACGTGGGCGGAGGGCCAGGCCAGGTGGTCCATGAGCCCCGCCGTGTCCTCCGCCATTTGGAGGATGGAATAGGGGCCGGGAGGCTTGCCGGATCTGCCGGCGCCGCGGTTGTCGAAGGCCACCACGTGGAAGCGTTCCGCCAGGACTTGCAGGAAGAGCGGGTCCCACCAGTCCGCGTTACCGCTCAAGCCCATGATGAGCAGCAGCGGCTCGCCGGACCCGTACTTGCGGTAATAGACGTCTATGCCGTTGACCTCCGCGGTGTTTTCCCGGTAATCGGCCACCGTTGTCCCCTCCCTCTCACTGAGCCGGCGTCAGGCCGCGCGCCTCCTTTGCTCGCACTGCTCTATGGTGCGGTATTTATAGTCTAATACCTGAGGACCGGGGTCACAATGCTTTGCGGGTCTCGCCGGTATCGCGGCGCGGCCTCACGGCAGCCATCCGCCACTCCGCGGTTTGCAGGAAAAAGTAGAGAAGGCAGGACGCCGCGATGCCCCCCCCGATCATGTACATGGCCGGGTATCCCCAGAGATCGGCGAGGGGGCCCAGGGCGATGCCGCCCAGGCCGATGCCGCCGTCGAAGACGGCCATGAAGATGCCCAGGGCGAAACCCCGCGAATCGGGCGGAGTATGGTCGAGTAGGAGGGCGGATAGCGTGGTGGGCAGGTAGGCGAAGCCCACGGCATAGACGAAGCTGCCCAGGACGAGCAGCGGCAGCTTGGCGGAAAAAGCGAGGATGACCAGGCCTGCGAGGGTGATAAAGGCGGAGAAGATGATGAGGGGGCGGCGGGAAACCCGGTCCGCCCTTTTCCCCATGCCGAGGCGGAAAACGATGAGGGTCGCGGCGAAGACGGTGAAGAAGAGCTCGCCCTGCTCGATGCCGTGTTCCAGCGAGGAGAGCACGATGAAGGTCTGCAGGATGCCGAAGGTCATGGTGAACCCCATGGTGGCCGTGAATATGGCCCTCTGCAAGGTGGTAACGCGGGCGCGCGCCCCCCCTTCTTTTTCGGGCGGCCCTGCCTCTTCGCCGCTTTCCCTGATCAGCAGGGTGGAGAGAAAGGAGATGACGGCGATGGCCCCCGCGACGACGTAGAGAGGCGTGAACCCCCAACGCGCCTTCATGGCCTCCGCGGCCAGGGGGGCAAGTGCGATGGTCACGTCCACGGAGATGTAGAAGAGCGCGATGGCCTGCAGGCGTCGTGAGGGGGGAGCGAGGTCGCCGACCATGGCATAGGCGGCGGTGTGGAAGGCGGCCAGCCCGAGGCCGTTGAGGAAGCGTATGATGAAGAGGGGAAGCGCGGACCCGAAAGCGACGTAGAAGAAGGTGGACGCCCCCAGGAGAAGGGTTCCCCAGGCGAAGACGAGCTTGCGTCCGCGGCGGTCGGCAACGCCCCCCAGCATGGGGCGCAGCAGCGCCGCCACCGTGGCCATGGACATGATGGCGCCGATGAGGGCGTTGCTGTACCCCCGCTCCTCGAGGAAGACGGGGAGCACAGGAATGACCATGTATATGGAAAAAAATGCCAGAAAATTGCTGGTGCACACTAGGACAAAGTCCCTCATCAGCAGGCTGTCTCCATGAGCCTTCCCGGTTTCGGACCCGCGAGCTTGCGACGCCTGCGCCTGCTTCATGAAAAGTTCTCCGTGATATAGACCTCGCCCTCGCCGTTGACGAAGATGCCGATCCCCTCCCGCGTGAAGGGGGTGAGGATGTTCTCGCGGTGCCCGGGGCTGTCCATCCAGCCCTCCACGGTGGACGACGCCAGCTCCTCGAGACTGTGGTAATCGTATGAGAAGACCTCGCCTGTATGCTGGTCGTAGGTGTAGGAAGCCACCACGTTGCTGAGGAAGAGGTTTTCGCCGCCCATGTAGACCTGGTCCCCTACGCGTGTCTGCAGGGAATAGCCGTTTTCCCGGTAACGGTCGGCGAAATCCTTGCCCTCGGGGCTGACGTGGCCGAAGTAATCCCGTTCCGACATGTCCTTGCTGTGGGAGTACGCTATCTGGGCGAGTTGCGAGTCCCACTGCAGGTCGCGCAGGCCGTGCCTCTGCCTCTCCACGTTGATATAGCGGTGGATGATGGAGGCGAGCTGGGACGCGTTGTCCCTCACGTACTTGACATGCTCCGCGAGTTCCCGCGCCAGGCGCGCGCTGTTCTCGCCTGGATCTTCCTGCGTCACGGAGCCGGCGTCCGTAAAGCAGCCCCCCGCGGGAAGGGCGGCCAACGAGGCGGCGACGAGGAAAACGGTCACCGGGAGTAACACCCTGCAAAGCTTCATCGGCCTCCACCTCCGTAAAGATTCTACCAGATGCGCGGGGAGGCAACCGGCGGCAGGGGGCGCCGCTCGCCGGCGGGGTCGCGCCACCGCTTGTGACGGGCGCTTCGCGACGCTCGCGGTGCCCGGGAAGCGGCACGGCGGCCGCGCGCTTATAATAGAGCGTGGCGAGAGAAAGGGAACGGGGCGGCGCGCGGGCGTGGCGCCGCGCCGGGCGCGGGATGCGAAAGCGGGATGCGGGCGGGGAGCGCAAAGCTTTTACGCCGCGAGCGAGGGAGGGATGGAAGATGAGAATCGCGTTGGTGGGAGCGGGCTCCATGGGCACCGTCATCGGCGCCCTCCTCACCCGGGGAGGGGAGGACATCGTCCTGGTGGACGTCAACGAGGCCCACGTGAGGGTCTTGAACGAGAAGGGGGCGCGCATAACCGGGCATATGGAATTGACGGTGCCGGTGCGGGCGATCACCCCCGGGGAGATGCAGGGGGTGTACGACCTGGTCATTTACCTGGTGAAGACCACCTACGACGAGGTGGCCCTGCCCGAGATCCTCCCGTATATCGGGGAGGGGAGCGCCGTCATCACCTTGCAGAACGGCGTGCCCGAGGAGAGGGTGGCCGCGGTGGTGGGGAGGGAGAGGACCCTGGGCGGTGCCATCGGATGGGGGGCGACCCTCCTGGAGCCCGGGGTTTCCGAGCTGACCAGCGAAACCGAGGCCATGACCTACGACATCGGGGAACTGGACGGTTCCGTCAGCGAGCGGCTGCAGGCGGTAAGGTCCCTCCTGGAAAAAGCAGGAAAGCCGGAGATCACCACCAACCTGGTGGGGATCCGGTGGACCAAGCTCATGGCCAACGTCTCCTTCAGCGGCCTGGGGGCCGCCCTGAACTGCACTTACGGGGAGATCCTGGACGACGAGAAGGCCCTGGTGGCGGTCACCACCATCATCGTGGAGACCATCAAGACGGCGCGCGCCCTGGGGATAACCATGGAGCCCATGCAGGGGGTAGATCCCGGCGTGCTCCTTGACATCATCAGGGAGAGCGAGGAGAACGCGCTCAACGTCATCAAGATGGTGTGGGGCAGGCACCGCGACCTGGTCGCCAGCATGCTGCAGGACCTGCGCAAGGGCCTCCCCTGCGAGGTGGAGACCCTCAACGGCTACCTCTCGGCGAAATCGGCCGAGGCGGGCGTCCCGACGCCGGTGAACGACAAGGTCACCGAGATAATCCGCGGCATACAGGAAGGCAAGTATCCCCTGAGCTTCTCCAACCTGGACATGATAGAGGTGAGGCCGCTGCGGGAGATAGTGTGATTGCGGTATCATTGCATGCATGTCGCGCGTCGGGCAGGGCCGCTCTCCGGCGGGCGGGGATGCCCCCGTGCAGGCAGAGGCGAAAGGCAGGAAGATGAGCGAAGAAGAGAGCCTTCGGGGTCTGAGGGAGAGGATATTCTCCCTTCTCAATGACTCCCCCTTCTACCGTCATATGGGCATGGAGGTGCTGGAGGCGGGCGAGGGACGGGCAAGGCTGCGCCTGCGGGTGAGGGAGGAGCACAAGAACCTCTACGGCATACTGCATGGCGGGGTTCTCGCCGCTCTCCTCGACTCCACCTGCTCCATCGCCGTGGGGACCCTTCTCGGCATGGACGAGGCCGCGGTCACACTCGACCAGCGCGTAAACTTCGTCTCCAACGTGAGAGAGGGTGTCCTCTACGCGGAGGGCAAGGCCCTGCACAAAGGGAGGTATACGGGCGTGGGCCAGGGAGAGGTGAGGGACGAGGAGGGGAACCTCGTCGCGGCGGGCATGACCACCGTTTTCGTGGTGAGAAGCGGGGAGTCGCAGGTCCGCGACTCCCGGGATCCCGTCGACGAGCGCCTGCGGCCGGAAACCGATGCCCCCGGGACATGAAAGAGATGCCCTATCGTGGCAGCCACCCCCATGCCGCCGTGCCCGCGCTCGGCAGGGGAGAGGGTTGATCCCCGGCCACGATCTCGGCGCGGTCCGCGCGTGCGCCGCCTTGCCTCGGCAGCATGGCCGTGTTGGGGGTGCCTTGCCGGCAGGACCGCGATGGTCAACGGTGCCCCCGGTGGCGCGGGCAAGGGCTGGCCGCGGGGTGCTGCCCTGCCGCCATGGAGCGCGGGTCGCGGATGTAGCCGCGCATGCGCGCCCCGCGCCCTGCGGGCGGAAGCCTTCCGGGATGGGCCGCAAGTGATATATAAGGGATATATCGGTGAGGGATATATCGGCGTTGCCCGGCGCGCCGTTTCTCGGATGAAGGCGCCGGAGAAGGATGGGGGTGATGGCTTTGCTGGTCGATGGGCGCGAACTGCTCGCTCGTTCCCTGGGGGCGCTGGGAGCAAGGTTTGCCACCGGCAGGGAGGCGGGCGCCATGGGTCCCGTGCTGTCATGGTTGAAGGGAAGGGAAGGGGTCAAGGTGATCTCCCCGCTGGGGGACATAGCGGGGGCGTTCATGGCCTGCGCCAACACCTACTACGAGCACTTCCCGGCGGTGGTCCTCACCTCCACGCCGGCGGAGGCGGCCAACGCCCTGGCGGGGCTGGGGACGGCATGGGCGGACAAGATTCCCGTGGCGATCATCTCCGCCCGGCCGGGAAAGCGCGCGGTGGTGGATATGCCCGGATACACGCAGCGCAGGTCCTTCTCCCCCTTCACCAAGTGGAGCACAACCGTCGAGGGCTGGGAGGAGATACCGGCCGCCCTCGGACAGGCCTACCGTGAGGCCACGGGGGGTTGCCACGGCCCCGTGCACGTCGAGGTGGTGGAGGGGGCCCTGGAGGAAGCCAGGGAACTCTCCCCCGAACAGCTGGAAAACGTCGTCAGAAAGGGCCTGGGAAGCCTTGAGACCCCCGTCACGGAGGGGGACCCGGAACTGGTGCGCAAGGCCCTGCGCATGCTGGCGGAAGCGGAAAGGCCCCTGGTCATCTCCGGAGGCGGCGTGGTGCACGCCGAGGCTTGGGAGGAAATGGACCGTCTGGTGCGCGCGTTGCGCATACCCGCTTCCACCTCCATGGCGGGGGAGGGGACGGTGTACGGGGACAACCCTTACTACATCGGCGGGCCCAGCTACGTGGGAGGGGAGTCCTTTCACCGTGCCGTGAGGCGCGCGGACGTGGTGCTGGTGGTGGGCGCCGCCCTGGGAGGCCTGGAGGGGTTCGGCCAGCCCCCCTTGTGGAATCCCGATATCCGTTTCATACAGGTGGACATCGATCCCGTGAACATCTGCCTGAACATCCCCGTGGAGGTACCCATCCTGGGAGACGCCAGGGCGGTGCTGCTGCAGATGCTTTCCATGGCGGAGGAGGGGGAGGTGAAGCCGAACCCCGCGCACCGCGAGTGGCTGGAGCACCTCCTCGCGGTGAAACGCCGCTGGCGCTCGCGGGTGGAGAAGGAGGCCGACGCCTCCTGGCCGGTGATTCACCAGGGATACCTGGCCCGCACCGTGAAGGAACAGTCGCTTCCGGGCACCTTTTTCGTCATCGATGGCGGCAACACGGCGCTCTGGGCGGCCATGTTCTGCCTTGACCACCGCCCCAAGACCGCCCTCTTCCCCGCCGGCATGGGCACGCTGGGGTCCGGTATACCGGTGGCCATGGGGATCAGGGCTGCCGACCCGGAGAGGCCGCTGGTGGTCATGCAGGGCGACGGCTCCTTCCTCTACAACGTGCAGGAGCTGGAGAACGCGCGGCGCCTGGGTATGGACTTCGTGGTGGTCATCTTCAACGACGGCTGCTGGAACATGATCAAGGGCGCGCAGGACCTCTTCTTCGGCGCGCGCCGCGTGGGCTCCGAGCTGGGGGACATCGATTACGCGGCGGTGGCGCGGGGGTTCGGCTGTTACGGCCGCAGGATCGTGAAGGCGGGGGAGATAGCGCCCGCCTTGCGGGAAGCGAGGGAGGCGGGAGGGCCCGCCGTGCTGGACGTGGTCTGCGACCCGGACACCTTCCCGGAAACCCTGGCGAGCTTCGCCCTGGGCGAGTTCGCGGGGGTGCCCATCAACCCGCTGCGCGCCCTGGGGATCCCCAAGATGAAACTGGACCGCCGCCTGGTGAACAGGGCGAAATACGCCTTGAACGTTATCCTGGATAAGGATCTGGAGTAGGGGGTGAGGGAGATGCACATGCTGACCGGGGGAGACTTGGTCGCGAAGACCCTTGCCCAGGAGGGAGTGAGACATTTCATCGGGGTGGTGGGAGGCCAGGTGCTCCCCCTTTTCGACGCCATAGGCAGGGAACCGGAGCTGAAACTGGTGGTGCCGCGCAACGAGGCGGCCGGCGCCATGATGGCGGACGGCTACGCCAGGGCCTCGGGCCAGGTGGCGGTGATCATCTCCACGGTGGGGGCGGGGGCCATCTATTCCGCGGCCGGTACCGCGAACGCCTGGGCGGATCACGTACCGATATTTTCCATCTCGCCCCAGGTGCAGAGCTGGAAGATGTATCCAGCCCAGGAATCGCTGCAGGGTTGCTACCAGGCGGAGATGCTGGAGGGGGTCACTCGCTGGAACTGCATAGCCTACAACTGGAAGAGGATTCCTCGCCTGGTGCAGAGGGCGCTGCGGGAAGCCCTTTGCGGCGAGAAGGGGCCGGTGCACATGGACGTGCCCGTGGACGTCTTCTACCAGTCGCGGCTGGTTACGGGGAAGAAACTCAGGAAGCTGCTGCCTCCCCCCGGCAGCGGCCGCTTCTCCGGTCACGTCTTCCCCGGCGGAGAGGAACTGAGGACGGCATCCTCCCTCCTGCGAGAGGCGAGCAGGCCCATCGTCGTGGCGGGATTGAGCATCCTGCGCGAGGCGGCCTGGGAGCCCCTGGCATCGCTGGCTGCGAAGCTCGCCAGCCCGGTGGCGCTGACGCCGGCCGCGCTTTCCGGCATCACCGGTGATAATGCATCCTACATGGGCATCTTGGGGCACCCCGCACTTTCCCGGCTGCATGACGCCTGCGGGCAGGCGGACGCGCTTCTTTTCGCGGGAGCCACCCTGAGGGAGCAGGAGTACGTGCTGCAGATGGTTGACCGCGAGAAGGTCAAGGTCATCCAGACCTCGCCGGAGCCGGAGCTGCTGGGAGCGGCCGGGGAGGTGGAGGCGGCGCTGGCGGGAGATGCGGCGTCGCTGTGCATCTCCCTCGCGTCGCTCGCGGGCGAACCTCCACCGGAGAGGGTGAGGTGGAGGGACGCGTGCCGCGAGTCTTACCTACTCGAGATGGAGGCCATAAAGAAGGACGCCTCCGGCAACAAGACGGGCGCGGCGGTCGGCGCCCTGGGGGAGGCCATGCGCGAGCGGGACCTGCTGGTGCTGGACGGACGGGAGTCGTGCTACTGGGGGACCGTCCTCTGCCCCGCCAGGATGGACAACACGCGGTTCAGGTCGTGGGGGTTGAAGGGCTTCGGTTACGGCCTGCCCATGGCCTTGGGGGTCAAGCTCGCGCGGCCCCGGGAAAGGGTCTTCGCCCTATGCGACAGCGAGGCGCTCCTGCACCACGTACAGGAGCTGGATACGGCGCGCCGGGAGGGCATCGGGGTCACGGTGTGCGTGGTGGGAGAGCCCTACCGCTGGAGAGAAGTGGCCGAGGGGTTCGGGCTGGTGGGCTTGGAGGCGAACACGCCTGCGGAGCTTGCGGTGGCGCTGGATAAGGCCGACGTCTACCTGGCCCCCCGCCACCTCACCCATTTATAAAAGGGGTCAGGTCTTGAATTT
>CAKZMC010000061.1 GCA_937128055.1 uncultured Actinomycetes bacterium | reverse complement strand
AGCGCGCGCCGCATGGAATCGGATTTCCCGAAGCTCTCCGCCTCCGTGACCAGGACCTCGCCGAGGTTGAAGGTCCCTCCGGAAACCGGATCGAAAGCCCTCATCATCACCATGGCACGCCTCGGAGGCCTGAATACCATGACCTGGCTTCCGCTCTTTATGTCTTCCGCGAACCTCTCGAGCGTCTCCGTCCTGCCGTCCGCTATCAGCTCGAACCTCTCTCTGCTCATCCTTCTCCTCGCCGCTCTCACCTCAGCAGGGGATCGCCTATGATCAACTCCCGCAGCCTGTCCGAAACCTTCTCCGTCAACCATATTATGGCAAATAATACCAGGAGAATGGTGAGCAACTCATCGTACTTGAAGAGCTTCATGGCTGTCAGGAGCCTGTAACCCAGACCCCCTCCTCCCACGAAACCGAGGATGACGGAGGAACGGACGTTGATGTCGAACCTGTAAAGGGTGTTGGAGACCATGGACGGCAGCACCGCCGGAAGCACGGCGTAGCGCACCACCTGCAGCTTTGTCGCGCCGACGGAGGCGACCGCCTCCGGTGGGCCGGGATCGATCTCCTCTATAGCCTCCCGGTAGAGTTTCCCCAGCATCCCGATGGAATGCAGGGCTATGGCCAGGGTGCCCGGGAAAGGCCCCAGGCCAACGGCGGTGATGAAGATGAGCCCGAAGACCACGTCCGGGATGACCCTCATCGTCTCGGCGAAAAGCCTCGAGAGATGCATGAAGAAACGCGCGACCCGGGAAGTGGCCAGGTTGTTCGCCGCGAGAAGGGCCAGGGGGAGGCTCAACGCCGCCGCGATGGTGGTCCCCACGAAGGCCATTAACACTGTGACCATGGACGGCGCGAAGAGCTCGGGCAGCACCGACAACCTTGGCGGGAAAAGGGCGCGCACGAACCTCAACATATTCGGTATCCCGGTGACCAGCTCGTTCGGGCTGAAGCCGAGGAAGTAACATCCGTAGATGAACAGGCCCAGGAACAGCAGGGCCACGAAAGTGCGCGGCCTAAGCCACCGACGCGGTAACGCGCAGCTCTCTGCCGTAGATAACGTCGAGGTCTTCATCGCTCAGATCCGGTGGTCCGTCGTAAACGATCTTTCCGTCCCTGATGCCGAGCACCCGCGTGCAGTATGCGCGCACGTACTCCGGCTGATGCAGCACCGCAAGGGTGCGGATTTCGTAGGCCTCGGTGATGTCCCTGAGATAGGACATGATCTCTTCCGCCGTCTTGGGATCGAGGTTGGCCACGGGCTCGTCGGCGAGCAGAACTCGGCACCCCTGCATGAGCGCTCTCGCCAGCGCCACGCGCTGCTGCTCGCCACCGCTCAGGGTCTCAGCCCTCCTCTGCGCCAGGGCCGATAACCCCACCTTCTCCAAAAGCTCCATGGCCTCCGCCTTTTCCGCGTCGTCGAAACCCGCCAATATGCTGTGCCACACGGGCTTACGCCCCAGTCTTCCCACGAGGATGTTCTCGAGCACCGAGAGCCTCCCCACCAGGTTGAAGC